>CAMBUI010000192.1 GCA_945870915.1 Candidatus Kuenenia stuttgartensis | reverse complement strand
CTGCGGCCGTTGCAGTGGATCGGAAAGCCCCTCGCCGACACGCCGCTCGGCACATGGGTCGACACCAGCCCCTTCCCCGCCGACGCACGGATGGTCTTCTTCTACAAGTCGTGCAACCACTGCGCCGACCTGCTGGCGCGGCTGGCGGCCGAGCAGGCGGCGGCACCGGCGTCGGCGCCGACCTATGTGCTGGTGCAGCTGCCGACGCCGCCCGCGTACAAGGGCCGGCTCTTCGTCGAGACGGTGCCCGCGCACGCGGCCTGGGTCGAGCTGCCCGCGGTGGTCAAGGCGTACGTGATGACGCCGCCGTGGATCGTCGACGTGAAGGGCGGCCGCGTCGTCGCCGCCGAGCGCATCCCGTGGCCGGGCGAGAAGGCGGCCGGAACGACCAAGTAGACTCCATCGGCCCGTGGCGGAGCCCGATCGTCCGCGCGTTCCGATTCACCACGCATTCCGATCCCCGCGCATCCTGAGCCCCGCGCATCCCGACGCACGCCATGCCCCGCGACTTCACCACCATCGTGTCAGGACTCCCCCGCTCGGGCACCAGCATGGCGATGCAGATGATCGTCGCCGGCGGCATCGCGCCGCTCACCGACGCGCTGCGCGCCCCCGACGCCGACAATCCGCGCGGCTACTTCGAGCTGGAGCGCGTCAAGAGCCTGCGCACCGACAAGGCCTGGCTCGACGAGGCGCGCGGAAAGGTCGTGAAGGTCATCCACGCGCTCGTGCCCGAGTTGCCCGACGACCGGCCGTACCGCGTGGTGTTCCTCGAGCGCGATCTGCGCGAGGTCGTGCAGAGCCAGGCGACGATGCTGGCCCGCAGCGCAAAGGCGGGCGGCGCGCTTCCGCCCGAGCGCCTCATGGCGATCTACGGCCAGCAGCTCGCGCAGGTCCGCGCGTGGCTGTCGGCGCGCGCGAACTTCGCCGTGCTCGAGGTGCGGCACGCCGACTTCATGCGCGATGCCGCGACGCAGGCGCGCGCAATCGCTGCGTTCCTCGGCGACGACCTCGATGTGGCGGCGATGACGGCCGCCGTCGATCCGTCGCTCCACCGCAACCGCGCCTGACGCCGATCAGATCGCAGCAAGGCCGAAGCGCCGCGCGAAGTCGGCGGGGCCGAACGGCGGGTCCTTGACGCGCGCCGTGGTCGTTGCGAGCAGCCGCGCGATCCGGTCGCGCGAGGCCGTGGCCGCCGCCGCATCGCCGAGCTTCTCCACGACGAGCGCGAGCCAGCGCTCGGCGTCGAGGTGGCCACGCTCCTGGCGCAGCGCGAACTCGAGGCTGGTGCGCGCGTTGGCGAGGTCGCCGTACCAGGCGAGCGCGGCGCCGAGCACCGCATGGGCGTCGGGCAGCGCCTGCGTGATCTCGAGCGCGTCGAGCGCGTGCCCGGCCGACTCCTCGAAGCCGCCCAGCGCCAGCTGCATGCGGGCGAGGCCGAGATGCGCCGCGGGATCGCGGGGATTGCGCTTGCGCGCGGCCTCGTAGTGGGTGCGCGCGTCGGCATGACGCCCTGCGAGCGCGAGGATGTTCGCGAGCGCGAGCGCCATCTCGGGTCGCGCCCGCACCGCGCGCTCCACGGCGCCGATCTGGACGCGCGCCTGCGCCTCGTCGCCCGCCAGCGCGAGCGCCGCGCCGCGGATCATCTGCATCTCGATGTGCGCGGGATCGTGCGCCAGGAAGCGCGCGGCGACCTCGGCGGCGCCCGCGAAGGCGCCGGTCGACAGCAGGCAGTTGGCGAGGCAGAGCGCGTAGCGCCCCTCCTCGGGCCGCTTGTCGACCAGCCACTCGAAGTGCACCACCGCCTCGTGCGGCCTGCGCCGCGACATCAGCGCCACGCCGAGGTTGAACAGGCTCTCGCGACGCACGAGGTCGACCTGCCCCTGCACATCGGTGGGCAGCGCGGCCATGTAGCCGAGGTCGACCAGCTGCTGCAGCGCGTCGGCGGCCTCGAACGGGTCCTGCCGGATCTCGGCGGGGTGGAGTCCGGCGTCGCCGTCGACCGCCTCCCACGAGGGAATCCGCTCCGGCGCCGCGGCCTCGAGCGCCTCGGCGAGCACGCGTCCATCCATGTCGTCGCCCGCCGCGAGCCCGAGGAGGGCGAGCGCCGTGGGCGCGAGGTCGAGGATGGTCGGCGACGCGATCTCGGCACCCTGCCGCACGCCGGGACCCGACATCACCAGCACACCCTGGGGGCGGTGCCAGCTCGCCTCGAGCTCCATGCGCCGCTCGGGCGGCAGATCCGACAGGTTCGGCCGAAGGTGGTCGGAGTGGAAGCCGTGGTCCGACAGCAGCAGCACGGTCGCATCCGCTCCGGCCGCCGCGAGGATCCGGCCGAGCGCGGCGTCGTGCCACTCGTAGACCTTGTCCATCACCCCGCCGAAGAGCCGCTGCTCGCGCTCGGACACATGCGCCATGCGCGGCGCCACGAACTGCATGAAGTGGTGCCCGACGGTGTCGATCGCGTCGAAGAACACCATCGTCGCGTCCCACGGCTCGCCGCGCGTGAGCGCCGCGACCGCCGCGCGCTCGATGCTGGCCGCGTAGGACATCAGCTTCACCAGCTGGTGCACCCGCGCGTCGTCAGCGCCGATCTCGTCGATCTTGGGCAGGAGTTCACGCAGGAGCTCGCGTGGGAACGCCCGCGACCGCTGCCGCGCGTCGGCCACCGAAGGCCGGAGGGTCTCGGGATGCACGGTGCCGGGCGGCAGCGCCCACGCATCGAACCCACCCGCGGGCTCGCCCTCCTGCAGAAGGTTGCTCACGACGCTGCCGCGGATCGGTTCGGCCGGATGCGAGGCGTACCAGCCGACGACATTCGTCGCCAAGCCGTTCTGCGACAGGATGTTCCAGAGCGCCTTCGCCTTGCGGGTGGTGCTCGACGACACCTGCAGACCCGATCCGTCGGGCTTCGGCTCGACGAAGTTGAGCACCCCGTGCTTGTCGGCGGTCTTGCCGGTGGCGATCGACGACCAGAGGAGCGGCGACAGCTTGGGCTCGAGCGTGCCAAGGTCCGCCCGTGCGCCCGCCTCGACGAGCCGGCGAAGCGTGGGCATCCTTCCCGCGGCGAACAGCCGGTTGACCAGGATCCAGTCGGCCGCATCCCAGCCGATCACGAGAAGGCGCTTGGCGGTCCGACGATCCATGGCGGGCGATGCTAGCACAGGACGAAAAAGCAGCGTGGGTGGCCCGGAACGGACCACCCACGCGATGCTATTCGAGTCATCTCGGCGCGACCGCGAGCGGTCGGGCGGAGAGCCGAGTGTCAGGCTGCCGAACCGCTGGATCAGCGGCGACGGCGACCGGCGAGGCCGGCGAGGCCGAGGAGCGCGATCGCGCCCGGGGCCGGGATGATGCCCGCGCCAGCCGCGATCTCGACGCCCGCGACGCTCTCCCAACCGTAGTCAACAATGGTGCGGGTCATCGAGGTGCCCGACGAGCCAGCGGCGCCCATGAGGAAGCGCATCCAGCCGTAGTGCGCGAGGCCATCGGCGGCGTTGAACCGGAAGCCGATGATGTTCTCAGCGCTGTACTGCCAGTTGCCCGCGGCCGAGCCGAACACCACGCCGGTGGTGGAGGTGTTGTACGAGCCAGTGGCGCCGATGGCGGTGCCGAGCGCGAGGTTGCCCGCGGGGCCGGTGGTCACGCCCGGGTAGCGCAGCTGACCGCCGCCGGTCGAGTTGAAGAAGTTCATGCCGCCACCCGACGAGTACGGGTTGACGTCCCAGCCCGGAACGCCCGAGCCCGGGCCGTTGCTGAGGGTGTTGGTCTGGACGTTGATGTAGCAACCGTCGATATCGACGGCGCAGACGAAGTTGATGACACCGCTGTAGACGACGGCGGCGTTGGCAGCGCCAGCGACAACAGTGACGGCGGCCGCAGCCGCGAAGTGCTTGGCAAGACGGTTCGAAAGCATCTCTCTTTGCCTTTCAGACAGCGCCCGTCGATCACCGTGCGAGTTGTTTGCTCTACCGGAAGGGACCGGTACGCGGACTGACAGGGGTCCGCAGACAAGGGAGGGGACGGACAAGGACGATGCAAACCTGCAACACGTTTGTGTACGAGCAAACGGATTGCCGCCCGTTTTTCAAGATTTTCAGGGAACCGCTGCGTGGATGCCACACCCGCCGCGGCTGGGATCGCCGGAATCGATGCACGTAAACACCGACGCATGATGCACTTGCGCCACGCCGCCTGCACGCAGCACCCGTCGGCTCCCGCGCGACGGGACGCAGCCCCGCCGGACAAAAACACCGCGAGCGCCCCATGGGAGCGCCCGCGATGCAAGCTCAGTGCTTGTTGGCGAGTCTCAGCGGCGACGGCGCGCAGCGAGACCAGCGAGTCCGAGGAGGGCGATGGCGCCCGGTGCAGGCACGGTGCCGACCGTGATGGCGGTACCGGCGACGTTTTCGTAGTCGAGCGAGACCAGCGTGCGCGAGCCCATGCTGGCGCCGATCGCCATGACGCCGAACCCGTAGCGGGTGGCGCCGTCGGCACCGACGAAGCGGAAGCCGAAGTAGTTGTTGGCGTTGAGCAGCCAGCCGCCGGCGGTGACGCTCGACGCGGTGTTGCCGAAGGTCGAGGCCGCACCGACGATGCTGCCCATCGACAGGCTGGCGACCGCGACGGTCGTGCCGCCCTGGCCAGTGCCGGTGACGCAGCCGCCGCCGGTGGCGCCGAACCAGCTCATCGCGGTGGTCGAGGTGCCGTAGGGGTTCAGGTCCCAACCCGGCACGACGCTCGCGGCGCTGCCGGTGGTCTGGGTCTCGACGTTGATGTAGAGACCGTCGATGTTGTTCGGAACGACCAGGTTCACATCCCAGTGAACGATGGCGGCGTTGGCAGCGCCAGCGACCACGGTGACCGCGGCGGCGGCGGCAAAGTGCTTCGTGAGACGGTTCGAAAGCATGGAATCCTCTTCTCCTGATGTGCTGCCAGCCGGGGTGCGGGTTCCTCGCCCAATTCTCGCGCTGCCCTTTTCATTGCAGCGGACGGTCGCACTCTGCGGCCGTCGGGAACCTGGCCCTTCCTAGCGCACCGACCGTGCCACGCGATCGCACGCAGGGCAAGTGCCTCGCGGCGTAAAGTCGCGAAATGACTCGCGAGACATTGAATCGCAAGATCATGAAAGTCAGATATTTACGACCACAAGGCCTCAGGATCGGCGCGACGACTTACGCGCGACAGCCAACCCCTCGCCAGAGACGCCAAATGCGGTTTTCCGCCAGTTCGGGCGAACCTGGCCGCGGGCGGCTAGCGTGCGCGGATGCGCCCGAACGCCCCCGCCGCACCCGTTGCATCCGTCGAGATCCCGACCCCAGGCGACGTCGGCATCGTTGACCGTCGGACCGCCTGCGCCGCCCTGCTCGCCGCCGCGGCCGCCGGCGCCTGCGCCCCACTCCAGCGCTCGTCCGCACCAGACCCGAGGCCCGTCGGGCCGATCGAGCACGCATCGAAGGCGGCGGTTCCGTCGCCCGCCACCGCCTCTGCCGCCTCCAAGGCCCGCGCCACGACACCTCCCATGATGCAACCGCCGATCGTCCTCTCGACCTGGGATCACGGACTCACCGCCAACAAGGCCGGGCTCGCCCTGCTTGGCGACACCCGCGCCC
>CAMBUI010000191.1 GCA_945870915.1 Candidatus Kuenenia stuttgartensis | reverse complement strand
GCAGCCCAGGCGGGGTGTTTCGTTGGCGGGGTCTCTCTGCGGCGCGGCGCCGCCTGCGCGTCAGGCCTCGAACTTGATGCCCTGCGCCAGCGGCAGTTCCTTCGACCAGTTGATGGTGCAGGTCTGGCGGCGCATGTACTGCTTCCAGCTGTCCGAGCCGGACTCGCGGCCGCCGCCGGTGTCCTTCTCGCCGCCGAACGCGCCGCCGATCTCGGCGCCCGAGGTGCCGATGTTCACGTTCGCGATGCCGCAGTCGGAGCCCTCGGTCGAGAGGAACCGCTCCGCCGTGCGCATGTTCAGCGTGAAGATCGCGCTCGACAGGCCCTGGTCGACCGAGTTCTGGATCTCGATCGCCTCGTCGAGCGAGGACACCGAGTAGACGTACAGGATCGGCGCGAAGGTCTCCTCGCAGCAGATGCGCGGACGGCAGCCCTTGGGCACGCGGTAGAGCGTGGGCTCGACGAAGTTGCCGGGCTTGCCCTTCATCCGGTCGATGCCCGCCACGCCGCCCGCGAGCAGCGTGCAGCCTTCCTTGTCGGCCTCGGCGCACGCGTGGCGCATGTTGTCGACGGCCTGCGTGTTGACGAGCGGGCCCATGAGCGTGCCCGCCGCGAGCGGATCGCCGATCGGGACGCTCTTGTACGCCTTGGCGAGGCGCTCGCACAGCGCGTCGACGACCTTCTCGTGGACGAGCAGGCGGCGCGTGGTGGTGCAGCGCTGGCCGGCGGTGCCGACCGATCCGAAGAGGACGGCGCGCGCGACCAGCTCCATGTCGGCGTCGTCCATCACGATGATCGCGTTGTTGCCGCCGAGCTCGAGCAGGCAGCGGCCGAGGCGCTTGGCCACGACCTCGCCCACGCGGCGACCCATGCGGCAGGAGCCCGTCGCCGAGATCAGCGGCAGGCGGCGGTCGGCGATCATGGTCTCGCCGACCTCGGCGTCGGTGCCGATGATGAGCGGAAAGATGTCGGCGGGATCGATCCCCTCGGGACGCCAGACCTCCTGCTCGCGCAGGACCTTCCAGCAGATCTCGCTGGTCGCGATCGCGGTGAGCGGCGTGATCAGCGACGGCTTCCAGATGCAGGCGTCGCCGCAGACGGCCGCGACCATCGCGTTCCACGCCCACACCGCGTTGGGGAAGTTGAACGCCGTGATGCAGCCGATCACGCCCAGCGGATGCCACTGCTCGTACATGCGGTGTCCCGGGCGCTCCGAGTGCATCGAGAGGCCGTAGAGCTGGCGCGCGAGGCCGACGGAGAAGTCGGCGATGTCGACCGACTCCTGCACCTCGCCGAGGCCCTCGGCCTTGATCTTGCCCATCTCGAGCGAGACGAGCTCGCCGAGCGCGTCCTTCTGGTCGCGGAACGCGTTGCCCATGCGGCGCACGATCTCGCCGCGCTTCGGGGCGGGCAGCTGCCGCCACGAGGCCTGCGCCTTCACGGCGCGCGCCATCGCCGATTCGTAGTCGGCGCGCGACTCGAGCCGCACCGCGGCGATCGGTTCGCCGGTCGCGGGATTGTCCGAGGTCACCGAGTTGGCGGTGCCGGGCGCGCAGATGCGGGGATTGTTCGCGAGACCGAGACGGACGAGGACGGGATGCGCGGTGGATGCCATGGGGTGGGCAGGATAGCGGCGCCACGACCTCCTTTCCGCGTCCACGCCCCCACGGGATTTCCCGAAGGAACCGCTGCGGGTTTTCCCGACGGAACCCACGCCGAAGGTGCCGTATGATCCGCGGCCCTATGCCCCTCGACCGCAACCAGATCGCCCAGCGCGCCGCCCAGGAACTCCGCGACGGCTTCTACGTGAACCTCGGCATCGGCATGCCGACCCTCGTCGCCAACTACGTGCCCGCCGGCATGCAGGTCTGGCTGCAGTCGGAGAACGGCCTCCTCGGCATGGGCCCCTTCCCCGAGGAGGACGCGGTCGACCCCGACCTCATCAACGCCGGCAAGCAGACCGTCACCGGCGTGCCCGGCCACTCGTTCTTCTCGAGCGCCGACAGCTTCGCCATGATCCGCGGAGGACACATCGACCTCGCGATCCTCGGCGCGATGGAGGTCTCGCAGGAGGGCGACATCGCCAACTGGATGATCCCCGGCAAGATGGTCAAGGGCATGGGCGGCGCGATGGACCTCGTCGCCGGCGTCCGCCGCGTCATCGTCGTGATGGAGCATGTCAACAAGAAGGGCGAGTCGAAGATCATCCCGCAGTGCACGCTGCCGCTCACCGGCCGCCGCTGCATCGACATGGTCATCACCGAGCTGTGCGTGCTGGAGATGGACAAGTCCGACCCCTCGCGCCGCCGCTTCGTGCTGCGCGAGACGGCCCCCGGTGTGTCCGTCGAGGAGGTCCTCGCGAAGACGACCGCCGAGATCCTCGTCCCCGCGTCGGTCGGGACGGTCTCGTGCTGCTGACCGCCACCGGACTCTCGAAGTCACACGGCCTCCGCGAGCTCTTCCGCGGAGTCTGCGTCTCCATCGCCGAGGGCGAGCGGATCGGCATGATCGGTCCCAACGGCGCCGGCAAGTCGACGCTGCTGCGCATGCTCGCCGGCCGCGAGGATCCCGACGACGGCATCATCCGCCTCCCGCGCGGCACCATCGCGGTCTACGTCCCGCAGCGCGACGACTTCGCGCCCGGCGCGACGCCGCTCTCCGCCTGCACCGAGGCGGCGCTGCGCTCGGCCGACACCCACGGCGACCACCACGAGGCCGAGGTGCTGGCGCAGGTCATCCTGGGCAAGATCGGGTTCACCGAGGCGCGCATGGAGGTGCCCGCCGAGGCCCTCTCGGGCGGCTGGAAGAAGCGCCTCTCGGTCGCCTGCTCGCTTGCGAGCGCGGGCGGCACGCCGGACATCCTGTTCCTCGACGAGCCGACCAACCACCTCGATGTCGAGGGCCTGCAGTGGATGGAGGAGTTCCTCCTGCGCGGCGGCCACGACCTGCGCGCGCGCGCGGTGATCTTCGTGACCCACGACCGCGTGTTCCTCGAGAACTGCGCCACGCGCATCATCGAGCTCTCGCGCGCGTACCCCGAGGGCACGCTCTCGGTGTCGGGCAACTACACCGAGTTCCGCCGCCGCAAGGGCGAGTTCCTCGAGATGCAGGCCAAGGCCGAGCAGAGCCTCGCCAACACCGTGCGCGAGGACGACCGCTGGCTCGGCCGCCGCGCCAAGGCGCGCCGCACCAAGAGCCAGGCGCGCATCGACGACAGCGCCGACCGCCGCGCCGAACTCGCCGACCTGAACGAGCGCAACCAGGCCGCCGCCGGCGGAAGCGCCGGCATCGACTTCACCGCGAGCGGCCGACGCACCCGCAAGCTGCTCTCGGCCGAGGGCGTCTCGAAGTCGCTCGGGGGGAACCTGCTGTTCCGCGCGCTCGACCTCGATGTCGTCCCCGGCGAGTGCATCGGGCTCATGGGCCCGAACGGCTCGGGCAAGACCACCCTGCTGCGCATCCTCACCGGCGAGCTCGCGCCCGACACCGGCGTGGTGCGCACCGCCGATCCGAAGCCGCGCATCGTCACCATGTCGCAGACGCGCGCCGAGTTCCCCAAGGGCGCGCTGCTGCAGGACGCGATCTCGCCGCTCGGCGAGAAGGTGCGCTTCCGCGACGGCGAGATGCATGTGAAGAGCTGGTCGCGGCGGTTCCTGTTCCGCGACGAGCAGCTGCTGCAGAGCGTGTCGATGCTGTCCGGCGGCGAGCTCGCGCGCGCGCATGTGGCGCGCATGATGCTCGAGACCGCCGACGTGCTCGTCCTCGACGAGCCCACCAACGACCTCGACATCCCCACGCTCGAGGTGCTCGAGGACGCGATCGAGAGCTTCCCGGGCGGCACGCTGCTCGTGACGCACGACCGCGCCATGCTCGACGCACTCGCCTCGCGCATCGTGGTGCTCGGCGCGCCCGACGGCGTGCCGCGCGTGGTCGCGAGCCTGGAGCAGGCCCTGCGCGCGCTCGCCGAATTCGAGCAGGCATCCGCGCGGAACACTCCCGCCTCCGAGAGCCGCGGAGGCGCGCGCACGGCACCCGCGGCGGCTCCGACACCCGCTTCTCCCGCGAAGCGGAAACTCTCCTACAACGAGCAGCGCGAGTACGACTCTATAGAAGCGGGCATCGCCGCCGCCGAGCGGAAGGCGACCGACCTCGAGGCGAAGCTCAACGACCCGTCGTTGATCTCCGACCACCAGGCGTATGCGAAGGCCTGCGATGCCGCCGGGGCGGCACAGGCCGAGGTCCAGCGGCTGTACGCCCGCTGGGAGGAACTCGAGTCCAAGAGAAGCTAGCGCCGTTCCCCCGCCGGCGCGCAGCCAGCGAGGGACACCATGCAGGATCGCACGCCACCGGACCGGAACGCGATGCAGGAATGGGCGCGTCGGCTCGCCACGGAGTTCGGCAGCCGCGCGTGGGACCTGATCGAGCAGCGACAGCGCACTCCGGCGCAGACGGCCGAGATGGTCGATGCGGCCCGCGCCGCGCGGGCCCTCTGGCGCCTCGCCACCGGGAGTTCGGCGAACATCGAGGCGCTCCGGGCCCACCACGCGGTGGCATGCGCCTGCTACCGCGCCGAGGATGCGCGCGGCGCGCTCGCCGCCGCGAACCTCGCCAGCACCTGCGGGTGGATCGACGGCGAGGATGCGACGCCCTTCGACCACACCATGACCATGGCCTGCAACTACCTCGCACGCACGCTGCAGGGCGGCTACACCGATCCCGAGCCGCTCGCACGGGCGATCGAGGCCCTCCCGGCCGAGGAACGCGCCACCTTCTCACGCATCCTTCCGTGGCGCCGCGAGCGGTTCCTCTCCCCGCGCGCAGGGCGCGGCGCCACCCACCAGCGCGCACACGCAGTCGCCGCCAGCGGGGCGGATTGACGGGAAGCCGGTGGTCGCGGCGCCGGGCGGTGCGGCGCCGCGACCATCCGCTACACTTGCATCATGGTGCAAGTAAGCGACATCCACCCCGGACCTCCGGCCCCGGCGCGCGGCCGCCCCCGCGTCCTCTTCCTGTGCACGGGCAACTCGTGCCGCAGCCAGATGGCGGAGGGCTGGGCGCGCGCGCTGCGCTCCGACGCGATCGAGGCGCACTCGGCCGGAACCGAGCCGCACGGGCTGAACCCGCTCGCGGTGCGCGCGATGCGCGAGGCGGGCGTGGACATCTCGACGCACGCCTCGAAGCGCCCCGAGGAGATCGGCCTCGCGTTCGACCTGGTGGTGACCGTGTGCGGCCATGCCGACGCGCACTGCCCGGCCTT
Source organism: Candidatus Kuenenia stuttgartensis (assembly GCA_945870915.1). Lineage (GTDB taxonomy): Bacteria > Planctomycetota > Phycisphaerae > Phycisphaerales > SM1A02 > QWPT01. The sequence goes on along the minus strand of CAMBUI010000191.1, from coordinate 413 downwards.
TCCCGGAGCCCGCGTGGTGCATGTCGGATTCGACGATCCGCCGCGGCTTGCCGCCGCCGCGGGCGCCTCCGGCGACGACGACGCCATGCCGCACTACCGCCGCGTGCGCGACGAGATCCGCGGCTTCGTCGAGCGCATCGGGGAGTACCTCCCGTGAGCGCCCCCTGCATCGGCGCCGCCCCGGGCAAGCGGCTGTCGCTCCTCGACCGCGGGTTGACGCTCTGGATCTTCCTCGCGATGGCGGCGGGCGTCGCGATCGGACGGTTCCTGCCCGGCGTCCGCGACGCGATCGACGCGGCGAGCGTCGGCACCACGAACATCCCGCTCGCGGTGGGGCTCGTGCTCATGATGTACCCGCCGCTGGCGAAGGTGCGCTACGAGGAGCTCCCGCGGGTCTTCGCCGACCGGCGCCT
>CAMBUI010000190.1 GCA_945870915.1 Candidatus Kuenenia stuttgartensis | reverse complement strand
GACCTGCTGCGGTTCGGCGCGCCAGCGCGCGTCGGCCCACTCGACCAGGGGATGGACGAGCGCGGGCGTGTGCTCGACGATGCTCCGGTGCGCGGCGGCATCGGCCGCGGCGACCTCGGCGGTGTCGCCCGAGCCCGGCTGGTCGCCGGCGCGACGGGCGTCGATGAATCCGGCGTCGACGAGCAGCATGGCGGCGATCGCGCACGCGAACGCGGCGATCACGCCGGTCGCCGCGCCGAGCACGAGCCGCCACGCGATCGCGACGAAGACGAGTCCCACCAGTCCGCCGATGAACGCGAGCACGGTTCCGGCCAGCGTGGGAAACACGCCCCCGAGGATCGACGGCCCGAGCATGGCGCCGAGCAGCACCGTCGTCACCACCATCACCGCGCGCAGGAAGTAGCGGCCGGCGATCAGCAGCAGCAGTCCGCCGAGCAGCAGCACGATCGCGGGCGCCAGGCTCTCGATCGGGAGCCGCTGGAACTGCCCGGCGAGCGCGTCGAGGGTGTCGGTGGCGGACGGTGGCGGCGTCGGTGGCATGGACGGTGACGGTAGGAGGCGCGGCCCCGGCGGGGCGCCCTCGGTCGTGACAACGCTGGCGACATCGGAAAAACCCGCCTCGGCGCACCACATCCGGGCGGTTTGGCTCCCCGTCGCCGCGCGGCGAACGCGGTCCCGGGCGCAGCCGTGGGCGCAGTCGTGGGCGTGGCCGTGGGCGCAGTCGTGGGCGTGGCTCTGGGCGCGGCCCTGCGCGCCGTGCCCGCCGCCTTCCCGGATCGGGTGATTCAAGCGCCCCCCGCGCTCCTGTCGACATCGGAGGTCCCCGTTCCGGACACCGCTATGCTCTGCGCCCCCGAAGTCACCCCCCGGAAGAAGCTTGGCATGGCACCCCGCACCAACGACGCGCCTTTCCGCATCGCCCTGATCTCGACCGGCGGCACGATCGAGAAGACCTACGACGAGCTCGGCGGCGTGCTCTCGAACCGGCTGAGCGTGCTCGACCTCCTGCTGGCGACGCTCGAGCTGCGCGGCGTGGTGATCGACCGCGTGCCGCTCATGAACAAGGACTCGCTCGACATGAGCGAGGCCGACCACGACCTCATCGCCGACACCGCCGAGATCATGTCGCGCAACCACGACGGCGTGATCATCGTGCACGGCACCGACCGGCTGGCGAAGTCGGGCGACCGCATCCACCAGCGGCTCTCCGAGAAGGGCGGCGCGCGCAAGGCCGTCGTCCTGACCGGCGCGATGCGCCCCTATGAGATGCGCCGCACCGACGCGACCCAGAACGTGACCGAGGCGCTCACCGCGGTGCAGCTGCTGCCCGCGGGCGTCTATGTGGCGATGCACAACCGCGTGCTCCAGTTCCCCGGCGTGGTGAAGGACCCGAAGCAGGGGACCTTCGTGCGCGCGGGCTCCTGAATCCGTTCCCGACCCATCGCGGGCGGCCGCGGCATCGCGGTCGATGGCGGACGCCGCCCGTACGAGACGCGGACCTACGCAAGAGGACGACATCATGCACGACGCACACCCCGGCTCCGACGGAACGCAACCCGCCACCGGACTGGTCTCCCGCGCCCTCGCGTTCGTCGAGCGCGTCGGGAACCGGCTCCCCGACCCGGCCACGCTCTTCATCCTGCTCGGCGTGCTGGTGCTCGTCCTGAGCTGGATCGGCGGGACGGCGGGCTGGTCGGTCGCCGACCCGCGCGATCCCTCGCGGTCGATCGCGGTCGACAACCTGCTCGACGCCGACGGCATCCGCTGGATCCTCACCGGCGCGATCCGCAACTTCCTCGACTTCCCGCCGCTCGCGATCGTGCTGGTGGCGATGCTCGGGATCGGCGTGGCCGAGCGCACCGGGCTCTTTCCCACGCTGCTCAAGCTGCTGGTCGCGGTCACGCCCGCGCGGCTGCTCACGCCGATGGTCGTCTTCATCGGGGTGAACTCGAGCGCGGCCGCCGACTCGGGCTACGTGGTGCTGCCGCCGCTCGCGGCCGGCGTGTTCGCGATGGTCGGCCGGTCGCCGGTCGTGGGCATCGCCGCGGCAACCTTCGGCATCGCCGGCGGGTTCAGCGCGAACCTCGCGGTGACCAGCCTCGATCCGCTGATCTCCGGGCTCACGCAGCAGGCGGCGCAGCTGGTGCGCGCCGACGCGGTGGTGCAGCCGACGGCGAACTACACCTTCATGTTCTTCTCGACCTTCCTGCTGACGGGGCTCGGCTGGCTGGTGACGGCGCGCGTGGTCGAGCCGCGCTTCGCGCGGGCCGAGGTCGAGGCGCAGATCGCGCAGGGCGGCGTCGAGCGCGGCACTCCCGCGCTCACCGCGATGGAGCGACGGGGACTGTGGGCCGCGGTGCTCGGCTTCGCGGTCGCGGCGGGCGTGTTCGCGGCGATGGCGCTGGTGCCCGGCGGACCGCTCACCGGACAGGTCGTGCGCCACGGGACGACCACCATGGTCCCCGCGTGGAGCGAGGCGCTCATCCCGATCATCCTGGTGCTGTTCCTCGTGCCCGGAGTGGCCTACGGCGTGGTGAGCGGCGAGATCCGCTCCGACCGCTGCGTGGCGCGCCGCATGGGCGACTCGATGTCGTCGATGGGCACCTACCTCGTGCTGGCGTTCTTCGCCGGGCAGGCGATCGCGTGGTTCAAGCAGTCGAACCTGGCGGTGATCCTGGGCGTCGAGGGCGGCGAGCTGATCCGCTCGCTCGGCTTCGGGCAGGGACCGATGCTCGCCGCGATCGTGGTGGTGGTCGCGGTGCTCAACCTCGTGGTGTCGAGCGCGAGCGCGAAGTGGGCGTTCCTGGCGCCGATCCTGGTGCCGATGCTGGGCAACGCGGGCATGTCGCCGGAGCTCGTCCAGTGCGCCTACCGGGTGGGCGACTCGTGCACCAACCCGATCGCGCCGCTCAACGCGTACCTCGTGATCATCCTGGTGGCGATCCGCCGCTACCAGCCGTCGGCGGGCCTGGGAACGCTCATCGCGCTGCTCGTGCCGTACTGCGTCGCGGCGCTCGTGGTGTGGACCGCGGTGCTGGTCGCGTGGAACGCGCTGGGCATCCCGCTCGGCTTCTGACCGCCGCCGTCGCCGCCGCCGTCGCCGGCACCGCCGCTGCCGCGACAACCACCGCGCGGCCTCGCGAAAAACACCGCCGCCCGCGATCGACGCGGGCGGCGGTGTGCGTGATGCGTTGTGCGGGATCCGCGGTGCGCGGCTCGCGCGGCGATCGTCGCTGGGGCGCTCAGTGCTTGCCGTGACCCGCCGCCTCGGCGGGGTCGAGGGCCATCATCTTGCGGAGCCAGGGGCTGATGGCGAAGACCACCGCACCCGACGCCAGCGCCGCGATCGCGATCAGGCCGAACACCTCGCCGTAGACGCCGACGGTCTCCGACGGCGGCGGGATGGTCGCGCCGTCGCCGCCCTCGCTCACGCCGGTCATCTTGGCGATGCCCGCGGCGAGCAGGTGCGAGAACGCGGTCGCGAGGAACCACGCGCCCATGATCGTGCTCACCACGCGCGCGGGCGAGAGCTTGGTCACGAGCGACAGGCCGACCGGCGAGAGGCAGAGCTCGCCCGTGGTCTGCAGCAGGTAGCCCCACAGGAGCCACGACATGGCGACCATGCCGTTCGAGTCGGCCGACTTGGCGCCCATCCAGAAGCAGCCGAAGCCGAGGCCGAGCTGCGCGAGGCCGAGACCGAACTTGACGCCGGCGCTCGGGTCGCGGCGGCCGAGCGCGCCCCAGATCCACGAGAAGATCGGCCCGAACAGCAGGATGAAGGTCGGGTTCGCGGCCTGGTAGACCGACGCCTTGATCTCGTTGCCGCTGATCGCGAGGCCCTTCTCGACATCCTCCGCGTCGGCGGTGAAGGTCACGCGGCCCTCGGGCTTGCCCTCGTTGGCGGCCTTCTGCGCGGCCTCGATGTCGTTGAGCGTCCACACCTTGCCGTTGACGTCGACGCCGAGGAACTCCTGCGTGACCGGCACGTCGGAGTAGGTCTGGCCCTCGACCACCGGCGTGTCGCCGACCACGCGGTCGATGTTGCGGTCGGTGAAGTTGTTGACGCTCGAGCCGGCCTGCTCGAAGAACGCCCAGAACAGCATCGAGAAGAAGCACAGGATGAGGATCACGAACAGCCGGCCGCGCTCGAGCGCCTGCGCCGAGAAGGCCGACAGCAGGATCGAGCCGAACGCGAGCACGCCCATGACGTTGAGCACCCAGCTGGCGTAGGCGTTCTCCTTGACGAGCAGCGCCAGCGGCGCGACCGCCGCCACGGTGCCGATCATGATCGGCAGCACCATGCGGGGCTTGGTCACGTTGCCGTTGGCGTCGCGCGGCGCACCCATGTCGCCCGGGATCGCGCCCTGGCCGAGCTTGACGAAGCTCACCGCGCCCGCGCCGAGCAGCGCGAGGGCGATCGGGAGGTTGAGCAGCGTCTGGGTGGTGTCGCCCCTGGTCGTGATGAACATCGTCGCCACGATGGCGAGGCTGGTGAGCAGGATGAGGCCGCGCGCGAGCGCGCCCGGCGCCACGAAGGTCGCGAGGCCGAGCAGCATGCCGATGGTCGCGATGCCGAAGCCGTAGTGCCAGCCGTAGGTCTCGCCCACATAGCCGCACACGAGCGGCGCCAGCGCGGCGCCGAGGTTGATGCCCATGTAGAAGATGGTGAAGCCCGCGTCGCGCTTCGAGCTCTTGGCCGGGTAGAGCGAACCGACCATCGTCGAGATGTTCGGCTTGAAGAAGCCGTTGCCGACGATGAGCAGGCCGAGCGCGCCGTAGAGGGCCCATTCCTGCTCGACCGACATGAGCAGGTGGCCGGCGGCCATGAGCACGCCGCCCCAGATCACCGCGAGCCGCGCGCCGATGAAGCGGTCGGCGAAGATGCCGCCGAGGTACGGCGTGGCGTAGACGAGCGCGCCGTAGGCGCCGTAGATCGCGTAGGCCTTGGCGTCGTCGGCCTTGAGGAAGCCCTTGATCAGGTAGAAGGTCAGGAGCGCGCGCATCCCGTAGAACGAGAAGCGCTCCCACATCTCGACGAAGAAGAGCAGGAAGAGTCCGGGCGGGTGGCCTTCCTTGCCGGGGTGGAGGGCGTTGCCGAACGGTTCGTCGAGCGGGGGATTGATCTGGGACATGGTCGCTCCGTATGGGTTGGCGGTTCGCCGGGGACGGCGGTCGCGGGAAGATAACGGAATGTGCGGGCGCGCTCGCCGCGCGGCGCCCGCCCGTGCCACAATCGCCGCGTGGACGCAAGGACCATCCAGCTCCGACGGCCTCCCGTGCTCGTGCGCGTCGAGGGCCGTTTCGTGCCCTCGACGGTCGCGCTCGACGAGGTCGATGCGCGCTGGAACGCGCTCTGCGCCGCCAATCCGCGCTACTTCGACGGCGCGCTGCTGCAGGTGCTCGGCACCAGCCGCAACGGCCACGGCGGGGTGCAGATCCATGTGCAAGAGTGCTCGTACCGCTTCCACGCCGTGCAGCAGGACGGCCCCCACGGACCCGCGCTCGACTGCGGCGTGCGGCCGCTCGGGGTCAAGGCGGTCGCGACCGACGGCGCGCGCGTGCTCGTCGGGCGGCGGTCGCGCACGGTCGCGTTCCACCCGGGCGCGTGGGAGTTCGTGCCCGGCGGCTCGGTGGAGCCGGACGGCTCGCCCGCCGAGCAGGTGGTGCGCG
>CAMBUI010000189.1 GCA_945870915.1 Candidatus Kuenenia stuttgartensis | reverse complement strand
CCCCTCTCACCAGCCAAATCACCGCCCGCCACGGAGCCGATCGATGATCTCCGACCCAACCCAAGCGATCTCCTCCGCAGGAACCGCCATGCAGCCTCGCCTCCGCGGGATCCCCGCATTCGCATCCGGCCTGGCCTGCACGCTCGCTTCCACGCTCGCATCCACCTTCATCTCCACGCGCATCTCCACGCGCATCTCCACCTTCATCTCCACGCGCGCGCGTGCCCTCGTGGCTCCGCTCGCCGCAGCGATGGTCCTCGCCGCCTGCTCGCGCGACGACGCCGCCCCGCGGGCCGCGCCCGCACCGGAGGCCGCCGCCGCGCCGACCAACCGCGTCGACATCCCCGAGGCGGTGCGCCGCAACCTCGGCATGACCTTCGCCAAGGTCGAGTCGCGCAACGTCGCGCGCACGCTGCGCCTGCCGGGCCGCTTCGAGCTGCTTCCCACCGCCGGCCGCGAGTACCGCGCGCCGCTCGCGGGCCGCGTCGAGCTGCTCGTCGCCCAGTACCAGCGCGTCGAGAAGGGCACGCCGCTCTTCCGCATCGACGCCCCGGGATGGCGCGGGCTCGCCGAGGAGATCCTCGCCGCCGAGGCGAAGGTCGCCTCGATGCCGCCGATCCGCGCCGCCCACCGCGTGCACGAGAAGAGCCTCGCCGAGAAGGTCGAGCTGTGGAAGGCCCGTCTCGCCCAGCTCGACGGGCTCCGCGCCGCGGGCGGCGGCAGCGCCGCGCAGTTCACCGAGGCGCGCGCCACGCTCAACGCCACCCAGGCCGACCTCGCCGAGGTGATGGAGAAGGACGCGCTGCTCGAGGCCGAGGAGAAGGAGGCGCAGGCGACCCTGCGCGCGCTCGCGGCCCGCCGCGCGGCGATCCTCGCGGGCGCGGCGTGCTCCGGCGACGGCGCCGATGGCCTCACCGTGTGCGCGCTCGCCGCCGGCGTGGTCGAGCACATCGACATCACGCAGGGTGGCCTGGCCACCGACTCGGGCGAGATCCTCCATGTCGTGCAGCCCGAGCTGATCCGCTTCCGCGCACGCGCGCTGCAGGGCGACCTCGCGCGGCTGCGCGACGGGCTCGCCGTCCGCATCGCGGCGCCGAGCGCCGATCCGGCCGCGGCCGTCGAGGCGATCTCCGGCACGCTGGCGCTCGCCGCGACCGCCGATCCCGACGGGCGCACCATCGACCTCGTCGTCACGCCCTCCGCCGCGGCCGCATGGGCGCGCGCCGGCATCGCCGCCAGCCTCGAGGTCACGCTCGAGGGCGGTGCGCCCGAACTCGCGATCCCGCTCAACGCGGTGGTGCGCGACGGCGCCACGCCGATCGTCTTCCGCCGCGACCCGAAGGACGCCGACAAGGTCATCCGCCTCGAGGCCGACCTCGGCACCGACGACGGACGCTGGATCACGATCCTCAGCGGCGTCCGGGAGGGCGACGAGATCGTGGTCGCCGGCAACTTCCAGCTCATGCTCGCCACCAGCGGCGGCGCGGCCAAGGGCGGGCACTTCCACTCCGACGGCACCTTCCACGCGGAGGACCACTGAATGCTGTCGCGCCTCATCGGCTTCTCGCTGCGCCAGTCGTCGCTGGTCGTCGCGCTCGCGGGCCTGCTCGTGCTGTTCGCGGGCCTCAAGCTGCGCGAGATGCCGGTCGACGTCTTTCCCGAGCTCAACGCGCCCACGGTCGTGATCATGTCGGAGGCGGGCGGACTCGCGGCCGACGAGGTCGAGACCAACGTGACCTTCCCCATCGAGACCGCGGTCAACGGCCTCGCCGGCGCGCGCCGCGTGCGTTCGTCGAGCGCCACCAGCCTCTCGATCGTGTGGGTCGAGTTCGACTGGGGCACCGACATCTACCGCGCGCGGCAGCTCGTGTCCGAGCGCCTCTCGGCGGTGCGCGAGTCGCTGCCTGAGGATGTCCACGCCGAGATCACGCCCGTCACGAGCATCACCGGCGAGGTGATGCTGCTCGCGATCAGCGCGCCCGACGCGAAGGCCACGCCGCTCGAGCTCCGCGCGTGGGCCGAGTTCACGCTGCGCAACCGCCTGCTCGCCGTGCCCGGCGTGGCGCAGGTGGTCGCGATCGGCGGCGAGCTCCCGCAGTACCAGGTCGAGGTGCGCCAGGACCGCCTCGCGCTGCACGGCATCGCCATCGGCGAGGTCGTCGAGGCCGCGCGCGGCGCGCACAGCACGGCGACCGCGGGCTACCTCGCCGATGTCGGCAACGAGGAGCTCCCCATCCGCCAGATGGCGCGCGTGCGCTCGGTCGACGACATCGCGCGCACCGTGGTGCGCATGGACGAGGGCACTCCCGTCACGATCGGCGACGTGGCCGATGTCCGGATCGGGCCGTCGCCCCGGCGCGGCACCGCCGCCGACCGCGGGATCCCCGCCGTGGTGGTGAGCGTGCAGAAGTCGCCCGGCACCAACACGATCGAGCTCACGCGCCAGCTCGACGCCGCGCTCGACGGGCTCGAGAAGGCCATGCCCGCGGGCATGACGCTCAACCGCGACCCGTTCCGCGCCGCGCGGTTCATCGACCGCGCGCTCGACAACGTGGTGCGCGTGCTCGTCGAGGCCAGCATCATCGTCGCCGTGATCATCGTGCTCTTCCTGCTCGATGTGCGCGCCACCGTCATCACGCTCACCGCGCTGCCGCTGTCGCTCGCGGTGGCGCTCCTCGTCCTCTGGGCGCTCGGGCTCTCGGTCAACGTCATGACGCTCGGCGGCCTCGCCGTCGCGATCGGCGAGCTCGTCGACGACGCGATCATCGACGTCGAGAACGTCCTCCGCCGCCTGCGCGAGAACGCCGAGCTTCCCGCCGGCCGGCGGCAGGGCGTGACCGAGGTCGTCTTCGCCGCCAGCAACGAGATCCGCTCGTCGGTGGTCTTCGCCACGCTCATCATCTGCATGGTGTTCGTGCCGCTGCTCTTCCTCGGCGGCCTCGAGGGCCGGTTCTTCCAGCCGCTCGGCATCGCCTACATCGTGTCGATCCTCGCGTCGCTGGTGGTCGCGCTCTCGGTCACGCCGGCGCTCTGCCGGCTGCTGTTCGCGAACGCCTTCGCGGCCGGGTCCGCGCGGCACGGCGACGGCGCGCTCGTCCGCTGGCTCAAGCGCCGCTACCGGCCGCTGCTCGAGTCGGCGCTCCGGCGCCGCGTGACCGTGCTCGCCGGCTCGCTCGCGCTCGCCCTGGTCGCGCTCGGCTACGCGTGGTCGTTCGGCACCTCGTTCCTGCCGACCTTCCGCGAGGGCACCTTCACGGTGTTCCTCATGGCGCCGCCCGGCACGTCGCTCGGCGAGAGCGACCGCCTCGCCCGCGGCGTCGAGTCGCGCCTCGTCGGCATCGACGGCGTCTCGAGCGTCACCCGCCGCACCGGCCGCGCCGAGCGCGACGAGCACGCCGAGCCCGTGAGCTTCTCCGAGATCGAGGTCACGATGAAGGCCGACGCGTCGGTCGACGCCGTGCGCGACGCGATCGACGGGATCATCGCCGACGTGCCCGGCATCACCACCATGATCGGCCAGCCGATCGAGCACCGCCTGTCGCACATCCTCTCGGGCACGCCCGCGGCGGTCGCGATCGACATCTTCGGCGACGACCTCGACGTGCTGCGCGGCGTGGCCAAGGAGGTCGAGGCCGCGCTCAGGTCGGTGCCCGGCACGCGCGACGTGAACGCCAACCGCGAGGTGCTGGTGACCTCGCTCCCGATCCGCTACCGCGCGCAGGACCTCGCCTCGGCGGGACTCACGCCCGCGTCGGCCGCGCGCCAGGTGCAGCAGGCGCTCTACGGCGAGACCGTCGCCGAGGTGAGCCAGGGCGTCCAGCGGCTCGAGATCGTGGTCCGCCTCGCCGAGGAGGACCGCGCCCGCATCGAGCAGGTGGGCGGGCTCGTCCTGCGCGGCTCCTCCGGCGCGCAGGTGCGCCTGCGCGAGGTCGCCGACATCGGCCCCGAGCGCACGAGCAACCTGATCGCACGCGAGAACGCCCGCCGCAAGGCCATCGTCTCGACCAACATCGCCGACGGATTCAACCTCGGCGACCTCGTCGCCTCGGTGCGCGAGAAGGTCGACCCGATCGTCGCGCGCGCCGGCTGCACCGTCCGCTACGGCGGTCAGTTCGAGGCGCAGCAGTCGGCGAGCCGCACCATCCTCTCGATGGGCGCGGTCGTCGCGGTGCTGATGTTCCTCGTGCTGCAGGCGGCGACCGGCCGCATGCGCACGGCGGCGATCGTGATGCTCAACCTGCCGCTCGCGCTCATCGGCGGCATCGCCGCGATCGCGCTCACCGCCGGCGGCGCCACGCCCGTCCTGTCGATCCCGAGCATGGTCGGCTTCGTCACCCTCTTCGGCATCGCCGTGCGCAACGGCATCCTGCTCGTCAACCACTACGCGCACCTCGAGCAGCACGAGGGCTGCTCGCCCGCGCAGTCGGTCGTGCGCGGCTCGATGGAGCGGCTGGTGCCGATCCTGATGACCGCGCTCACCGCGGCGCTCGGACTGATCCCGCTCGCGCTCTCGGGCAGCAAGCCCGGCAGCGAGATCCTCGCTCCCCTCGCCATCGTCGTGCTCGGCGGCCTCGTGTCGTCGACGCTGCTCAACCTCTTCGTCGTACCCGCGGGCTACGCGCTCGCATTCAGGCTCAGGACCGACACCAAGGAGACACCATGATCCGTCCGCTCGCCATCGCCTCCGCTTCGCTCTACGCACTCGCCATGCTCCCGCTCGCCTCGTGCGGCGGTTCCTCGTCGAACGCGCCCGCCGCAGACCACGGTCACGACCACGCGGACGGCGATCACGATCACGACCACGACCACGCCGCACCTGCGGCGGCGTCCGCATCCCCGGGCGCATCCCCGGCTGCATCCGACGACGGCCACGCGCACGGCCCCGTCATCGAGCTCGGCGAGCTCGAGTCGGGCGGCTTCAAGATCAAGGCCTCGCGCGACGGCGATGTGAAGTCCGGCAGCGACGCGCCGATCGACGTGTGGGTGAACGGCGGCAAGGCCGGCACCGCGGTGCGCTTCTGGATCGGCACCGAGGACGCCAAGGGCTCGGTCAAGGCCAAGGCCGAGGTCGAGGTCGACCACTGGCACAGCCATGTCGAGGTTCCCGACCCGATGCCGGCCGGCACGAAGCTCTGGGTCGAGATCGAGGGCGACGGCGGCGCGAAGACCGTCGTGAGCTTCGACCTGAAGCTCTGAGCGGCTGCTTGATATGAGTGCCCGTAGATGCAGGCGAAGCCGAAATCTGCGGAACGGGTGACGACGCGAGTCGACTCCGACGTCATCCGTTCCGCAGACTTCGTCTGCGGGCACTCACCTCATGCGAGCGGTCGCCCCCCTTTGGTGCTCGTTGCGTCGCGCGCCCGACCTCAGCACGACGCCGTCATGCTTAGAACGACGCCGTCATGCTTAGAACGACGCCGTCTTGCTTAGAACGACGCCGTCATGCTTAGAACGACGCCGTCTTGCTTAGAACGACGCCGTCATGCTCAGAACGACGCCGTCTTGGGCGCCCGCGGGAACGGAATCACATCCCTGATGTTCGCCATGCCGGTCGCGTAGATGATCGCGCGCTCGAAGCCGAGGCCGAACCCCGCGTGCGGCACCGTGCCGTAGCGGCGCAGGTCGCGGTACCACCAGTAGTCGGCCTTGTGCAGGCCCATCTCGTCCATGCGCGCGTCGAGGCGCTCGAGCCGCTCCTCGCGCTGCGAGCCGCCGACGATCTCGCCGATGCCGGGCGCGAGGATGTCCATCGCGGC
>CAMBUI010000188.1 GCA_945870915.1 Candidatus Kuenenia stuttgartensis | reverse complement strand
CGAGCTCGTCGCCCGTGAACGCACGCGCTACGCGGGCCGCGACGACCTCGCGCGACATCTCGCAGGGAAAGCCGCGGAAGGCTCCACCGATCTCGCGCGCGACGCAGCGCTCGTCGCCGCCGCCAACGCCATCCTCAACCTCGACGACTTCCTCACGAAGTCCTGACCCCGCCCCATGCACCCGCTCGACCCTCGCATCGCGCTCGCCGCCCAGACCCGCCGGACCTTCCTCGGCTCGCTCGCGGGCGGCGCCGCTGCGTTCTCGCTCGGCGGAATCGCGCTCGGCGAGCTCCTCGCCAAGGACGCGCACGCGGCCGGCGGAGGGGGGGTCGCCGATCCGCTCGCCCCCCGTGCCCCGCACTTCACGCCGCGCGCGAAGCGCGTCATCTACATCCATCTCGCAGGCTCTCCGAGCCAGCTCGAGCTCCTCGACTACAAGCCGAAGCTCGCCGAGTTCCACGGCACGCCGTGCCCCGACGAGTACCTGAAGGGCGAGAAGTTCGCCTTCATCAAGGGTCACCCCACACTGCTGGCGCCACAGCACACGTTCCAGCGCACGGGCCGCGCGGGCCTGTGGACGAGCGACCTCCTCCCGCATTTCCGCACCATCGAGGACGAGGTCTGCGTCATCAACTCGATGACCACCGACCAGTTCAACCACGCGCCCGCGCAGCTCCTTCTGCACACCGGCGAATCGCGCTTCGGCGCAGCGAGCTTCGGCGCGTGGGTCGGCTACGGCCTCGGCTGCGAGACGCGCGACCTGCCGTCGTATGTCGTGCTCGTCTCGGGCGACAAGACCCCCGACGCCGGCAAGAGCGTGTGGGGCAGCGGATTCCTCCCGAGCGTGTACCAGGGCGTCCAGTGCCGCGCGTCGGGTGACCCTGTCCTCTATGTGAAGGACCCCGAGGGCATGCTGCGCGAGACGCGTCGTGCGACGATCGATGCCATCGCAGACCTTGGCCGCGCGGGCTTCGCGCGCCACGGCGACCGCGAGACCGAGGCGCGCATCGCGCAATACGAGCTCGCGTACCGCATGCAGACCGCAGTGCCCGAGGCGATGGACCTCACGCGCGAGAGCGCGGCCACGCTCGAGGAGTACGGCGCTGCGCCGGGCACGCCGAGCCTCGCGAACTCATGCCTGCTCGCGCGGCGCCTCGTCGAGCGCGGCGTGCGCTTCGTGCAGCTCTACGACTGGGGCTGGGACGGCCACGGCACGAACCCGAGCGACGACCTCCTCAACCAGCTCCCCAGGAAGTGCCGCGAGATGGACCAGCCCGTCGCGGCGCTCGTGCGCGATCTCCGCCGCCGCGGCCTGCTCGATGACACGCTCGTCATCTGGGGCGGCGAGTTCGGCCGCACGCCCGTCGCCGAGTTCCGCGACGGAAACAAGTCGTTTCTTGGGCGTGATCATCATCCGCACGCCTTCACGATGTGGATGGCAGGCGGCGGCGTGAAGGGCGGCACCGCCTACGGCGCGACCGATGAGCTCGGCTACCGCATCGCGCGCGACCCCGTGCGCGTGAAGGACTTCCAGGCGACGGTGCTGCATCTGCTCGGGCTTGATCACCTGCGGCTCGGCTACATGCACGCGGGGCTCAACCACCGGCTGACGGGCGTGCAGGGGGATGCGAGTGTGATCCGTGGTCTCATCGCGTGAACCTTGCCCGCTGCGTCGAGTTGCTGCGGTGCGCGGATTGTGCGCGGGTGTTGTTTGCGCGGCATCGCTGCGATGCGGTTCAGTCGAAGGATGCCCCGAGGATGAATACAGGAGTTGCATTGCGTGCAACTCGCAGGGCCGTGCTCGATTGAGACGACGCCGGGAAGGACCGACGCTCCGATTCGCGCGCAATGAGAAATGTTCTCAGGAACTTTTATAGACAAAAAGGGAAGGAGTGAAGGTTGACAGGGGATATGGTCAAGATATGCTGTGCATATGGTCTATGCGGAAAAGTTCTGTGCCCTCGCCTTTGCGGCTTGTATCGCGTGTGCAGTCCCAAGCGCAGCGCCCGGCGTTCCTCTGTCGGATCCTCCTGTGCAGTATGAGCAGTCGTACTGCGTAAAGGTCCGGGTCTGTGGTGGGTACGCCAATGGTCAGTGCAAGGCGATGGGCGTCGTGTGCAAGTCGGGCTCCTGCGAGCCAGATGGTGCCAGGCCGGACTATTGCAGCTGGACCTACGTGTTCGACTGCGAGGGTCCCGCATTGACAACCTGCGTTTCGATCGTACTCAGCGAGATCGGTACCGACTGCGGGATGGGCTGTCGATGGATCTCCTACAACCTTTGCGCGTGCGAGTGTCAGGCTCTGGGAACGGGCATCGAGTCGTCGGACTACGCGCAGTGCCAAACCGTTGCCCCACCCGTTGGGCCGTGATTTCACCTCCTTCTCTGGAAGGTTCCGCTCGGGTTTCCAAGCGGACTTCGAATCGATTTCGCGTTCGTCCGGAACATCACCATGTCCACTGAATCTTCCCTCAGTCGCGTCTCGTCAATGCCCGCATCGTCTTCTGGCAGCGCGCCGGTGCTTCGACCAGACGGCAACGCTGTCGCTCCGTCGGAAGCGGGGTGCGCGGCTTCCGCGCGCATCCGTCGACGGGGCTTGGCTCCGGCCCACCTGGGATCGGGGTTGCTCGCGCTGTCGCTGTGCGCCTCAGTCGTTCTCGCGACGCACGAAGCGCCGGCGGACGACGCGGCGGCGTTCGTCGAGGCAAATGCGCGTCGGCGTGCGCGAGACCTTCCGCTGTGCGCAACGGGCCGTGTCATTCGCGCGACGATCGGTACGGAGCAGGAGGCCGCGATTCAGGCGCTTGCCGAGCATCATCGGGCTGGCGGCTGCACCAGCGAGCAGTTCTCCGAACAACTGCTCGCGCTGCTGCCCGTCCGTGAGGTGCGCGAGATTTCCCTGTGGATCGAGTCCGAGACCCAGTTTGCGATCGAGGAGCGTCGCGATGCCGTGCGTGACACCCAGTCCGCGGCAACCGCTGCGCGCCTCCGTGCGGGCGCAGATCCATCCGCGAAGGTCGTCCTGCCCAGCGAAGTGATCCGCACCCTCTCGAGCGGCAATGATGTCTGGGAGGTTTCGGCGCGTGGTGTGGCGAGCCTCTCCCCGATTCCCACGCGGCGGCAGGAACTCGTGTTCGTGGACTGCGCGCTTGCGGACTGGTCTCCCATGCTCCTTCCTGCCGCACAGGTCGAGGGGCAGCGTACGACGGTGGCGTTCGACTCCGTGACGAACGGCATCGACCTCGTGATCGCTTCGGGGCCCGGTGAAGGCAATGGCGACGACAGCCTTCGCCATCGTTTCGAAAACCCCGAGTTTCCTCGCTGCAGCGAGATGCGTTCCGACTGGATGCGCGCGGACTACCTCGCGATGGAGCGCGACGGAACCCACGTTCCACTGGCGACTCTTTGGCGCGAGCGCATCGGTTCGACCAGCGAGTGGAGGCTTGAAGCGCGCGTCTTCTCGACGATCGAGCTGGGTGTGGGTGCGCAGCGGCCATCGTGGCGGCTTCCCTCGCTGCGCGTGGAGGTCGTCACGAACGCTGCGACGCAGTCCCGGGCCGTGCGTGAGGTGCTTCCCTCGTGGCTCGAGGGCGCCCTGGTCGAGGACTGGTTCTCCATCGCGTCGCAGCAGATCGCCGCGCACTGGGGAAGCAGCGATTCCGAGTCGGATCTCGATGGAGATGGCGTGGTCGGAGCCGGTGACTTCGTCTGGGTCGCCGAATGGGGAGCGGGCGGGTCGTGAGTGACCGCCCGTAGGCGTAGGCAAGGAATTACGCAAGGACTTACGCAAGGACTTACGCAAGGACTTGCGCAAGGACTTGCGCAAGGACTCATGCGCCTCAGGGCCGCATGCGCATCAGGCGGCGATCGCCGCCGTGAGTTTCCCGTCCCACCGCTTCCGTGCTTCGGGACGTGACCGCAGCGGCCGGGCCTCACCGCGACCGCGCGCCCTCGACATCGATCGAATACACGCCCGTCTGTGCGGTCACGAACAGCGTGCGGCCGTCCTTGCCGCCGAGCGCGCAGTTCGAGGGGCGCTCGGGGAAGCGGATCATGCCGAGCGGCTTGCCATCGGGCGAAAGCACGAACACCGCGGCGCGCGCGGGGACGGTGATGTAGAGATTGCCGCGGGTGTCGACGGTGAGTCCATCGCCGCCGATCGTCTCGCGCGTGCCGCCGGGGATCTTGTACAGCACCTTTCCCTCGCCGAGCTTGCCCGGTCCCTCGATGGGGTAGGCCATCAGCTCGAGCGAGAGGTAGGGAAGCACATAGAGCGTCTTGCTGTCGGGCGAGAGGTGCACGCCGTTCGGCGCAACGACCTTGTCGTCGCGCACGACCTGCACCGCCTCGCCGCCCTCGACCGGGCAGTAGTAGACGGCGTCGGGTGCGTTGCCTGCCTTCTTGCGGCCGATCACCGGGGCGGTGAACCAGATGCCGCCGGTGCGGTCGAGCACCAGGTCGTTGACGCGCCCGAGCGGCGCGCCGCCGGGGCCCTTGTCGCAGATCACGCGCGTCTCGCACGCTCCGTCCTTGCACTTGGCCGGGTCGAACGCCGCGATGCGCTGGTCGGCGCCCTGCGTGCAGTAGAGCGTGCCGTCCTTGCCGAAGAAGAGTCCGAAGGGTCCGCGCGCATCCTTGAGCACCACCTGCGCGCCCGCGGGGTCGAGGCGCAGCACCCGGTTGTTGGGGATGTCGGTGAAGTACATCGTGCCGTCGGGCGCGCACGCGGGGCCTTCGGTGAACTGATGCCCGTCGGACCACTTGTAGATCGGCGTACCCTTGGCGACGACGCCGGGGATGTCCTCGCCGGCGGCGCCGTCCTTGACGGGCCATTGCGGGGCGGGGGACTTCGACTCCTGCGGCTTCGACTCCTGCGGCTTCGACTCCTGCGGCTTCGACTCCTGCGCCTTCGAGTCCTGCGCCTTCGCATCCGCCGGCGTGGCGCCGGGGGACTTGGTGTCCGCGGCCTGCGCGCCGGGTGCTGCGGCATCCTGCGCCTTCGCGCAGCGGATCATCGGCGAGACGAGCAGGATCGAGAGCAGGGTGGCGGTGGTGAGCTGCATGGGTCCCTCTTGGTCTGAGCCTCTTGGTCGGTGGGTTACTTCGTCGGCTTGGCGGCGGTCGCGACATCGACCAGCATGCCCGGCTGCACGAAAGCCGGCGGATTCTCGAGCGCATAGATCACCTGCACCACACGGGTGTCGATGCGCTCGCCGTTCTCGCCCGTCAGGGTGCGCTTGGGTGCCACATCCGGCACGATCCGCACGAAGCGCAGCGGCACCTGCAGCTTGCTTCCGCCGCGGATCGAGGCGACCGCGCCTCCGGCCGGATCGAAGCGCCAGCTGTCGAGCTCGTCGATGTCGGTGCGCACATGGAGCGTCGAGATGTCGCCGAGGCGGAGCAGGGCGGTCGAGTTCGGGCCCGCCGCCTTGTACTCGCCGGGCCGCGCATCGAGGCGCAGCACCGTGCCGTCGATCGGCGCGCGCACCACGAGGAGGTCCCGCGCGGTCTCGGCGAGCGCCAGGTCCGACTGCGCGCCGGCCAGCTCGCTCTCGGAGGTGCGCACATCGCTGCGCGCCACCGCGAGGTCCTCGGGGTAGGTCCCGATCTCGACGCGCGCGAGCTTCGCCTTGGCATCGGCCAGGTTCGCGGTGGCGAGCGCGACATTGAACTCGAGGGTCGGCTGCTCGTTCGCGGTGGTGCCGCGGTCGGTCACCTTGAGCAGGCGGTCGAGGCGGCCGCGGGCGTCGGTGAGCGCGGCCGAACGGGCGTCGACCAGCGCGCGGGCCTCGGCGAGGTCCTCG
>CAMBUI010000187.1 GCA_945870915.1 Candidatus Kuenenia stuttgartensis | reverse complement strand
AGGACGACCGTCGCGCGAAGCGAGGCACGCGGACGGCGGTCACGGGGATCGGCCTCGGCGATGGCCTCGCCTTTCCGCCCGCGCTGGTGCGGGAGGCGATGGAGGCGCTTCCGGCGCCGCCGACGAATCCGGCCGCCGATCCCGTGGTGATGCGGATGGTCGACCGGTTCGAGCGCGGTCGTCGGCTTGCCCGGCAGAGCGCGTCGGAGGCGGAGCGGATCGGTGCGGAGCTCGCGCGGATGCAGGCGCGCGCCGAGGAGTGGAGGTCGCGCTTCGACGCGCTGGCGGACGCCATCGCCGCGCGGGCAGGCGATGCGGAGGGACGCGCGATCGTGGCCGCGATGCGGACCGAGCGCCTGGCGCTGGCGGGCTGGGGTCCGCCGCGCAGCCGGGCGCGCGAACCGGTGCTCGGCGCGGTGCAGCTCGCGATGCTGGAGCGCCCGCCGTGCGCTGTGCTCGCCGAGGTCCTGCTTGAACTGCGGGCGCGCAAGGCGGAGCGGATCGATTCGCTGTGCGTGTCGCCCGAGGGGGCGCTGCTCGTCGGGCGCGGGGTGTCCGAGCTCACGCAGGAGACGATCGACCGATGGCGCACCGCGTGCGGATTGAAGCGCACGGGGCGGGGGTGGGAGGGGCTCCCCGATCGTCGGCGGGCGCGACCTTCCCGGATCCGCGATTCGCCGTTCGGGTCGGGTGCGCGCACAGGCGTGATGCCTGCCCGACCGCTCGACTTGGGCTACGCTCCGCGTGTGTCGAGCGATGCCATGCGGTACCAGCGGCAGATGCAGTTGCCGCGCTTCGGCCTGGAGGGGCAGGAGCGGCTGGCGGCGGCGCGCGTGTTGGTCGCGGGCTGCGGCGCGCTTGGAACCGTGGTGTGCGAGCAGCTCGCGCGCGCGGGCGTCGGGTCCATCACCGTGATCGACCGCGACCTCGTCGAGCGCTCCAACCTGCAGCGGCAGACGCTCTTCACCGAGCAGGATGCGCGCCGCGCCGTGCCCAAGGCCGAGGCGGCGAAGGCGCGGCTGGCCGCGGTGAACGCCGCGGTCACGGTGCGCGCGCTCGTGGACGACATCCATGCCGGGAACGCGCGGCGCGCCACCGCGGACTGCGACATCGTGGTCGACTGCCTCGACAACTTCGAGACCCGCGCGATCCTCAACGACTGCGCCGTCGAGCGCCGCGTGCCGCTGGTCTACGGGGGTGCCGTCGGGATGACGGGCATGGCGGCCGCGCTGCTGCCCTGCGATGGCGGCGGCACCGCGCCCGCGCACGGGGGCCGCGTGCGGTGGTCCGAGGCCCGCGCGACGCCATGCCTCCGGTGCCTGTTGCCCGAGCTTCCCAGGCCGGGAGAGGTCGCCACCTGCGAGACCGAAGGCGTGCTCGCGGCCACTGCAGGGATCGTCGGGTCGATCGAGGCGGCGCTGATCCTGCGTCTCGTCGCCGAGGGCGCGGAGCATGTGCCGGCGGAGATCGTCCGGTTCGACCTCGGTTCGCTGCGCTTCGGCACCGCCTCGCTCGGGGGTGCGCGTGATCCCGCGTGCCCTTGCTGCGCTGCGCGTCGGTTCGAGTATCTCGACGGTGCAGGCATGGCGGCGACGCAGTCGCAGTCGCCGTCGTCGTCGTCGGAACGCATGCGCGTCCTGTGTGGAAGGAACGCCGTGGAGGTCGGGCTCGGCGCCGCGACCGAAGCGGGGCTCGACGGGGCGGAGTTCGCGCGGCTTGTCGCGCGGCTCGCGGCGGCGGGCGAGGTGGCGAGCGATGTCCACGGGGGCACGCGGGTGGCGCGGGTGGCGCTCGGCGATGGACTGACGCTGAGCGTGATCGCGGGCACCGACGCCACGCGTGCGATCGTCGACGGCACGCGGGATCCGGAGCTGGCGCGATCGCTGGTGGCGCGCTGGATCGGCGTCTGAGAATCGGATCGCGTGGATTCGGCGGCGGGTGCGGGACGGTCGGAAGGATGCGGGTTCCCTGCGCGCCGCACGGATGGCGCGTCAATCGCGATGAAAGCGGGGGCGACCGCTTGGCGCGTGGAGGGGCAAAGCTACACTTGGGACGGCGGGGGTTCGGCCGCTGGTCGAGCGGCGGGCCTGCGCCCGTGGTGGTTGAAGACGGGCCTGCGCCCGTGGTACTTGAAGACGGGCCAACGCCCGTGGGGAGCTCCCCGGAGATGTCGGTGACCTTCGCAGACCTGGTTGGACGGATCGCCGAGATTGGTTGTGATTTCCGCGCCTCGCGCGAGCACAACGAGGTCGTGGTGGCGGTTCCGACGCAGAACTATGTCGATCCGCACGACGGCGAGCGCAGCCTGCTGCTGCATGTGATGCTGCAGGAGGAGGGCAAGATGCTGCGCATCTGCGTGCCCGAGGTCTATGCCGTGGCGGAGTTCGCCAATCGGGGCGCGCTGTGCGAGGCGATGCTGGCCGCGAACTGGCGCGTCCGCGTGGCGAGCTACGTGCTCGACGAGTCGGACGGCGAGGTGCGCGTCGTGTGCGATGTCCCGCTCGAGGACGGCACGGTCACGAGCGCGCAGTTGTCCCGGATGCTGACGCTGGTGGCGTGGACGGTCGATCAGTTCGACCCCGTGCTGCGGAAGGCGGGAAACGAGGGCAAGGTCGACTTCGCGGAGCTCGATGCGAGCATCCTGAAGAAGCAGGCTCCCGATGCGCGGCGCCGGAAGTCGCGGTCGAAGCGCGAACGGCGCGAACTGGCCGACCTCATCAAGGCGGCCGGAGGCGTCGAGGGCCTGCGGAAGCTGCTCGAGGAGCACGGGCTCTAGGCGCAGGATCTAGGCGCAGGCTCTAGGCCACGGGATCGAGGTCACGGGATCGAGGCCACGGGATCGAGGCCACGGGATCTCGCGACGCGGTCTCACGAACGCGGTCTGACGAACTCGGTCTCACCAGCACGGCTTCCGGAGCACGGCCTCCGCCGTTCACTGCTTGCCGCTGATCAACTCGAGACGGCTGCGGGTCTCGTCGTGCAGGCGCGTGCGCTCGTCGCCGAACGACTTCGCCAGCAGTTGCCGGCCGTCGTAGGCGTCGCGGTCCCAGAGCGGGGTCGCGGCGAGCGTCGTGAGCGCGGCGGCCTCGTAGCGGAGCAGGATCTCGGCGTCGGCGATCGCCAGCTTCGCGCGCTCGGCGAACCAGGCGTCGCGGGCCGCGGGATCGCTCGGGAAGCTCTCGGCGCCGAGCGGGCGCTCCGGCTTGGGCGTGTCGAAGTAGAGGTCCTCGATCCGCGCGATGTGCACGCGGGCGACATCCTCGGCCGCGAGGGGGCCCTTGAGCGCATCGACCGCGGCCATGCTGGCGCGCGCGGCCTCGCGCGATGCTGCGACGAACTCCTTGCCCTTGGTCGGGAGCGCCGCGACCAGCTGCTGCTGGCTGCGGGCGCGGACCACCATCTCGAACTCGAAGCGGCGTCGGACGGGCGTGAGCGCCTGCGAGATGCGCGTGACCTCGAGATCGAAGCGCTGCACCGCATCGCCCGGGATCGTGGTCTCGGTGACCTGGAGCCAGACCATCGGGTCGACCCACCGCATCGGCACGGACAGCGAAAGGTGGCCTGCGACGCCGATCGAGGCGACGCTGCGGAGCCGCGCGCGGCGGAGCGCCTCGAGCGCGGGCCTCGACGGCTCGCCGACCATCGCGGCGAGTTCGGTGAGGAACGATGCATCGAGCCTGTCGACGACGGCGAGCGCCGAGGCGTACTTGTTGCGGATCTCGTCGGGGGACGGCGGCCGGTCGGTCGGGATCTGCGACAGGATGCCGCGCACCTCGCCGAACTCGTTGCGGTTCGGAAGGGCGAAGTCGCCGACGTACGCCTCCCAGACCGGCTTGATGCGCGCCTCGAGCGCGGTGCGCGCGGCATCGTCGGTGATCGGCTTCGTGAGATACTCGTAGATGCGCGCGAGCGGGATCGGGCGCGGCAGCACCTGCAGCTGGACGGGGGGCTCGCGCGCCGGCGGCTTCTGCGCGCCGTCGGCGCCGGCGGACTCCTGAGACGCCTCGACCGTGGATCCGTCCGACGCCGTGTCCGTGCCGTCCGTCGCCTTGGCGGGCGATCCGCCCGACGGCGGCTTGGCGTCCGCGGGCGTGGCGGGGGCGGTCTGCGCGTCGTCGGAGTCCGCCAGGTCGGGGGCCGCCACGACAGCGGCCATCAGCTCGGCGGCCATCGAAGGTCGAACAGCGAGTCCGGCTGCGAGCGCCGCCGAGAGCAGCGCGGGGAGGATCGTGGTGGCGGGCGTCATCTGGATTCCGTTCACTGCAGGCGATGCCGCCAGGCGGGGGGCGCCTGGCGTGCGGTCGGCAAACTCAGCCGACCGAGCCGAGGCCCATCACGCGGCGCCAGGCCGAGACCTGTCCGAGGTGCATCGCGACATGGCCCGACAGGAGGAACGCGACCGCGCCGCCGACCGTGGGGAACATCTCCTTGAAGCGGCCGGTGGCGGGATTCTCGGCGAGCAGCGCGTGCTCGGTGGCGCCGCGCATCGCGTCGATCGCGCGGCGCTGGCGCTCGAAGAAGGTCGCGACGAGCACATCCTTCTCCGGGTAGAGGCCGGGCTGGTCGAGGCAGGGGGCTCCCGCCTTGAAGAGGTCGGCCGAGAAGGGCAGCGGCGTCACGAGGTCCTCGCGGCCGAGCATGGAGCAGATCCGGTCGCCGTAGATCGCGAGGTGCCCGATGTTGAAGGCGGCGCTGTTGACGTCCTTCATCGGCATGCGGGCGAAGGTGTCGGCGGGCGCGGTCTTGACCAGCTGGTCGGCGTAGCCGAGGAGGAGCTCCGCGGAGGGGACGACGAGTTGGGCGGCCAGGGCGGGGGCGGGGGTGGCGGTGGTGCTCATGATGGGTCTGCGTTCGGTGGGCTGCCGCCCAGGCGTGGGCGGCGGGGCGCCGAGTGTAGGGGTTCCGTGCGCGGGGGTTCCTTCCGTCGGCGGCATCGACAGAAAACGGCGGGGCGGCTCGGCTTCGGAGGAGGTCCGCGGGGCGGTCGGCGTGTTCGCGGCCGTTCCGGGGGTGGATCGCGGCGCGTCGGTGCTACGCTGCGGCTCGGTCGGCGCCGCGAGGCGGTGCTCCAAGTCCAGGTTCCGGCAGGGGCAGCACGCATGCAACCTTCGATCCTCCACCGTGTCGCCGCGTTCGTTCTCGTGACGGTCGCGGCGTGCCTTCCGTGTGCGCGAGTCGCCGAGGCGCAGGGGTACCGCGAGATCGTCGGCGGTCCGCTCACCACCAAGCGCTTCGAGCGGCTGGCGCGGGTCTACGCCATGCCCACCGATGCCGAGATGTCGGCGCTCGACCGGCTGCACGAGCGGTACCTCGAGCGGTTCCGCAACGAGATCGACCCCGAGATCAAGCGCATCGCCGAGAGCGGCAACGACGGATTCCCGACCAAGGAGCAGTGGGAGCGCCTCCTGCGCGACATCGACCGCGTGTCCGACCGGATCGCGGAGGCGGACAACGCGTTGTTCGCGGCGGCCGCCGACGCCGTCGTCGAGTCGAAGCGCGCGGGTGTCGGCCGCATGCGGGCGGCGCGCGAGCGGCAGCGGCTGCTCGGCGGCATGGCGCGGTTCGCGCCGATGGCATTCGGCGGCGGGACGCAGTTCGTCGACATGGCCGACCTCCTCGCGCGCCCGGCCTACCTCGAGTCGCTCGCGCCCGAGGCGCGCGCGCAGTTCGACGCGCTGCTCGCCACCCAGGACGCGCGGCTCAACGCGCAGGCGCGCAGCTACAGCACCGAGGCGCGGCAGGCGATGGCGGGGTATCTCGAGATCTCGCTGCAGATGATGGCGGATGCGCAGGGCGAGTTCGCGGGTGCGGGTGCGGGTGCCGCCGCCGGCGATG
>CAMBUI010000186.1 GCA_945870915.1 Candidatus Kuenenia stuttgartensis | reverse complement strand
GATCGTGCTGCCGTCGTCGGCGACCATCATCCGCTCGGTGGCGGTACCCGCCGCGGCGCCGATGCAGATGCTCGCCGCGCTGCGGCTGCAGGCCGAGGGCATGTTCCTCGGCTCGGTGCCCATCGCGCGCATCGGCCTGGGCGTGATCGAGGGGACCTCGGAAGCGGAGCGCCAGGGCATCATCATGGCGTGGCCCGAGTCGCAGGTCGGCGTTGGGGTCGGTGCCAAGCTCGAGGCGATCGCCCGCTACGTGCCGGAGCCTGCCGCGATGCTCGTGCTCGCCTCGGGATCGCGTCCCGCCATCTCGGCGGATCGCCGGGACGGCTCGATCGCCGTCGCGATGCGCGGCCCGTCGGGAATGGTGCTGCGCGCGACCCGCGAAACACCGGGTGACGACATCGATGGCGATTCCGCATGGAACGAAGGTCTGCGGCGCGCGCTGGTCGAGACCGCGCTCAACGCGGGCATGGAGCCGGGCACGATCGCGGCCTTCATCGGAGAGACCGAGCGCTCGGTGTCGCGCGAGGGCGACCGGGTGTTCCTGTTCGACGCGGGTCTCCGCGGGCACCTCTCCGGCCGCATGACCGTGCAGGTCGCGGCCGCCGAGGACGACGATGCATGGTGGTCGACCTGGGCGATCCCGCTGGGCGCCGCCGTGGTCGCGTGCGGGACGCTCGCCGAGCTGTCGAAGATGCGCCGGTTCGAGGAGCGCAACGCCCCGGGCGGCATCGAGCGCTTCATCGAGCGGTATTCGCAGCCGTCGCGCGCGCTGCGGGTCGGATTGGTCGCGTTCACGCTGGTCGGCGTCGCGCCGATCGCGTCGGCGTGGCTCCGCGGCAAGGTGCTCGAGCTCAAGATGCCCGAGGCCTCGCACGCCTTCGAGCGTTCGCAGCGCGACATCGAGCAGCGCATCGCGCTCTACACCGAACTCTCGAAGCGCACGCTGCCGATCGCGAAGGTCCTCGGCGACCTCGCGTGCTGCACGCCGGACGGCATCGAGATCGAGTCGATCCAGCTCTCGCCGACGCAAGGCGTCACGCTGCGCGGCGTGGCGAAGGCGCAGGGCGAACGCTCGGCGGCCGAGATCGTGAACTCGATGGCGACGCTGATGGACTCGTCGGGCGTGTTCGACAAGACCCACTGGCGCTGGAACACGCCGGACGGCCGCGGGATCTTCAAGTTCGACCTCGACGCACTGATCGTGCGTCCGACGCTCGACGCGGATTTCCCCGAGGATCGCGACTGGGCGGTCAAGACGCTCGCCCAGCGAAAGTACGGCAGTCTCGAGGACGAATCCTCCGGAGGAGCGCAGCCGGCGCTGGGAAGCACCGCCTCGTCCGGCGACGCGGGCGGCGCGGACACCTCCAAGCCGGCACCCGCCGCTTCGGACGCCGGCAAGACCAACGCGCCGGAAACCGCGCTCGCGCAGGGCAATCGTCCGCCGGCGGCCGAGGGAACCGCGACCGATGGCTCGACGGCATCGCTGCCTTCGCGCGGCATCGGTCGACGCGATCCCGCGTCGGCGCCGGGAGCGGGCACGACGCCGCCCGCCGAGGGCGCGGCCAATCCAGCGGACGGCGCCGCCACGGGCGCGGTCGGCGCGGCGAAGCCCGCATCGGCCGGCAGCGGAGCCGGTGCAGGCGGAGGTCCCGCCGCGACCGCTGCGGCGAACACGGCCGTCCCCGACGCCTTCACCGACGAGCAACTCGCGGCGATGTCGAAGGAGGAGGCGCGCACGCTGCTCTCCGAGATCTCGAAGGCGCGGCGCCGCAACGAACTGGACGCCGAGACCCGCAAGCGTCTCGCCGAGGACTTCCAGCGGATCCTCGATCACCTGAAGAAGTAGCAACGGGGTGCGCCCGCGCGGACAGATGTGAACACCGCCTCGCCGCGACACGACAGACCCCGACACGACAGAGCCCGATACGACCGACCCCGATACGACCGGCCCCGATACGACCGGCCCCGATACGACCATGTCGAACTACCACACTTCCGGCTCCAAGAAGGACCCCTTCGAGCGCGTGCTCGAGCGGTACCACGCCCTGCCCCGTTCCGGGCGCTGGGCCGCGGTCGCGTGCGTGGCGCTCGGCGGCTTCATGCTGCTCGACGGCGTTCTTTGGCCGATCGCGGACAACCTGAACCGCCGCGCCGACCGGCTTGAGCTCGCGCTGACCCGCGCCGCCGATCGTGCCGAGGGTCTTCCCGACGATGTCGTCGAGGCCGCCGTCGCGCACGGACCGAACCAGGTCCCGCTGACCGAGAAGGCGGGCAAGGAGCGCCTTGCCGCCGCCGTCGCCGAGATCCTGAAGAAGAAGAACATCTCGGCCGGCCAGGACGTGCGCCCCGCGCAGCCGCTGCCTGCCTCGGTGATGGGTGGCTCGATGGCGAAGTCCGTCGCCGAGATCCGCTTCGAGGGAACGCCGGACGCCGTGCTGGCGGTGCTGTCGGAGCTCGACGCGAGCCCGGCGATCGACGCGATCAGCGATGTGAGGCTCAACTACAACGGCGGCACCAAGCGCGTCGGCGTCCAGTTGAGCGTCGAGAAGTGGGGCACCGTGCAGAAGACCGCGCGAGGTGGCGCGTGAAGTTCATCCTTGACCGCCTTCCGGTCGGACTGCGCGTGGGCACGCCTGTGATCGTGTCGGCCGCGGCCGTGGGCATCTCTGCCATCGTGGTCGCCTTCGGTGTCGGCGGGGTGGCGAAGTCGCTGATCCAGCCGTCGATCGATGCGACGGAGGCCGATCCCCTGGCGCCGCTTGCCGTCGACAGCAAGAACCTGCTGGAGGCGAGCCGCAAGC
This sequence comes from Candidatus Kuenenia stuttgartensis, assembly GCA_945870915.1. Classification (GTDB taxonomy): domain Bacteria; phylum Planctomycetota; class Phycisphaerae; order Phycisphaerales; family SM1A02; genus QWPT01. The sequence goes on along the minus strand of CAMBUI010000186.1, from coordinate 3,034 downwards.
GCTTCGAGGGTCGCTCGATGTACGCGCTCCCGCCAATGCCTGTCCGCAAGCCGCGCGTGGTGGAGGTTCCGAAGCCGGTCGAGCCGCCGAAGGTCGATCTCGGTCCCCCGCCGCCGCCGGCCACCTACACCGGTCCGGCGCCGTCGAGCGTGGTGGGGAACTTCGTGTTCTTCCCGACGCTGAGCGAAGACCGCAAGCACATCAAGCTCGGCGAAACCAAGGCCGGCATCACCGTCATGCAGGTCGATGGTCCGTACTCGGTCAAGCTGGGATACCAGCGCGGCGAATACACCGTGTCGATCCTGGCGCGCGCGGATGACCGGATCCTCAAGGGAACCGTGCCCACGGCGCGGATCAACGGCATCACGACCGGTGAGGCGGCGGCGACCGGCGCGGGCACGACGCCCCCGGGCGGAGCAGCCATCCCAGCAGCGACCACTCCGGGCGCGACCCCGGGCGCCGCAGGTGGCGCGGCAGGCGCGGCGAATCCCGCGGGAGGCCGCACCGGCCTGCGCGGCGAGCGCGTGGGCGCAGGCGTGAAGCCCGCGACCCCGGGCAGCGCGAACGGCAACGCGAACGGAAACTCCCTGACCGATGTGCCGGGCGACCAGCCCGGTGGCGGAACCCCCGCGGGCACCGGACCCGAAGGCGAGCCTCAGCTCCCGTCGGCGGCGATGGAGCCGCAGCGGCTGCCGAATCCCGGCGGCGCTGGTCAGCCCGGCGAGGACGCTCCTCCGCCCGAGTATGTCGACCGCGAGTCGCTGCCACAGCGGCTCTCCGAAGACCAGATCGCGGCGATGACGGAGGCGCAGGCACGCGCGGCGCTTTCGGCGATCAACGCGACCGATCGGCTGACGGTCGACGACCACAGCCGCGCGCGACTGGACCACGAGCGCTCCCTGCTTCGGGCGCGCCTCGACCGCCGTCCCTGACGACGGCTCGGCCCGCGGTGATCCGGCGTTCCGGGTCTCAGGCATTTGCCGCGCGTATTGACCGCTTTCAGCAGCGGTTGCCGATTGAAGCACTACGAATCACGCTCCTGCGCCCCCCGGGGCATGGAGCCGAGAGATGACACCGCGGCCCCCGCCGCCTCAGAACCGGAGTCCGAACTTGCGTCCGAACCGACCCTTCTTCCGTGCGCCGAGCCTGACCGACATCGTCCGTGCCTCGGCCATCCTCGCGCTGACTGGCCCGGTGGCCCCGCTTGCGGCGTCGATGCTGGAGCAGAACACCACCGCGCCGCAGACGGCGCCCGCCACCGACGGCGGCGAGAAGAAGGACGATCCGCGCAATGTCGCGAGCTTCGCGCCGACCCCCCCGCCGAGCACCCCCCCGTCGCAGCTGCGCGGCGGCCGCGAGGGCCGCAAGACGGTCGACGACGAGCTGGTGCCCCTGGCGATCAAGAACCAGAGCATCGAGGACCTGATCCCGCTCGTGTTCGAGTGGACCGGCAAGTACGTGTTCTACAAGCCGACCGACGTCAGCAACAAGAAGATCACCATCGTCGGCGACCGCAAGATCCCGAAGAGCCTCGCGCTCGACTACATCTTCCAAGCGCTGAAGTACGAGGACCTCGCCGTCACCGAGACCGAGGACGTGATCTACATCGGCCTCGCGACCCAGCAGAAGAAGACGCAGCCCGGCGTCGTGCTCGGACCGGAGGAGGACGTGATGTCCATCGAGGACAACGGCCTCTTCGTCACCAAGATCTTCCGCCTGAAGCAGTCGCGGGCGAACGACGTGCTCGAGCGCATCGAGCCGCTGATCCCCGAGGAGTACGCGCAGCTCGCCGCCGACGGCGACTCGAACCAGATCCTCGTCTCGGGCGACATCGGCCTGGCCAAGAAGGTCCAGACGCTGATCAACATGCTCGACATCCCGTCGTGGGACGACTACGCGACCGAGACCTTCCGGCTGCAGTACCAGGACGCGCAGACCGTCGCGACCATCATCGAGGACCTGTTCCAGGATGACGGCTCGGCGGGCGGCCGCGCGATCGGCGGTGCACGCAACCAGAACCGCCAGAACCGCGGCGCGCCGCAGCAGCCGGGAATCCCCGGGCAGGCCGGTGGCGGCGGTTCGGCGAACGGCCTGATCGTGACCGTCCTCCAGTCGATGAACTCGCTCACCGTCCGCGCGACGCCGACGGTGCTGCAGGAGATCCGGCGGCTGGTGGCGAGCGCGTGGGATCTCCCGCCGAACTCGTCGGGAAGCATCTTCCGCACCTACGACCTGAAGTACGCGGATCCGACCAAGGTGCGCGACCTGCTGGGCACGCTGCTCGGCGGCGGCGGCTCGTCGAGCCGCCAGGGCCAGACCAACCGCGCGTTCGCCGGCGGCCGCGTGCCGCAGATCGGTGGCCAGGGCGGTGGCGAAGGCTCGCCGCAGGCCGCGGTGGCCAACATCTTCTCGATCGAGGCGTACCCCGACTCGAACCGCCTGGTGGTCATCTCGAAGACCCCCGACAACTACGACTGGCTCGACAAGTGGATCAACGAGCTCGACCAGCCGTTCAACTCGGGCCTGCCGGTCAACGTGCCGCTCAAGCACGCGGGCGCGGTCGAGCTCAGCGAGATCCTGAACACGCTGCTCGCGGCGTCGGGCTCCGAGGGCGGCGGACTGCGCCTCCCCGAGGAGGGCATCCAGGGCCTCAGCTCGAGCTTCAACTCGGGCCTCGGCGGCGACCAGAGCGGAAACTCCAACTTCAACCTCGGTAGCCAGGGCCAGGAGAACCAGCTGCGCTTCCCGTGGCAGGGTTCGCGCGCCGGACAGGGCGCGGGCGGCACTCCGCAGGAGGTCAGCGCGCTCATCGGCCGCAGCCGCGTGGTGCCGAACCCCGAGCAGAACTCGGTGCTCGTCATGGCGCCGCCGGAGGTCGAGAAGAAGGTCATCGAGATCATCCACGAGCTCGACAAGCCGGGCCGCCAGGTCATGATCACCGCGGTGCTCGCCGAGGTGAAGGTCGGCGACGGATTCTCGTGGGGCGCGCGCGTGGGCCAGAACCTCTCGTCGCCGCTCAACGGTGGCGACAACT
>CAMBUI010000185.1 GCA_945870915.1 Candidatus Kuenenia stuttgartensis | reverse complement strand
TGCAAGCACTGCGACTCGGTGATGACGCACATCTTCCAAGGCAAGGATGCGCGCAAGTACCGCTACTACACCTGCGCATCCGCACTCCGCCTCGGCCGGAAGACGTGCCCGCACCCGACGCTGCCTGCGCTCGAGATCGAGCAGCTCGTGGTCGACGAACTGCGCCGGTACTGCAAGCGGCCCGAGGTGCGGCGGGCCGTGCGCGCGTCGCTGGCCCGCGGCGGAAAGCCGTCCGACGGCAGGCTCGCGGCCCTCCTCGGCGACTTCGAGGCGGTGTGGGCCACGTTGGAGCCGAAGGAGCAGGTCGAGCTGGTGCGACTTGCGATCGCACGCGTCGAATTCGACAGCGGCGACTCGAGCATCGAGGTGGTCTTCCGCGGCGAGGACCTGGGCACGGCGGAAACGCAGGACGAGGAGGCGGCGGCATGATCAGCGTGAAGCGGCGGATCGAAGTGAAGAACACCTCCGCTGGCAAGCGGCTGGTCGTGGCGACCCAAGCGGCGACCCCGGCGGAGCCCCCGCAACCCGAAACCCGGGTGCCGAGCGTGTCCAAGCTGCTGGCCCTCGCGATCCGCTTCGAGGAGCAGATCCGGTCCGGCGCGGTTCACGACCAGTCGGCCCTCGCCCGGCGCCTCAAGGTCACCCAGCCCCGGATGACCCAGATCATGAACCTGACGCTCCTTGCACCGGCGATTCAGGCTCAAGTGCTTTCCCTGAAGGCAGTTAGTGGAAGGCGCGACCCGGTCAACGAGCGCAAGCTCCGCCGGATCGCGGGCGAGCCCTGCTGGGAGAAGCAGGCTCGGATGTGGGCCAGCGTCTCGCCGTAGACAGCTTTTCCCAACGGTTATTGGCGTACCGAACAAATACCGAGCATTCGGTATCCTGCCCGGGCTCTTCAAACCAGTTCACGCAACGGGGACCCCGAGATGCGTTGTCCGCGTCTGCCAACGGAGGCAGCGCGGCGAGGTCGCGCGCGTGAGCAGCCTTCCGGTGAAACGACATGCCGCCAACCGCAGACAACGGGCCTTCATCAACCGTGTACCCGGCCTACATCGTGTTCAGCGATCCCGCGATGAGCTTGCATGAAGGCAAGTCGGTCATTGCGGGACATGGCGCAATCTTGATCGGCATCGAAAGCACTGACTTCTTCGAGCACCTCAAGGAGCTCGTCGAGCACGAGGAGCCGGAACTTGCGCAGGGCATCTGCGTCATCTCCACGGCAGGATTCTCTCCTGCGAAGAAAGTGCGCGTGAAGGGCGAAGCCAACGCGTCTCAATCGGTGGCTTCATATCTGGGGTGCGAGGTCTACGGCGCCCGCGATGCCGTCGGGCAGCGCATTGGCTGGGCCGTGCTTCGCCTGACGCAACTGGCGGACATGATCCGGACGGAACTCCAGTCGGGCGAGACGGCTCAGCAGCTTCGCAGGGTCGCGCTCCAGCGTCAGCTCCAACTCCTCGCCGAATGCTGGACCGTCGTCCGTGACATCGCGCTGTCAGAGACAGGCCTGTTCTTCTACACGGTTCCTCATCCCCTTTCGCCCCTGCTCAATCTCATGCAGCACCACGTCGAGCAGCACATGACCTCGCTGCAGGACTGCAGGAACCACCAGCAGGCAGCCGAGTCGCTCGAAGCGGTGTTTGCGTTCCTGCTGTCCGGTGACGCCGCTGAGCGCGATGTTGGCGGCGAGTTCCTGCCCCAGCAGATTCAGCACGTGCAGACGTTCATTGACCGTGCGATGGTCACGATCGGCACGGGCGACGAACTACTCACCGACGAGGAGCGAGCCTTCTTCAAGCGCGCCGCATCGGATGCGTCGGAACATGCGACGAAGATGAGAAGGCAGAACCTGGAGTTCCAGTCGAGGCTGGATGCGCTACCGCTTGCGAAGGGAAGCGCCAGCGCAGTTGCAAGCGCGAAGCATCCGGTCCCGCCGCAGCAAGCCCAAGGCACCGCGAAGCCGGACGCCGCTCCAGCCGCAGGCGTGCACTCGAAGGCGGGCAGTGCCAATGGCGCCGCGAAGGCGACTGCGGCACAGCCATCCTCGACCGACGCCGAGTGGCGGCCGATCTGCAGCAGACTCTCGCTGGACGACGACGGCGGCCGAGTGAGGCTCGATGGAGTCGTTCATGACTTCGAGGGCAAGACCACGCAGCAATTCATGCTCCTCGCTCTGCTCTCGAAGCGCGCAAGGCACTGGCACACCCTCACGGCGCTAGAGGGAAAGGACGGGCCCTGGAGCGCTGGCGATTGCACCATCGACGCGCTCGGATCCTGCGCAACCAAGGTCCGCCAGGCGCTGCGACGCCGTGGGATGAACGACCTTGCCACTGCGATCAAGACCCGGAAGTTCAAGGGGGATCCGCAGGCCAGGTTGGAGTGGCCACCAGCCAGTTCCACCGTCGATTGACTGTCGGACAGTCAACCGCAAGCGACTGTGAACCGCTTGCGAAGTGACGCATGAACTGCCATTGCCCTCAGTGAATCTCTGCTCGCCGACGCCGCATTCCGCGGCGCGCGCAAGCGGAGCAAGTCATTGAGCAAGCAGAGCAAGCCAGCGAACCCGTCCGACCTCCTCACGCACCCCGCCGTCGTCCACGCGATCAAGCAGAACGCGCGGCGCCTCTCGAAGATCAGGCTGTTCCGCCGCGTCGCCCGAGAGGACATCGCAGCCGATCTCCGCCTCGAGGTCGCGATCCGGCTCCAGGTCTTCGACCCGGCGCTCTCGAGCATCGGCACCTTCGCCAGCAAGGCCGCGCACAACGGCGCGATCTCGATGCTGCGCACGAGGGCCGCCGAGTCGCGCCGGGCCGAGTGGACCACGGTGAGCATCGAGTGCGTCGTGTCCAGCCAGGCGTCCGCCGATTGGGTCTTCTCCGATGCGCTGGCCAGGGCGGGCGGGCGCACGCAGCGCGACTTCACCGCCGATATCGAGCGCGAGGACACGGTCCGCGCGCTGCTGCGCGCGCTGCCCCCGAAGCTCGCCGAGGTCGCAGTCGCTCTCAGCGACTGTTCACCAAATGCGGCATGTGTTCGACTCGGAATGTCTTACCGCCAGTGCTGTCACGCGGTCGCGCTGCTGCGCGCCGTCTGCGACCAAAGGAAAATCAGCACGTGATCGCCAGAAAGCGGAGGACTTTCGTTTCGGCTGCGGAGATAGAGGGGTGGAGGATTGCATGCGCAAGACCATCACGATCGCGACATTCAGCTTTGATAACCCCGCCCACTTCACTACCGGCAGCCAGATCATCGCCATGGTCATCGATTGCTGCGAGGGTCTGTTCGGTGCCGAGCAGCTCAACGCGGACATCACCTACCGCATCGGCAGGGATCCGCTCTGCGTCGGCATCTCGCTCGACAGGCCCGAGGGCCAGGCCATGGCGCGCATTCTCCGTCACGTCCTCGGCAAGCAACTGAAGGCCGACACCTGGACCGAGGAGACCGTGACGCTCGAGGCGTTCAACCTCCAGCACTGCGGGGGGCGCGACAGCTGAAACGCCTCCGCTCCCTCCTCGCGTCGCTGTTCCCCCACAACCCATCCGACCACCTACCGCTCGTGCGAACCGGGCAGGGCGCGTTCACGCGCGACCTGTGGCCGCACGACCTCCAAGGACCAGGCCCCATGACCCTCACGACCGACGTCGACCTCCGCAAGATCATCCGCGAGCCCTCGGACACCTACCACGCCAAGGCGAAGGAGCACCTCTCCTCGCACGCCCTCGGCGACTTCCGCCGGTGCCCGGCGCTCTACCGCAAGAAGCAGCTCGGCCTCATCCCGCGCAAGGACAGCGACGCCTTCGTCGTCGGCCGCGCCGCGCACGTCCTGATCCTCGAGGGCCGCGAGCGCTTCGAGGCCGAGTTCGCCGTCGGCGGGCCGGTGAACCCGAAGACGGGCCTTCCCTACGGGAGCGGCACGAAGGCGTTCGCCGAGTGGGCCGAGCGCCTCGGGAAGCCCGCGCTCTCGGATGCCGACGCCGCGCTCATCGAGGAGATGTCGGCCAGCGTGCGCGGCCACGCGATCGCGTCGTCGCTCCTCGAGGACGGCGTCGCCGAGGGCGTCGTGCGCGCCGAGTACGCGGGCCACGCGTGCCAGGCGCGGATCGACTGGATCAATCCCTCGGGCGGCGCGGGCATCGTCGACCTGAAGACCTGCGACCGCATGGACAGCTTCGAGCTCGACGCCCGCGCCTTCGGCTACCTGCACCAGCTCGCCTTCTACCGCGCCGTGCTCGAGGCGGCGACCGGGGCGGAGCTCCCCGTGCACATCGTGGCCGTCGAGAAGCGCGAGCCCTACCGCACCGGCTGCTGGCACGTCGCACCCGCCGTGCTCGACGCCGCGCGCCGGGATAACGAGGCCGCCATGGCCGAGCTCATCCGCTGCCGCGTGAGCGACACCTGGCCCACGGGCTTCGAGTCCATGCGGCAGTTCGACCGTTCCTGAACCACTTCTTCCATCCATCACCAACCCACAGGGGAAACCAATGAAGCTCATCAAGCAGATCCAGCGAGGCAAGTCCGCACCACCGCGCCGAGTGCTCGTCTACGGCACCCACGGCATCGGCAAGACCACGTTCGGCGCGATGGCCGAGCGGCCCGTGTTCATCCAGACCGAGGACGGCCTCGCGGGCGTCGAGACCGACCGCTTCCCGCTGTCGGCACGCCTCGGCGACGTGCTGAACGCGCTCGGCGAGCTCTACACCGAGGAGCACGACTACCGCACGGTCGTCGTCGACAGCCTCGACTGGCTCGAGCGGCTGATCCATGCGGAGGTCTGCCAGAAGCGCAGCGTCGAGAGCATCGAGGACATCGGCTACGGCAAGGGCTACGTCTTCGCGCTGCCCATGTGGCGAGAGGTGCTCGCCGGGCTCGACGCCCTCCGCAACGAGCGCGGCATGGAGGTGATCCTCGTCGCGCACGCGCAGATCGAGAAGTTCGCCAACCCCGAGACCGAGACCTACGACCGCTACGCGCCCCGCCTGCAGAAGCTCGCCAGCGCGCTCGTGCAGGAGTGGTGCGACGAGGTGCTCTTCGCCACGTACCGCGTGCACACGCGCACGGCGACCGAGGGCTTCGACCGCAAGCGCGTCCAGGCGATCGGCACCGGCGAGCGGATCCTCCGCACCACCGAGCGACCGGCGCACGTGGCGAAGAACCGCCTCGCGCTGCCCGACGAGATCCCACTCGACCACCGTGTCTACGCGGCCTACGCGCGTGGCGAGAACCCCATCGAGACGGCCGTCACCGAGAGCTGAACCAGCAAGGAGCAAACCAACCATGGCATTCATCAACTTCAACGCAGCGGACGTCGACCCCAACTCGAGCTTCGAGCCCATCCCGGCGGGCAAGTACGTGGCCGCGATCGTCGACAGCACGACCAAGCCCACGAAGAACGGCGCGGGCGAGTACCTGGAGCTCGTCTTCGAGGTGCTCGAGGGCCCCTACAAGGGCCGCCGCGTCTGGGAGCGCCTCACGCTCAAGCACGTGAACGACACCACCGTGCGCATCGCGCGCGGGAACCTGTCCTCCATCTGCCGTGCCGTCGGCGTGATGGCGCCCACCGACTCGTCGGAGCTGCACGACCTGCCGCTCTCGATCACGGTGGCGCTCAGGAAGCGCGACGACAACGGCGAGATGGCGAACGTCGTGAAGGGCTTCGCCAAGCGCGAGGCGCCCGCATCGACGCCGCGCGGCGCGGCGGGAGGAGCGCCCTGGAAGCGCTGACGCGCACCTTCATGCTGCCGTACCCGCCGTCGGTGAACCACTACTGGCGGCATGTCGGCGGCAAGACCCTCGTGAGCCGCGAGGGGCGGCGCTACCGCAGCAAGGTGCGCTCGCTCCTCGCGGGCACGAGGCCGCTCACCGGGCGGCTCGCCGTCC
>CAMBUI010000184.1 GCA_945870915.1 Candidatus Kuenenia stuttgartensis | reverse complement strand
TGGTGGAGACCTGGAAGGAGGTCGACAACTTCGTGCGCTCGCAGGGCATTCCCGTGCTCGCGATCAACGTGCAGAAGGAGGTCGGCTCGAACGTGATCGAGGTGATGAAGGGGGTCGACGAGGCCCTCGAGGCGCTGCGCGTGCAGGGCGGGATCCTCGACAGCGAGACGGCGGCGCTCGGGATCTCGGGGCCGCTCACCATCCAGAAGGTCTTCGACCAGACGGTCTACATCGACGACGCGCTCGACCTCGTGCTCGACAACATCTGGCAGGGCGGCCTGCTCGCGGTGCTCACGCTGGTGGTCTTCCTCCGCTCGTGGCGCAGCATCGTGATCGTGGCCACGAGCGTGCCGCTGGCGGTGGTCGCGACGGTGATCGTGATGCTCGCCATGGGGCGCACCATCAACGTGGTGAGCCTCGCGGGCCTCGCGTTCGCGATCGGCACGCTGATCGACAACTCCATCGTCGTGCTCGAGAACGTCGTGCGCCACATGGAGATGGGCAAGGACGCGCGCAAGGCCGCGCTCGCGGGCACGCAGGAGGTCGCGGGCGCGATCCTGGGCTCGACCCTGGCGACCTGCGTGGTGTTCCTGCCGATCTTCCTGATCGGCGACGAGGTCGGGCAGCTCTTCCGCGACATCTCGCTGGCGATCCTGATCTCGAACCTGCTGTCGATGGTGGTGTCGATCACCGTGACGCCGTGCGCGTGCGCGTTCCTGCTGAAGGCGCGGGTGCCGCGCGGCGCGGGTGCGGGCGCGGCTCCGGCCGGCGGCGCGGCGAAGGCCGGGTTCGGCGAGCGCTTCGCCACCGCGATCGCGCGCTGGGTGTACCGCATGTCGGGGCGGCGCGTGGCGAGCGCGGCGTTCATCCTGGTGATGATGGCCGCGTCGCTCTTCGGCAGCATGCTCCTCATGCCGCCCGCGGACTACCTGCCCAAGGGGAACCGCAACCTCGTGTTCGGCCTGATCCTGCCGCCGCCCGGGACCTCGAACGCGATGCAGGAGGAGATCGCGCGGCGCGTCGAGAAGTCGGTCGAGCCCTACTGGGAGCGCAACCTGCCCGCGCGCGGCTCGGCCGGGCGCGAGGCGGCCGAGGCGGCGCTGCCCACCGTGCCGGTGACGCCGTGGATGACCTTCAAGTACGGCACGGAGGTGCAGCCGGCGCCGCTCGAGAACTACTTCGTGGTCGGGTTCAGCGGCACGATGTTCCACGGCGGCATCGCGTCGGAGGCGTCGCGGGCGAGCTACAACGAGCATCTCCTCGGCTACGCGACGCGCGGCGAGGTGCTGCCGGGCACGATGGCGTTCGCGTTCCAGGTGCCGCTGTTCCGCACGAGCGGCTCGTCGGGCAGCGCGGTCGCGGTCGACCTGCGCGGCGACGAGCTCGACCGGGTCAAGGAGGCCGCGGGCGCGATGATGGGCCGCTTCATCGGGAAGTTCGGGCCGATGAGCGTGCAGCCGGATCCCGCCAACTTCGCGACCCCGGGCATCGAGGTGCGGGTGCGGCCCGACCTGCGGCGGCTCTCCGACGCGGGCATCTCGCCGCAGGACCTGACGCTGTCGGTGTCCGCGGCCGGCGACGGCGCGCTGATCGACGAGTACAAGGCCGGCGGCGACACCATCGACCTCGTGATCATCGACCGCGGCTCGGCCGAGGCGGCGGCGGCGCAGCGCTCGATGAGCGCCGACGAGGTCTCCGACGTGCCGGTTGCGCTGCCGAGCGGCCATCTCGCGACGGTGGGGCAGCTCGCCGACATCGAGCGCGGCGCGGCGGCGACGCAGATCAACCACGTCGACCGGCAGCGCTCGGTGCGGCTCCAGATCACGCCTCCGCCGACGATGGCGCTCGAGGAGGCGGTGGCGACGATCCGCGCCGAGCTCGACGAGGCGCGGCGCAGCGGGGCGATCCCCGCGGGCGTGCTGACCGAGGTCGCGGGCACGGCGAGCGCGCTGGCGGAGGTGCGCGCCGAGCTCGTCGGCGGCGGCTCGGCGCTGAGCTTCGTCACGAGCACGGTGTTCCTCGCGCTGCTCGTGTGCTACCTGGTGATGGCGGTGCTGTTCCAGAGCTTCCGCCTGCCGTTCGTGATCATGTTCAGCGTGCCGCTGGCGGCGGTCGGTGGGTTCGCGGCGCTGTTCGCGGTGTTCATCGTGAGCCTGACCAGCCCGACGCTGCCGATGCAGTCGCTCGACACGCTCACCATGCTCGGGTTCGTGATCCTGATCGGCGTGGTGGTGAACAACGCGATCCTGCTGGTCCACCAGACGCTCAACTTCCAGCGCGGCACGGCCGACGAGACGCCGAGCGACGCGGCGTTCCGCGGGTTGCCCGACGCGCCGGCGGTGCGCGAGGGCGCGCGGCTGCCGCTGCGCGCGGCGATCGCCGAGAGCGTGCGGACGCGCGTGCGGCCGATCCTGATGAGCGCGTTCACCAGCGTCGCGGGCCTGCTGCCGCTGATCTTCGCGCCCGGCGCGGGCAGCGAGCTCTACCGCGGCCTCGGCGCGGTGATGGGCGGCGGACTGCTGGTGTCGACGGTGTTCACCATCGTGGTGGTGCCGCTGGTGATGGCGCTGCTCGTGCGCGACCGGCCGGTCGAGTGAGCCGGGCCGTTCACTCGTCGGCGTGCGCGACCAGCATCGCGTACGGCGGCAGCGTGACCGTCCCGCGCACGGTGGCGAGCGGTTCGGTGCCGGCGCGGGTCGCGTCGACCACGACCGTCCACGCGCCGGGCGGGAGCGCGAGCTCGAGGGGCGCGGGCTCGTCGTTGTAGGCGACGAGGATGCGGTTCCACGGGTCGCCCGCGACCGTGCCGTCGAGGGTGAACGCGACGGTGCGCCCCGCGTCGAGGAAGCGGAGCGCGCGGCGGACATCGGCGTCGTCGGCCATGCGGAAGGCCGGGTGCGCGCGGCGCAGGCGCACGAGCCCGGCGGTGAAGTCGAACACATCGCGGTACGCGTCCTTGCGCGCCCATCCGAAGTCGTTGATGTCGTCGCCGGCGTTGTAGGAGTTGTGGTTGCCCTGCTTGGTGCGGGCGAACTCGCAGCCGCCGTGCAGGAAGGGCACGCCCTGGCTCGTGAGCACGATGCCGAGGGCGAGCTTCTGCATCATGCGGCGGGTGGCGTCGGCGGCCGAGGGCTGGGTCTTCGCGATCTTGTCCCAGAGCACGAGGTTGTCGTGCGCGCTCGCGTAGTTGACCGTCTCGGTGGGCTCGCGGGTGAAGTCGTCGATCGCGCCGGCGACGCCGCGGCGGATGGCGGGGTGGTCGCCGCCCTCGCCGGTCGCGAAGCCGACCGCGGTTCCGTCGAGGTCGCCGCGGATCGCGTTGCGGAGGTGGTCGTTGAAGACCGCGATCGGCAGGCCCTTCTGCGCGCCCTTGCCGAAGTGGGTCGGGCCGCCGCCGGTCCACGGCTCGCCGTAGAGCGTGGCGTCGGGGCGGATCGACTTCACCCGATCGCAGATCGCGCGCACCGTCTCGGGGCGGTGGGTGCCGAGCAGGTCGAAGCGGAATCCGTCGACCCGGTAGGCGCGCAGCCAGTGCTCGAGGCTGTCGAGGATGTAGCGGCGCGCCATGGGGCGCTCGTCGGCGAAGCCATTGCCGGTGCCCGAGTCGTTGGTGAGCCGCCCCGCGGGCGTGGTGCGGAAGAAGTAGAAGGGCGCGGGGGCGCCGAAGGGCGAGCTCGGCCCGGCGTCGGAGGTGTGGTTGTAGACGACATCGAGCATCACGCGCACGCCGGCGGCGTGCAGCGCGGTGATGGCGGCGCGCAGGTCGCGCACCGCCGAGAACGGGTCGCGCGGGTCGGTCGCGTAGTTCGACTCGGGCACGTTGAAGAGCGTGGTCCAGTAGCCCCAGTTGTACTCGTCGGCCTTGGCGGTGAAGTCGTGCACGGGCAGCAGGTGCACCGCGGTCACGCCGAGCTCGCGCAGGTGCGCGGTGTTGCGGGTGAGCCCGAGGTAGGTGCCGCGCTCGGCCGCGGGGGTCGGGTCGTGGCGGCGCGAGAAGTCGCGCACATGGATCTCGTAGAGGATCTCGTCGGTCTGCCGCGCGACGGTGGGCGCGGGCGTCGTGCGGAACCCCGCGGGCTCGAGGCGCGCGAGGTCGGCGACGACGGTGCGCGCGCTGTCGGCGGTGGCGGCGAAGGCCCACATGTCGGGCGCCTCGCGGGTTTCGCCGTAGGCGGTGAAGCGGTAGCGGTACGCGGCGCCGTGGAGGTCGCCGGCGACGGTCGTGCTCCACGCGCCCTTCGCGCCGCGGGTGAGCGCGATGGTGCGGGTCGGGGCGGGCGCATCGCGCGGCTCGTAGAGCAGGAGCTCGACCGCGTCGGAGACGGGCGACCAGGTGGCGAAGGTGGTGGATTCCGGCGTGCACCGCGCGCCGAAGCGCGCGTCGGCCGCGGGGACGAAGGCGTCCGACTCGAGCACGCCGCGGGCGTAGACGGTCGCGGGGGGGAGATCGCCGAGCAACTTCGGCTGGAAGCGCACCTCGAGCTGCGCCACATCGGCCGCGTCGACCTCCTTGGCGAGCGTGATGCGGACGAGCTTGCCGCCGGCCATCGAGGCGATGCGCAGCTCGCGCGCGGGCTTCCGTCGGTCGACGACCTCGACGCCCTTCTGCTCCTTCGGCTCGAGCGGCCGCGACAGGGCGAGGGTGATGGTGCGCGCGTCGTCGAGGAACGCGCCCTCGACCTTGAGGCTGAGGTCGATGCGCGACGGGTCGTCGGTGAACGCACCCTCGCCCGAGGTCACCCAGATCTCGGTCACGCCGCCGCGGGCGAGCGGCACGAAGCGGTCCTGGTCGAAGTCCTTCTCCTCCCAGTTGCCGCGGCGCACGATGAAGCCGGCGCGCTCGGGCGTGCGCGCGAACGGCACGACCGCGGTGCGGCCGAAGGCATCCTCGCGGTCGAAGGCGAACTGCGCGCCCTCGCCGGCCTCGGGCCAGCACCAGAGGTTCCAGCCGGCGTAGTCCTTCGCGGGGCGGTGGTAGTGGACGACAAGGAGCGACTCGGCCGGCGCGCCGCCCACGGTGAAGTCCCGCGGGGCGAGCGTGGCGGCGAGGCGGGGGAAGTCGTCGGCCCGCGCGGCGGGGGTGGCCAGGCAGACGACGACCGCGAGGGCGAAGGCGTGGGCGTGGGCGAAGTTGAGGGCGGGGGCGATCACGGCCAGCACGGTCCGCGCGGTGGCGGTGGCGGCGGCGCGGACGGAAACGGCGCGAATTCGCGGCATGGATCGAGTGTACAGGTTGGAACCCGCGGTTCGAGCGGTACGCTTGGGACATGTCCGATGCGCACGCACGATTCGGGAAGCGGCCGGCGAACCTGCCGCCGCAGGTACTGGCGGAGGTCGCGAAGCAGGCGGGCGTCGTGGCCGCATGCGACGCCGCGGCTGCGGGCCCGCAGTGGGGCGCGATGCACAAGCTGCTGCTCAAGGCGAAGGTCGACCCCGCGGCGATCATGAAGCTGGTCGCGAACCGGGATGTGGCCGGCCTCGCCGACCTGGTGCGGTGGCTCCACGGCGAGGAGGTCGCGGTCGTCGAGGCGGCGCCCGAACCCGAGGCGCCCGCGGTCGACCCCGAGGTCATGCGCGCGGCGATGAAGGTCTTCCGCAAGCGGCTGCGCTACGCGCGGCTCGACGCCGAGTCGCGCCTCGGCGTCGGTCCGATGTCGAGCGGCAAGCGCAACGACATCGACGCCATCGAGGCGCCGCGCGAGCATCCGATGCCGGTGTGGCGCGCGCTGGTGGCGGCGGGGCGGCTGCGCGCGGTGGGCGGAGGATTCTTCGCCCTGGCGGTCGACGACCTGAACGACGATTGATCGACGCCTGATCGACGCCTGATCGACGGCCGCCCGGCGCCTGCCCGACGGCCGCCCGGCGCCTGCTCGACGGCAGC
>CAMBUI010000183.1 GCA_945870915.1 Candidatus Kuenenia stuttgartensis | reverse complement strand
CCCATCGAGTAGCCGTTGTTCTCGACGATGAAGATCACCGGGATGTCGAACAGCCCCGCGAGGTTCATGGTCTCGTAGAACGCGCCCTGGTTGACCGCGCCGTCGCCGAGGAAGCACAGCGTCACGCGGCGGTTCTTGCCGCCGTTGACGACCTCGTCCTCGTACTTGGTGGCGAAGGCGAGGCCGGTCCCCAGCGGCGTCTGCGCGCCGACGATGCCGTGGCCGCCGTAGAGGTTGTTCGGACGGTCGAACATGTGCATCGAGCCGCCCTTGCCCTTGGCGCAGCCGCCGACCTTGCCGAACATCTCGGCCATGCAGGCGCGGCTGGTCATGCCGCGCGCGAGCGCGTGGCCGTGGTCGCGGTACGCGGTGACGATCGGATCCACCGGCGTGACCGCCTGGGTGCATCCGACGGCGACCGCCTCCTGCCCGATGTACACGTGGCAGAAGCCGCCGATCTTCTTCTCCTGGTAGCTCTGGATGCAGCGCACCTCGAACTCGCGGATCAGGTGCATGTCGCGCAGCCACTTGGTGAGCGTGGCCGGCGGGAGGCTCGGCAGGCGGCGGGTGCCACCTGCGGCGGACTGGGCGGATGAATGGGAATGGACCGTGGTCATGGTTGCCTTCTGGTCGTGCGTACCGGGCGCCGCCGCCGCGCGCGTGGCGGAGGAGGGGGCGCCCTGCTTCTTGGCGGCTCTCGCGCCGGCGGGCTTGGAGGCGCGCCCGGCGTTGGTCTTGCTGGAGGCGGTGGTTCCGCGCCGTCCCTTAGCCGCGCCACTGCCCGCGCGACTGCCCGCGCGACTGCCCGCCCCGCTGCCGGCGGCGTTGCCCGCCCCTCGGTCGGAGCGGCGAGCCACCTTCGCGGGCGAGGTCGCCGACCGCTTGGCCGGGGTCGCCTTCCGCGAACCGGTCGTGCGTGCACTGGACTTCTTGGGGGACGGAATCGGACGGCTCACTTGCGGGGCCCCCGCCGCCCTTGCGGGTCGACGATGGCCATGCGAACCCCGCCCCGTGACGCCACGGAGCGGGAAGTCGTGCATTCATACCCGAAACAGGGGTGATATCGCAAGGGTTCGAGGGGGTTGGGGGTGCCGAGGGGGTGCCAAGGGGGAGCGCCGCCCGACCGAGCGCGGGCGCAAAAAGCAACCTCGCCCGCGCATGGGCGGGCGAGGCTGGAACTGTTGTCGAGACGGTTGCCGAAGGCCGGTCGTGCGGCGGGTTGTCCTGCCGCCCTGCCCCCGCCCTTCCGCGCGGGCTCAGCCGCCGGCCGAGGCCGGCTTCGTCGAGACATCCGAGGCGGCGGCCTGCGCCGCGGCATCGATCGCCTTGAGCGAGCGCGCCTGGAGCACGAGCAGCGCGAGCTCGAGCTGCGGGTCGATGCCCTTGGTGAGCAGGTCCTCGACGTTTGGGCGCGCCTTGGACTCCGCGTCGGGCTTGGTCTTCTTCTGCTCGATCACGTCGGCGTCCTGGCGCAGCATGAGCGACTTCTCGATCTGGTCGGGAGTCATCTTCACCACGAGGTCGGGATTGACGCCCCAGTCGGTCGAGCCCGGGCGCTTGTGCACGAGCCGCTGCTCGGTCTCGCCGGGGCCCGGCGGGAGCACGTAGTACTGCGTGGTGAGCTTGAGCTGCGCGTCGGCGCGGCCGTCGCCGCAGGGATGCACGGTCTGCACCGAGCCCTTGCCGAAGCTGCGGTCGCCGATCACGACGGCGCGGTCGTGCGCCTTGAGCGCGCCCGACACGATCTCGCTGGCGCTGGCCGAACCCTGGTTGATGAGCACGACGAGCGGGAGGTCCTTGTAGACCGCGCGCTGCGGCTCGGCGCCCATCTGCCAGCGCTGCTGTCCCGCGCGGTCCCGGCCCGCGACGATGCGGCCGCTCTCGATGAACGCGTTCGAGAAGTCGACCGCGCTCTTGAGCAGGCCACCCGGGTTGAAGCGGAGGTCGAGGATCACGCCGTTGAGCTGGCGCTCGGCGCGCATGTCCTCGATCGCGGCGGTGAAGTCGTCGAAGCTGTCGTCGTTGAAGCTGGTCAGGCGCACGTAGCCGATGCCCGCGGTCGGGTCGATGTACCAGTCCCACTGCGGGATGCCGCGCTCGTCGAGCGCCTTCTTCCACCAGCCGTTGACCGAGCGGATCTTGATCTCCTCGCGCTCGAGCGCGAGGTCGATCGGCTGCTCCTGTCCCTCGCGGCGGATGGTGAGGGTCACCGTCTTGCCGGCGGGGCCGGTGATCGAGTCGACCGCCTTGTTGAGCGTCCAGCCCACGGTCGACTTGCCGTCGACGGCGACGATGCGGTCGTCGTTCTCGACGCCGCCGCGGAAGGCGGGGCCGCCCTCGAGCGGGTTGACCACCTGGATGTCGCGGCGGTCGTCGTGGCGGATCTGGATGCCGACGCCGACGAAGTTGCCCTTCACCATCTGCTCGAAGCGGCGCAGCTGGTCGGGCCAGATGACCTGCGAGTACTCGTCCTCGAAGCGGCCGGCGAGCTCCTCGAGCGCGCCGTCGCCGAACTCGCGGTAGAGCACGGTGAGCGGCAGGTCGGGGCCCTTGGCGTTCGCGTCCATCACGTCGCGCATCGCGGCGTTGAACTGCGGCTTGCCGATGGCGTCGCGGTTCATGCGCGCGAGGCCTTCGGCGTTGCGCTCGACGGCGTCGAGCAGGACCTGCGTCTTCGCAGCGTCGGCGAGGCCGGGGAAGTTCTCCTTGAGCGCGGTGGTGGTGGCGAGCACCTTCACCGCCTGCAGGCCGCCCTTGACCAGCGGCTCCCAGCCGCCGGCCGAGATGTGCTCGTTGGCGGCGGTGCTCAGCGCGGTGGCGAGCATGCCCTTCGAGATGCCGTCGAGCGACTCCTTCCAGTCCTCGGCGAACGCCTCGTTGAAGTCGGGGAACGGCTTGGTCGGGTCGACGCGCTCCGCGTACGACTTGCGGAGCTGCCAGAGCTGGCGCGGCGCGTACTGGGCGAGCAGCGTGATGCGCTTGTTGACCTCGTCGAGCTTGGCGTCGTAGCGGCGCAGGGTCGCCGCATCGCCCGACTCCTCGTGGAGCGTGCGGAGGCGGTACAGGACCTCCTGCGCGATCATCCAGTCGCCCTTCGACTCGGCCTCGACCTGCGCGGCCTCGGCCTTGGGCACGAGCTCCTGGATCTCGGGCAGCTTGAGCGCCGACGCCATGCTGTCGGAGAGGGTCTGGACCTTGACCGCGGCGGTGAGCGCCTTGGTGATCTCGCCCTTGCCGATCTCGGTCTTGAGCTCCTCGAGGGCCTTGGCGCGGTCGGCGTCGCGGGTCTTGGTGCCCTCGTCGACATGCGCGTTGCGGGCGGCGACGATCTCGCGGAGGCGCTTCGACTCGGAGGTCGCGCGCGACTCGGGGACTTCCTTCAGGGCCTTCTCGACGGTGGCGAGGTCGCCGGAGCGGGCGGCGTTCCACACGGTGTCGGACCAGCGCGCGATGTCGTTCGCGTCGGCGGTCGCCGGGGTCACCGCACGGGTCGTCGCGCGGCTCGTCGCGCCCGGGGCCTCTGCCACCGCACCCGCGAGGGGCGCGAGAACAAGAAGCCCAGCGCAGAACATCGTGGCTGGGCGGGCGAGGAATCCGAGGTGGGCGCCGAGGTGGCGGATCGAGTTCGAAGGCATGGGTGACTGCTTGAAGAGTTGGGGCGTCGTGCCGGGGACTGCGCGGGGACTTCGCGGGAGACTTCGCAGGAGAGTTCACGGGGCGTTCGATCGGGCCTTCCGTTGCACCGTACGGCGGTGTTCGGACGATGCTCTGCCCCGCAGCGGTCCGAGTCGAATCGTCGGCGGTTTTGCGACGGCGATTCAGAGTGTCTCAGAAAGTCCGCGGGGCGGGGCCTCGCGTGTACCGTTTCTATCGGCGCGAGGTTCCCCGCCCCCCGCCAAGATTCGAGAATTGCCGTGACCGATCGGAGCGCGTCGCACAACCCCTCCAGACCGAATCCGGTCCGCCCGGCGGCGCTCGACGCCGCGGCTCGGGAGCCGACGGACGACCTCGACGCGGGCGCCCGCGAGGCGGCGGCCCACGCGGCAGAAACCCACGCCGCTGAAACCCACGCGGCAGCAACGCGCGCCGATGAAACCCCAGCGGCTGAGATTCACGCGGCTGAGATTCGCGCCACTGCCACCCACGCCGCTCCTCACGACGCGATCCCGCTGCTCGAACCCGAGCGCCCGGTGGTGCGCCCGGTCGCGTCGTCGCCGAGGCAGGCGGATGTGGATGACCACGCCTCGCCGTGCGACGGATGCGGCTACGACCTGCGCGGCCGACCCGGCGGCGGCGTCTGTCCCGAATGCGGGCGGCCGATCCCGAGGCGGGTCGGTCACGCCGACGGCGCCGGCGGCGCCTCGTTCGGTGCATCCTTCGCCGGAGCCTGGGGGGCATCGGGCGGCGAAGCGAGCGTCCGGGAGAACGCCTCTCTCGGGTGGCGCGGCTTCGCGGTCGCAAGTCTGGCGCCGATCGGACTCCTCACGCCGATCCCCGCGAACCTGAGCCTGGGTGTGCCGATCGCCGTCGCGCTCGGGTTCGCGCCCGTCTTCCGCCTCAACACGCTCGCGCGGGTCCGGACGCTTCCCGACGAGATCCTCGGTCCGTTCCGGGTGGAGCTCGCGCGGATGCGCACCATCCAGATCGTCGAACTCGTCTTCGTGGGCGGCATCGTGCTCTACGGCGCGGTCGGCACCTTCGGCTCGATCCCCGCGCTGCTGCTGCCGCTCTACCGCGCGCTCATCCTCGCGTGGTGGTTCGTGGCGATCGAGGGCATCGTCCTCCAGATGCGGTTTGGACATGCACTCGCGCGGACGCTCGTCGAACCCTCGCTCCTGCCGCCGATCCGCCGCCCGGTCGCCGCCGCGCGCGTGGCGCAGGGGCTGGTCCTGCTCGGCGCTGGGCTTGGCGCGGTCGCCGCGTTCGGCATGCCGGCGTCGTCGATGCCCACCAACGCGGCGCTGCTGGTCGCGTTCCTTCTGATCCTCGGCGCCGCACTTGCCGGCGGATACGCCTGCGTGATGGCCTACGGCCACGCGGGCCTCGTCGCCGAGTGCATCTTCGAGGCCGCAGCGCTGCGGCCCAGGCGGCTCCCGGACATCGTGAACGAGTTCAAGCCGCCGCCGGCGTCGGCCTCGGCCCGTGCCGCGGCGCCTGCATCGGCGCCGCATGCCCCCCGCGTCGACGGTCCGTCGCGTGGAGGTTCCGCGGGCCGTCGCACATGGGACGACGACGATCCCCTGCCGCTCGCCTGACCCGCGGCGCGAACGCAATCACGCGGCGCGTGTTCAGCCCCGCGACGCGTATTCAGCCCCGCGACGCGCCGAACGCGCTCTCGGCGAGGTCGATCGCGCGCCCGAGCGCAGAGGCCTTGTTGAGGGTCTCCTGCCACTCCGCGGTCGGATCGCTGTCGAGGACGACGCCCGCGCCGGCCTGCAGATGCACCGTCCACGGTGCTTGCGCGCCGTCGCGCACCGGGATCACCATCGTCCGCAGCGCGAGCGCGATGTCCATGTCGCCCGCGTAGCCGATCGCGCCGATGCCGCCGGAGTACGGTCCGCGGCGCGTCGGCTCGAGTTCGTCGATGATCTCGATCGCGCGCACCTTCGGCGCACCCGACACCGTCCCGACAGGCAGTGTCGCGCGCAGCGCGTCGAACGCGTCGCACCCGCTGCGCAGCCGCCCGGTGACGGTCGACGAGATGTGCATCACGTGGCTGTAGCGCTCGACCTCCATGCAGCGGTCGATCGAGACCGTGCCCGCCTCGCACACGCGGCCGAGGTCGTTGCGGCCGAGGTCGACGAGCATCACGTGCTCGGCGCGCTCCTTGGCGTCGGCGAGCAGCTCGCGCTCGAGCGCGCGGTCCTCGTCGGGCGTGCGACCGCGCGGACG
>CAMBUI010000182.1 GCA_945870915.1 Candidatus Kuenenia stuttgartensis | reverse complement strand
CGGCCGGCGCGTCGCGTCCGGTGCGCGCACCGCCGAAAAAGCACAGCGCTCCATGCCTCATGGAGCGCTGCGCTTCGGCTGGGACCGTCGAGGGGACTCTTCGGCCGCCAGCGCGTGTGCGGTGTGCGTCAGGCGACGAGCGCGTGCGCGTGCTCGATCGACTCGATCACCTGGCGGACGGTGAACGGCTTGCGGAGCACGCTGTCGTATCCGCGTCCCACGAGCTGGGCGATCTGCCCCTCGGTGAGACGGTTCGACATGCCGATGATCTTGGTCATCTGCAGCTCGTCCGAGCCGCGGACGAACGCGCAGAACGCGCCGCTCTCGGCCTCGGGCATGTGGACATCGAGCAGCATGACGTGCGGGCGGAACTTCTCGCACTCGGCGCCCGCGGCGAACGCGCCCGACGCGACATGGACGTCGTAGCGGGTCTGCTCGGCGAGGACCTTGCGGAGCGTCTCGGCGGTCGCCGGGTCGCTGTCGACGATGAGCACGCGCGGCGCGCCGCTGCGGAGCCCATCCATCGGGATGTTGTGCTTCTTCATGAACGCCATCAGGTTCGACACCGGGATGCGGCGGTCCTTCGAGCCGGGGATGCGGTATCCCGCGAGCTGGCCGGAGTCGAACCACTTGCTGACCGTGCGGCTCGCAACATTGCAGATCCGGGCGACCTCGCCGGTGGTCAGGACGTCCTTCTCGTTGAAATTGAATCCTTCACGCATGGCTTCGTACTCCGTTGGTAGCGCACCCGCGACAACCCTCCGTTGGCTGCGGGAACCCCTGATGCCCCAAACCATCGGCACCACCTCCGGGGCAATTCACACAACTGCGCGGAATGTGCCGCTGTTGAGCAGATTGCCGCTCGTCAGGCCTATTCCCAAGGCGCCGATCGCGCTGTCTGGGCCATTCTCGGACAGATATGCGACCTGTGCGCCGCGCCGGACCCGCCTCGTGGCGGCCCTACGCGCGCGAGCTGGTGTCCTGCTGCCAGCGGTCGGTCCCCTGCTTGCGCGCAACGGCGCGCGACTCGAGGCGCTCGACCGTCTTGACCGCGGCCCACACGATGAACGCGGGCCAGCGCAGGGGATTCGGCAGCATCGCCCGCGCCACCGCGCCGAAGGTCCCCGCGCTGCCGCGGTCGTCGGCGCGCGGCGGCGCGACCCGGTCGAGCTCGTAGGCGCCGAGCCGCTTGCGCGCGCTGATGCGGCGGAGCGCCGCGAAGGTCCGCGGAACCCGGACGACCGCGGTGGCCCCCGACACGGTCTCGCGCTCGCCGGGGGCGAACTGCCGCTCGACGAAGCTGTCGTCGGCGAGGAGGCCCGTGGGGAACTCGTTCCAGCGCGCGCGCCCCGCCGCGGTGACGGCGAAGGTGCCGCTCCCGTTGGGCGCGCCCGCGCGGTGGTACGGATTGAACGCCTCGCCTGCGTAGAAGAGCCGCACCGCGGGCACACTGCGCGAGGCGTCGAATCGTGGCCGCGCCGCGAGCACCCGCGCGGCGCCGCCCGCGCGCGTCGCGGCGTCGACGATCGCCCGGAGCGAGCCCGCCTCGAGCTCGATGTCGCCGTCGAGGAACAGCCGCGGATACAGGTCGAGCCCCTGCTCGCGCAGATGCCGCTCGCCGAGGTTCATGGCGTTGGTCTTGCCGCCCTCGGCGGTCTCCAGCACGACCACGCGCGCGCCCGCGGGCACCGCGACCGCGCGCGCGCGCGCCGCCGTGTCGTCCCGGCAGGCGTTGGCCACGACGACGACGACGAGATCCCCCACCCCGTCGCCGAGCACGGCGCGCAGGGTGCGCTCGATCCCGTTGGCTTCGTTGTAGGCGGGAATGACGACGGTCGGCATGGTGCGCCCCGGATCAGCCCTGCATCACGGGACGCACGCGCTCGTGCACGCGGATGCCCTTGGTGCGCAGCGCCTCCTGCAGCTCGTCGGCGTGGCGCGCGTCGCGCACCTCGACCACGCAGGAGACGCGCACGCGCGAGACATCGCTGCCGCCGAAGATGCGCTCGTGGCGGATGTCCTGCACGCTCGCGCCCGTCGACGCGATGGTGACGGCGAGATCGGCGAGTCCGCCCGGACGGTCGCTGATGGTGGCGGAGAACTGCACGAGGCGTCCGTCGACCGCGAGCGAATGCTCGATCACGCGGGCGAGCACGAGCGGATCGATGTTGCCGCCGCAGAGGAGCAGCACGACCTTGCGGCCGCGCAGCTCGGGCAGCTCGCCCGACAGCAGCGCCGCGAGCGGCGAGGCGCCCGCGCCCTCGACCACGCCGTGCTGCATCTCGACGAGGCGCAGGATGGCGAGCGAGATCAGGTCCTCGTCGACGGTCACGAGCCGGTCGACGCGGCCGCGCGCCAGCGCGAACGCGCGTGCGCCCACCTCGGGGACGGCCAGGCCGTCGGCGAGCGTCGGGTCCATCGCGATCCGCTTCGGCCCCCCCTGCCGCAGCGCCTCGGCGAAGCTCGCCGCGCGGCGCGGCTCGACGCCGACCACGAGCGCCTCGGGCCGCCGCGCCTTGACCGCGATGCCCACGCCCGCGAGAAGTCCCGCGCCGCCAACGGGCACGATCACCGCGTCGAGGTCGGGGACCTCCTCGAGGATCTCGAGCCCGACCGTGCCGGCGCCCGCGATGATCGCCGCGTCGTTGAAGCCGTGGACATAGGCGAGGCTCTCGTCGGCGACGAACCGCTCGGCGAGTTCCTTGGCCTCGGCGATGTTGGCGCCGTGGATCTCGACGCGTGCGCCGAGCTCGCGGCAGCGCGCCTGCTTGACCAGCGGCGCGACGCGCGGCATGACCACCGTGACCGGGATCCCGAGGTCGCGACCGTGCCAGGCGAGCGCGAGCGCGTGGTTGCCGGCGCTCGCCGCCACCACGCCGCGCCGGCGCGCGTCGGCGGGAAGCTGGAGCAGCGCGTTGCGCGCGCCGCGCTCCTTGAAGCTGCCGGTGCGCTGCTGGTACTCGAGCTTGGCGAAGACCTGGCAGCCGGTGATCCGCGAGAGCGACGGAGCCTCGATGCACGAGGTGCGCAGCACGCCACCCTCGATGCGGACGCGCGCGGCCTCGATGTCGGCGAGCGTCACGTCATCGCCCACCGTCGCGTGATGGGTCGCCGTCGCGTCGTGGGTGGCCATGGACGCCGCTCAGCCCTTCGCCTTCGCGGCTTCCTCGGCCTTCAGCAGGCGCTCGACGTAGTGGATGTCGAAGGTCGCGTTGTTGAAGTCGGGGTTGTCCATGAGCTTCCGGTGCAGCGGGATCGTGGTCTTGACCGGACCGATCCTGAACTCGCCGAGCGCGACCTTCATGCGCGCGATCGCGATGTCGCGCGTGGGGCCGTGCACGATGAGCTTGCCGATCATCGAGTCGTAGTTCGGCGGGATGCGGTAGCCCGCGCGCGCGTGGCTGTCGAGGCGCACGCCCAGGCCGCCCGGCGCCGAGAAGGTCTCGATGAGGCCGGCCTGCGGCATGAAGCCGCGGTCGGGATCCTCGGCGTTGATGCGGCACTCGATCGCATGGCCGTTGACCTTGATGTCGGACTGCTTGACCGACAGCGGCTTGCCCGAGGCGACCATGATCTGCTCGCGCACGATGTCGATGCCCGTGATCATCTCGGTGACCGGGTGCTCGACCTGCACGCGCGTGTTCACCTCGAGCATGTAGAAGGTCTGCTTGCCGTCCATCAGGAACTCGACGGTCGCGGCGCCCGAGTACTTGGCGCTCGCGATGAGCGCGGCGGCGCTCTCGCAGACCTTCTTGCGCTTCTCGGGATCGACGCCGGGGCTCGGCGCCTCCTCGATGAGCTTCTGGTGGCGGCGCTGGCTCGAGCAGTCGCGCTCGAAGAGATGCACCGCGTTGCCGTGCTTGTCGCCGATCGTCTGCACCTCGAAGTGGCGCGCGTGCTCGAGGAACTTCTCGATGTAGACCGCGCCGTTGCCGAAGGCCGCGGTCGCCTCCTGGCGGGCGCTCTCGATGCCGGCGCGCAGCTGCGCCTCGTCGCGCGCGACGCGCATGCCGCGTCCGCCGCCGCCCGCGGTCGCCTTGACGATCACGGGGTAGCCGACCTCGGCCGCGACCTTGACGGCCTCCTCGATGTCCTCGATCGCGTCCTCGGTGCCGGGGAAGACCGGGGTGCCGACCTTGCGGGCCATCTTCTTGCAGCTGACCTTGTCGCCGAGCAGCGCCATCGCCTCGGGCGAGGGGCCGATGAACTCGAAGCCGCTGTCACGACAGACCTCGGCGAAATGAGCGTTCTCGGAGAGGAAGCCGTAGCCGGGATGGATCGCATCGGCGTGCGAGACCTCGGCGGCGGCGATGATGCGCTCGATGCGGAGGTAGCTCTGCGGACTCGGACCCGGGCCGATGCACACGGCCTGGTCGGCCTGCTCGAGCCACGGACCGCCCTTGTCGGCGGTCGAATACACGCACACGGTCTCGATGCCGAGGCTCTTCGCGGCGCGGATGACGCGCAGCGCGATCTCGCCACGGTTGGCAATCAGGATTCGCTTGAACATGGATGTTCTGAGGTGAGGTGTGGCCGCGGTCGCGACTCAGCTCGGGCGGATGCGGTACATGGGCTGGCCGAACTCGACGGGCTGGCCGCTCTTGACGAGCACTTCCTCGACGGTGCCCGAGGTCTCGGCCTTGATCTCGTTGAAGATCTTCATGGCCTCGATCAGGCAGACGGTGGTGTCGGGGCCGACCTTGGAGCCGACGGAGACGAACGGAGCCTTGTCCGGTCCCGGGGCGGCGTAGAAGGTGCCGACCATGGGGCTCTCGATCGCGGGCAGGACTTCCTTCGCGGCCGCGGGAGCGGCAGCCGGCGCGGCAGCAGCCGCGGGGGCGGCGTGGGCGACGGGAGCGGCGGCCATCATGGGAGCCGCCACGACCTGCGGGGCGACATGGAGGCCGGGACGCTTGACGGTGACGGTTTCCTGCTCGTCTCGGATGTCGAGTTCGGTCAGGTCGTTTTCAACCATCAGGCGGACGAGTTCCTTGAGCTTGCGGATGTCGATCATGGTGATGAGGGCGGTCTAGGCCGCGGGGGGGCTGGGCGGCCAGGCCGCCGGGTCATGCGCGGCATCGCCGCGCGGGTCGGGAACATAGCACAATTCCCCCCACGGGGAGATAGCGTGGCGATCGCGCCCGATCGGGACCCGATGCAAGATAAATCCCGCGCGAAGACGCAAACCGAGGCGCTGGCGTGGCCGCGGCGTTCGGCACGCCGCCGGCGGATCAGATGGGCCGCTCGGAGCGGGGTCGCCCGAAGATCTCGCCGAGCACCAGGGCGCGGCGGATCTGGGAGGGGTCGCGGAGCATGCGCGACAGTTCGGCGGCGGTCACGCCCACCGGGGCCCGCACCTTCGCGAGCGCGGTTGCTCCGGTCGGGCGCGGCTGCTTGGGACCGGCATGCGTCCGCAGGTCGCGGCCGGTCTGGGGGGCGGAGATGCGCGACTCGGCGGCCTTGACCTTGGCGACCGCCGCGGTGAGACGCTGCCGGCTCAGCATCGCCTCGGCGGAGTCGCCGCCGCGCAGCGCGTCGGGCGGTGGGGTCGGGGTCGGGTTCGTGCCGAACGCCCCACCGCGCGCGGTCGGCGCGGCGGGCTTCGGATTCGGCTTCTTGGTCGCGGTGGCCCGCGCGGCGCCGGCGCCGGCGAGCGGCTTGGCCGGCTTGAGGTTGCCGCGCGCGATCACCTTCGGGGCGCGGAGCGTGTCGGGGGCGCGGGGCGCACGCACCACGGTCACCGACGCGGTGGCGTTCGATGCTGTGCCCGGAACCGGACTCGACATGGCACTGGAGGTCCGGAACGCGACCTCGGTGGGCGAGGTCGGAGGCGCGGACGCACCTGGAATCGTGTCGGCGACGCCGCGCGAGGCGCCGCCCGCGACACCACCCGACGCTCCATCACCGGCGGCGTTCGCGCGACGCGCAGCCTCGG
>CAMBUI010000181.1 GCA_945870915.1 Candidatus Kuenenia stuttgartensis | reverse complement strand
TCCACCGTCAGGTCGACGCGAACCGGGCCCAGGCCTGCTTGTCGAAGGTGAAGAGCTGACCCGCGCGGTGCGGCACGCCACGCTCGAAGATCGGCAGGGCCGTGATCGGCCCGAGCGCGATGATCTCGTGGAACTGGCGGCGGAAGTTGCCGCGGTCGAGCGGCGCGTCGAGCAGCCGCTCGTAGAGCTCGCGCAGCGCCGACAGCGGGAACGGATCGGGCAGCAGTCCGACGAAGATCGGGATCTCCGGCTCGCCGGCCGCCGGCGCCGAGCCCAGCGCCGACTCGAACGGGCTGCGGTTGGTGAAGCCGTCGGTCTTGCGGAACAGGATGTGCCGCGGCAGCAGCCGCCGCGTGAGCGCGTCGGCGAGCGTCGCGTCGAGGAACGCGTCGAACGCGCACGAGAGCACGGCGCGCGTGGGTTCATCGAGCTCCGGCAGTGCGGAGAGGGGCACGAACGCCTCGTCGGCCTCGAGCGACTGCGCCGCGTCGGCACCGGCCGTGATCGGCCGCGCGATCGCCCACGAGACGACGACAAGCCGCGCCGCCGCGCCACCCTCGGCCGGGATGCCACGCACGCCCGCGTTCGAGATGCGCACGAGGTCGCGCGCCGCCACCACGCGAAGCGCCGCACCGCGCGCCGCGGCGTCGAGGCCGGCGTCGTCGGCGCGCGCATCGGGAGCCGAGGTCGGCACCACGCGCATCGGCTCGCCGCCGCCGTTCGCCGCGAAGGGCAGTCCGATGCACAGCGCACCGCGCACGACGCGGAACACGACGGTCGCCGCGACCACATCGAATGCCTGCGTGGCTTCGGGCGCGAATGACGCCGACGCCGGGCGGGTGAGAACCGAACTGTCGTCCATGCCGCGATCATACGGTCTCGCGCGCGGCGTGCGGGTACGCTGCGAGGCGCGCGGGGCCGTCTGGCCGCGCGCGTCCCTCCACGCTCCTCCAACGCCACGCTCCTCCGACGCCACGCTCCTCCGACGCCACGCTCCTCCAACGCCACGCTCCTCCAACGCCACGGCCCCGCGATGCGCAACCCGAACGCCAGCAAGCGACTGTTCCTCGTCCGTCACGGCGAAACCGAGTGGAGCCTCACCGGGCAGCACACCTCGAGGACCGACCTTTCGCTCACCGCCGAGGGCGAGCGCCGCGCCGCGCTGCTCGCGCCGGTGCTTGCAGGACATGCCTTTGCGCTCGTCCTGACCAGCCCGATGGTGCGCGCCGTGCGCACCTGCGAGCTCTGCGGCCTGCTCGGCCGGGCCGAGCGCTCCGACGACCTCTGCGAGTGGAGCTACGGCACCTACGAGGGCAAGACCACCGACGAGATCCGGCGCACCGACCCCGAGTGGTCGGTCTTCCACGACGGCGCACCCGGAGGCGAGGACGCCGAGCAGGTCGCGCAGCGCGCGCGCCGCGTGATCGCGCGCGTGCTCGGCACCGACGGCGACGCGATCCTCTTCGCCCACGGGCACTTCCTCCGCGTGCTCGCCGCCGCGTGGCTCGAGCTCGCGCCCGAGGACGGCGAGCGTTTCGCGCTCGACACGGGCACGGTCTCGATCCTCGGATTCGAGCGTGAAACCCGTGTGATCCGTTTGTGGAACAGTCGCCCCTGACCGCCCGAGGGCCGTTTTCGGACGCGGTCCGCGCACCGTCCGAGATCCTCGACCCGGTTCGAACCGCGTTCCCGCAGCGCCAGCGGGGGGTCGTCGGCGCGCGGTCCCGCCGCCACCCCGCGGGCGCAGCAATCCGCGTGGGAAATGCGTTGTTTCCCCGCCCAATCGGCGGGTCGGGGCAACAATGGGCGAGTCCTCGGGACCCCTCCCGCGGACGGCCCAACGCTCATTCCGGCCGAGACGGACCTCGGTCGAAGGGAAACCCGTCATGCTCCTCCGTGACTACACGCTTGTCCATGCGCGCACCAAGGTGCGTGGCATCTTCTGCCTCGAGACCGACTGGTCCGAGGTGCGGACTTCGCCGAGCGTGGAACCCATGCTCGAGCTCCTCAAGAGCTCGCCGCTGGGCATCCCCTTCGTCCACCGCAACGTCGTCACCGTCGACGCGCTCGACTACTACCTGAAGAAGTGGACCCAGCGCCGGCACGACGACTACCCGATCCTGTACCTGGCGTTCCACGGGATCGAGGGCGAGGTCCAGTTCGGCGACCTGCGCCGCCGCGGCGCGCGCGTGTCGCTCGACGCGCTCGAGGAGGCGCTCCGCGGCCGCTGCCAGGGGCGCGTCATCCACTTCGGCTGCTGCCAGACGCTCGGCGTCAGCCAGCGCCGCCTGCGGAAGTTCATCGAGGAAACGGGCGCCCTCGCCGTGAGCGGCTACGAGAAGGACATCGACTGGGTGCGCTCGGCGATGCTCGACTTCACGCTCTTCGCCAGCATCCAGCAGAACACGATGACGGTGGCCGGCATGCGCGCCGTCCGTCGCCGCATGCAGCTGCGGCAGGGCCGCGAGATCCGGTCGCTGGCGTTCCGGATGGCGTTGAGGGAGCCGAGGTCGTAGCGGTCGCGGCTGCGGCCGCTCCCTCTGGAGGAAGCCCCTCGGAGTGAATCCTCGGGGCTTCGGGGCGTGGGTCGGAGCGGTCGCGGCGAGGTTTGAGCGGTCGCGGCTGCGGCCGCTTCCTCTGGTGGGGGCCACGCGGAGTGAATGCTCGGGGCTTCGGGGCGGGCGGGGGTCAGCCGAGTTTCTTGACGCCGGAGCCGCGCTTGGTGCCCTTCTCGACGGGGGTGTTCGACTTGGTGCCGCGGAACTGCTTGGTGTCGTAGCGCTGCGACTTCATCTTGCGCTTGCGCGCGGCCTCCTTGAGCCGCTTCGTCTTCTGCTTCTCCGCCTGCTCCTTGAGCTCGAGGGCCTTGAGCACCTCGGCCTGCTCGGCCTGCGCGCGCTCGTGGCGGACCTTGTCGCGGTCGCGCATGAAGGTCGAGACATCCTCGGGCACCTGCATCGAGTCCCACTCGGGCTGCGCGAGCTGCACCACCGACTCCCAGCGCACCCGTTCCTCGGGCGACACGAAGGTGATGCTCTGGCCCTCGCCGCCGCCGTGACCGGCGCGGCCGACGCGGTGGATCCACTCCTCGGGGGAGACCGGCACGTCGTAGTTCACGACCAGCTTGATGCCGGGCACATGCAGTCCGCGCGCCGCGACATCGGTCGCGACCAGCACGCGGCAGCGGCCGTGGGCGAAGCTCTCGAGCGCCTTCTCGCGCTGCAGCTGCGAACGGTCGCCGTGGACGACCGCGGCCGAGACCTCGTGCTTGCGCAGCGCGCCCGCGACCCAGCCGGTGCGGCGGCGGCTGGCGCAGTAGACGACGATGCCGCGCCGCAGGTCCTCCTGCGCGAGGAGCGAGAGCAGCGCGGGGGTCTTGAGCTCCTCCTCGACCAGCATGCGCTTGTGCGCGAGGTGCGCGGCTGCCGCATTGCGGGTGCCGACCGAGATCTTCTCCGGCTTGGCGAGCTTCTTGTGGACGAGGTCCTCGACCTGCCGCGGCAGGGTCGCCGACAGCAGCCACTTCGCCCGGCCCTCGGGCGCGCGCGAGAGCACCCAGTCGACCTGCGGGAGGAAGCCCATGTCGAGCATGCGGTCCGCCTCGTCGCACACGACGTACAGCAGGTGCGCGAGCGTCATCACGTCGGCCTCGATCAGCTCGCGCGCGCGGCCCGGGGTGGCCACGACGATGTCGACGCCCTTCTTGAGCGCCTCGGCCTGCGGCGCGATGGCGACCTTGCCGTACACGGCGGTCACGCGCAGCAGCGAGCCGCGGACGAGGTGGCGGATCTCCTCGGCGACCTGCTGCGCGAGCTCGCGCGTGGGCACCAGCACCAGCGCGCGCAGGCGGGTGCGCGGATCGCGGCGCCGGCCGCCGGTCTCGACCGGCTTGTGGCGGAGCAGGAGATCGGCGAGCGGGATGCCGTAGGCGAGCGTCTTTCCCGTGCCGGTCGGCGCGAGTCCCACCAGGTCGCGGCTCCGGAGCGCCTCGCCATCCTCGGCGGGCGCGAGCGCCGCGGGGATGAACGATGCCTGGATCGGGGTCGGGGCCTTGAAGCCCATCTCGCCGATGCCGCGGAGAACCAGCCGGTGGAGCGTGTCGGGGAATGCAGTCACGCGCGGAGTATCGCACAATGCGCCGCATGCCGACGAGCTCCGCCCGAAGCCGCGTGATCCGCATCGCCGTCGCCCTCGTGGTCGGACTGGCCGCGGCCGCGGTCTCGACCTACCTGCCCATGTACATGGTCGAACGCGGTGGCGGCGCCACGATCGGCACCATCCACCGCGGCGTCCACGGCTGGTGGCACGCGCGCGACCGCGTGTTCGGACTGCGCTGGTCGAACCTGATGCTGATCGACCCGCCGCTCTCGACCCCGCTCTGGGACGGCGAGGTCTCGGGCTGGGAGGAGCCGCCGCCGCCGCCGTACCCCGCGGCGCAGTTTCTCCGGATCGGCACCCTGGCCGCAGGCTGGCCGCTGCCGGCCCTGCGGATGCGCTGGACGGTGACCAGCATGACGCGCAGCTTCCCCGTGCCCGCGGAGCTCGACGACGCCGACACGAGCATCGTGTACGCCGCCGAGAGCGCGCTCACCGGCACGCGTGGCGGCGGCCCCGAGCAGGTCGAGGTGCTCTGGATCGGCGCGGTGGTCAATGTGGTCTTCTACGCCGCGGTCGTCGTGGGCCCGGTGGGGCTCCTGCGGCGGGCGCTTCGCGGCGACTTCGGCCGACCCGCTCACTCGGCCGGCAGCAGCGGCAGCAGCACGATCACGAGCAGGTAGAGCCCGACGGCGATGCCCACGACGGTGGCCACGATCTGGAGCGTCATCTTCGCCACGGCCATCGGCCACTGGTCGAGGTTCTGCACGCGGATCGCCTTGTAGGCCATCGACACGCCGAGCGCCATCGGGATCACCAGCAGCCACCACCAGTGCTGCACGCCAGGCGCAGGCTGGAGGAACGGAGCCCAGGCGAGCGTGGTGCAGAGGTCGCTCAGGTGCGAGCTCACTTGGACGCTCCTTCGCCCGCGCGGCGGCCGGTGCTGGGCGCGTCGCTCGACGGCGCGCGGACGGTGGCGTCGAGCAGGACGCAGATGTTGAGCAGCCCCGCGAGGAACACGAACAGCGTGCCGAACTCGTTGGCGTGCGCGAGGCCCTTGTAGGAGCTCACGAAGACCTCGGGCTGGCCGGGGTAGCTCGGCATCTCGATCATCGGGGCGGCCTCGCCCGACTTGAGCAGGGCGTCGTTGGCGTAGCTCGCGGCGAACGCGATCGGTCCGCAGCCGGCCTGCCCGAAGAACCAGAGACGGTCCTCCTTGCGGTCGACGCAGTCGACGCCGCCGACCAGGAGTCCGCCCAGGAAGAGCACCAGGACGCCCGCCATGGCGCAGAACCCGCGCTTCGCGTTGCCGCCGGCGATGTGCCCGAGGCCGGGAAAGACCCATCCGAGGATGGCTCCAAGCGGGCGGAAGGTGGCGTCGTTGTTCGTGGCGGGCACGGTGGGGGGCCTGGCGTGGGTTCGGTCTCGCAGGCGCGCTGCGATGGAAGGGTCGTGATGCGGGGATTCCGGCGTTTCGGCGATCGGTTCGGCGATCGGTTCAGCGATTCGAGCACTTCGAGGATTGGCTGAAGTCGCCCTCCGAGGTGACCGATAGGCCGACAGTGTAGCGGTGCCGCATGTTCGCGCCCGCGGCGCACCGTGTGCAACGCCTATCGACGAGAACGCCATGCCTGACGAGAAGAACAACACGCGTCCGAACACGACCGACCCCCGTGAGGGCAGCGTCGTCGACCGCCGCAGTGGCCTCGACCGTCGCGATCTCGAGGGCACCTCGCCCACGAACCTGGAGCGTCGCCGCGGTCCCGGCCGCCGGCTGAGCGACTTCGTGCGCGACGCCGAGGAAGGCGAGATGAACAAGGAGCAGTTCATGTTCCTCATGGCCATCGACGCCTTCAAGCGGTCCAA
>CAMBUI010000180.1 GCA_945870915.1 Candidatus Kuenenia stuttgartensis | reverse complement strand
CCCTTCTCGCCGCCCTTCTCGCCGCCCTTCTCGCCGCTCTTCCCCATCGCCTTGGCGACGGCGCTGGAGTTTGCGGCGTTGGTGTTTGCGGCGCCGGCGACCGCAATCCCGTCCGCGTCCGCCTTCGCGGACGAGGGCTTGCCCCTGTCGCCGCGCGCCACGGTCGCCGTGCGCGGCTGCTCGACGGGCGGCGCCGCGAGCACGGAGGTCGCGATCAGCGACGAGGCGAGCACCGCGGACACGAGCAGCGTGCCCGTCGCGGGCGCACGCCCGGCGTGTCCCGCCTGTCCCGCAGCCGGATTGGTTCCCGAGAGGATGGTGGAGATGGCGCGCATCTTGGGCTCCAGTGAGAGGTCTCTCAGCCGATCAAGCCAACCGATTCAGCCAACCGATGCAGCAGACGGTCCGGACCGGATCTGGTCCGACGGTCTCCGTCCAGGACTTCGGACGCATCCGAAGCGTTTCAGAGAATACCCCCGATTGTCCGCAGGGAAACCGTGGCTGTCGCGGGCGGCGCGAAAGGAGGGGGACGGCTCCGCCGGGATTCCACCATTCGCGGCGGGCAGTCCGAGATTCGCACGGATCCACGCCACCCGCGGCGATTCGTCGTGTTTCTCGCGGCGCGACCGCGCGGCACCTTGGCAGCACTGCGGAAACCCGTCATTCTGTGGGGATGAAGTTCGCCACCCGCGCTGGTTCGTCCCTCGCCGTCCTGGCCGCCACGGTCGCGGCCCCGCTCGCACCCGCCGACTACTCGAGCGATGTGAACGCGCCGCTCGTGCTCGCGGCGACCGCGAACGACGATGTGCAGCCGAAGATCGTCGCCGCGCCGTCGGATGGGCACTACATCAGCTACCTCACCGGCGCCGGCTACGACGTCGCGCTCGCGCGCCTCGACCGCAACGGCAAGAGCGCGTGGACCGGGCCGACCATCGTGAACGACCGCGCGCTCAGCTCGACCGTCGACTACGGCTGCGCGAGCGACGGCGTGAACGCGTACCTCGCCTACGCGACCACCGCGGGTGCGCTGCAGTGCACCGCGGTGTCGCCGACCGGTGCGATCCTGTGGACCACCGTCACCTCCGCCGCGGCGGGCAACGTGCCCGCGCAGGTCACCGTCGCGAGCGATGGATTCGTCTGGGTCGCCGCGATCGAGGGCAGCGGCACGCGCGTCCAGCGCCTCGACCCCGCCACGGGCGCGGCGTCGTTCGCGACCCCGGTGCAGCTCGCCGAGACCGGAGCCTCGCAGTTCATCGCCGACATCGAGCCGAGCCTCGGCGGCGCGGTGATCGTCTCCTGCGTCCGCTACGCGACCTTCACCGGCCCGAAGATCCTGCGCGCCCACCGCGTCGAGCCGAACGGCACGCGCCCCTGGGCCGCCAACGGCGTGAGCGTGTTCACCACCGGCTCGCTGCAGTTCGGCAACTTCCCGCCGTTCATCGGCGACGGCGCGGGCGGCGGCTACTTCGCGTGGTACGGCACGGGTCCGCTGCAGTCGTATGTCCAGCGCGTGAGCGCGACGGGCGCGCTGCTCTACGGGACCAACGGCGTTGCGGTGACCACCTCGACCGCGGGCGCCGAGCGCACCGATCCGTCGATGCTCCTCGGCTCCGACGGAAGGCTCTACGTGACCTTCACGCAGCACACCCCGAACACCACGATCTACGGCATCTTCGCCCAGTGCTTCGCCAAGGGCGTCGCGCAGTGGGGCCCGACCGGTGCGGTCGTCGAGCCGCTCGGAGGGACCTATTCGCGCGGCTGGGGCCGCATGCTCCGCGCGGGAAGCGGCGTCGCCGTCTCCTACAACGACGCGATCAACGCCGTGCAGGACAACCTGAAGTGCGCGATGCTCGACGCCGCGGGCGCGGTGAGCAGCCGCTTCGACATCGCTCTCAACGGCGGCAGCAAGTACCGCTACGTGGCCGCCGATGCGGTCGACGGCGGCAGCGTGCTCGTCTGGCAGGGCGGCTCGACCGGCGCGAGCGACGTCTGGGCGTCGCGCATCAACGACGACGGCACCATCGGACCGCCGCCGGCCGGCGTGTTCGGCGACCTCAACGGCGACGGCGTGGTGAGCGCACCCGACATCGCGATCATGCTCTCGCAGTGGGGCGGTCCCGGAAGCGCGGACCTCGTCCCGAACGGCGTGGTCGACGCCCAGGACATCGCGGCGCTGCTGAGCGCCTGGACGATCTGACGGCCCCGGACGATCGGACGACCCTGGGCGATCTGACGACCCTGGACGATCGGACGGTATGGGCGATCGGACGGTATGGGCGAATCGAAGGCGCTCGGCGATCCGACGCGCGGCGACCGTCATCCCCCGATGCCGCGGCCTTCCCGCGCGCGGCGGAAGCTCGACGGCAGCAGGTAGCTGCGGCCCTCGAACGCGTAGACGGTTCCCGACAGCAGGATCGCGGGCGCCGCATCGCTCTCGCGCGCGGTGTTCTCGAGCCGTTCGAGCATGAGGCAGGGGAGGATCTCGATCGACGGATCGCCGCTCCCGGTCGACTGCTCGGGCACGAAGCGCCACGAACCGGCCTGCGGATCGCGCGAGAGCCGGCCGAGCCGCTGGGTGATCCGCGTTCCGTTGGCGATGGGCGCATCGGCCGCTCCGCGCGCGGAGCCACCCGCGCCGCCCGAGCGCGACTCGCCCGTGCGGGCCTGCGGCGCGCGCCCGACGCGCTCCTCGAGGCGGCGCTCGATCTCGTCGACCACGGCGTCGTCCTTCGCGGTGCTGCCCGCGTCCGGGGCGACGAACCGGTCCTCGCCGTTGGGCGCGGTGGTGACGGTGACGGGATTCGTCGTGCCTTCGATCGCCTTCGGTGTTTCGCCCGGCCTCGCGTCGAACCGCATGATGGACGGAGCGAAGTCGGGCAGCAGGAAGTTCCGTCCGCGGTAGATGAACACGCGTCCGGTCATCTCGAACTGCACGGTCGCGCCGGACGCGCGCACGGTCCGCAGCATGTCCTCGAGCACGGGCGACGGCAGCAGCGCGAACTCGCGCCGCAGTCCGCCGGCCTCGGGCTCGGTCGGGCGGAACAGCCAGAGCTTCTCGTCGGGATCCTGGGTCAGGTCACCGGTCACGCGGCCGATCGCCGAGCCCTCGCGCAGGAGCGGCAGCCGGTAGCCCCCGAGCGTGGCGCCCGGCTGCGCGGCCTTGCCGGCGGCGGGCGCGTCGATGGACTTCACATCGGTGGACTTCGCGTCGGTGGACTTCGCATCGTCGCCCCGCCCGCCGCCCGCCGTGCCGGTTCCCTGCACCTGCGTGACCGGATGCGTGATGGGACAGGCAAGCACAGGCTGCGTGATCAGACAGGCCGTGATGGCCGTGATGGGACAGGCCGTGATGGGACAGGCAAGCACTGCGGCGAGCACCGTGAGGCTGGAGCGGGGCGAGTGCGTCGGGGAGTGCGTCATGGCGATCTGCGCCGATCCCGAGGGTGCACGCGGGTTGCGTGCGCGTCGGCGGGGAGGGCATCGGCAGTTTCCGCGGTCGTCCGTGATCGGGCAAGCAACTGCGCTCCGAATGCGCGGATTGTGCGGACGGGTCCGTGCGCGTTCTTCAGGCTTCGCGTTGACGCGCGGACGGATTGGTGCGATAGTCCCTCCCGTCGGCCGCGTACCCAAGTGGCCTAAGGGAACGGATTGCAAATCCGTGATTCGTGGGTTCAAATCCCACCGCGGCCTTAGCCCAACGCCCCGCTTGCGCGGGGCGTTGTCCTTTTTCGCGGGTGTGCGTCCTGGGTCGGCCAGGTGGGATTGACGCGGCGTTGCCGCGTGGGTTCAAATCCCACCGCGGCCTTAGCCCAACGCCCCGCTTGCGCGGGGCGTTGTCCTTTTTCGTGGGTGTGCGTCCTGGGTCGGCCAACCGCGGCTCAGCCGCCGAATCCCGGCGGCTTCGGCGGACTGACCGGCCGCCCCGGCGAGTTCTGTCCGGGCGTCGAGCCGAATCCCGGCGGCTTGGGGGCGCGCACCGGCGCACCAGGGTCGTTCTTTCCCGGGGTGTTGCCGAATCCCGGCGGCTTGGGCGCCTTGATCGGGTCGCCGGGCATGCGCCGACCCGGTCGCTGTCCCGGCGCAGTGTCGGGGCGAGGCGAAACCGTCGGCCCTGGTTCCCCTCGGCCTGGAAGCGTCCCGGGAACCGGACGCTCGGGGTTGATCGGGTCGGCGGGGTCGTTGCGCCCCGGAGTGGTGCCCGGCGTCGGGCGCTCAGGCGAAACTGGATCGGCGGGATCGTTGCGGCCTGGCGTGGTTCCGGGAGCGGGCCGCTCCGGACCACCAGGGGCAGGGGAGGTCGGGCCGCCGGGATTTGCCGGTGCCGTCGGGCGAGGACGATTGCGGCTCGGGATCGGAATCGACCCGGGGCGCGGCTTCGCGGGCGCGGGCGCATTCGGCGGGGTCGCCTGCGCGAACGCCATGGAACCGGCGCCGGCGATGCCAAGCGCATCGACCGTGGCCATGCCGACGATCGCAAGCAGGGTGATGAACGGGCGCTGGCGCATGGTCACTCCTCTACGGTCGGCCGACTGCCGTGGGCCTTCTGCCGTGGGTCTTCTGACGTGGGTCTTCTGACGTGGGCCTTCGGGCCTTCGGGCTCGGAACTCCGCCCGAATCTACGCAAGCATCGGCGTTTCCTTGCGGGATTGGAAGGGCTCGGCCGGCAAATGTCCCGAAAAGGGGGACGCGCACGCCGGCAGCACGCCGGCAAACGGTCCTGCGCGCCGGCCCTTCGGCGGGTCTACCCATCTCCCGGCGCATTCACATCGCCTGGCGCGCCGCCATGCGACGGAGCCAACCGACCGCGACCACCGCCATGGCCGCGCAGAGCAGCGCCAGGACCAGGAAGACGCGGTTCGACGGCACGCCCACCTGCCGCAGCACGAAGTACAGGCCGCTGCCGACCGCACCCATCACGAAGCTCAGGCCGTTCGCGGTGCCGAGCACGCGCCCGCGCAGGTCGTCGGGCGATAGCGACTGCAGCATCGACTGGAGGGGGATGATGTAGAAGCCGGCGGTCAGGCCGACCAGCACCAGGCAGGCCATCGTGGCGCCGAAGTGCGCCGGGGCCACGCCGAGCAGGCCGAACGCCACCGCGAGCCCCGCCGCGCCGAACGGTACGAAGCGCGCGCGGCGCGCGGGCGTGTCGAGGTACGCGGCCACCACGCAGCCGACGCCGATCGCGATCCCGAGGCCGGCCATCAGCAGGGCGGTCTGGTCGTCGGGGATCGCGAGGAACTTCGAGTAGTCGGGCAGGATCAGCAGCACCGCCGCGGCGATGAAGTAGAAGAAGGTCCACGCGCCGCACACGGCGAGCAGCGGAGACTTCGCCATCACGCGAATCGTGCTGACATAGGTCGAGAACGGATTGAGATCGATCGGCAGCGTCGGGTTCTGCGGGCGGAGCCGAGGAAGCGTGAGGCAGGTGAGGAAGCCCGCCACCACCGCGATCGCCATGACGATCCCGGGCTGCCATGCGTCCGGACCGGCCGGCGTGCCGTCGACGAAGCTCGCCTTCCACCGCGTCGCCACGAGCCCGGCGACGAGCGTGCCCGCGATGACCGCGACATTGGTCGCCATGTTCACGACGCCGTTCGCGCGCGCGAGCTGCCCGGGTGCCACGAGCTCGGCGATCATGCCGTACTTCACCGGCCCGAAGAATGCGCTCACGGTGGCGAATGCGACCAGCGCCGCGACCGTGCCGTAGGCCGATCCGCGCGCGAACTCCAGCGCGCACAGCGCGCAGACGGCGAGCGACACCGTCTTGAGCAGCACCGTGATCGCCGACTTCGAGTGGCGGTCCGCGAGCCTCCCGCCGAAGGCCGACAGCAGCACGAACGGCAGCGTGAAGAGGATGCCGATCAGTCCGTTGCCACCCTCGCCGAAGATCGGCTCCCACGGGCCGCCGGCGGCGATCGCGAAGGTGATCACGCCCTTGATGATGTTGTCGCTGCCCGCCTCGAAGAACTGGGTGAAGAGCAGCGAGACGAAGCCCCGGTTCCACAGGCCGCGCGGCGTG
>CAMBUI010000179.1 GCA_945870915.1 Candidatus Kuenenia stuttgartensis | reverse complement strand
GATGTCCTTTCCCGGAATGGGTACGGAGGACATCGGCGGCCCACCCACGGGGCTGCGTCCCTTAACACGAATTCGCGCGACATGAAGATCGGACCTGCCCGCACGGGCGGAACTCCCGCGGGCGCTGTGGCCGCAGCGGGCGCCGTGGTCGTCGCGGGCGCCGTGGCCGCGCCGGCGCGCTACTCCGCAAGCAGGCGCGCGCGGCACTCGGCGAGCGTGGCGCGCGCGGGCGCGTCGAGCACCGGATACTGCAGGTCGACCGAGGCCATCGCCTCGCCGATCGCCGACGCGACCACCAGCCTCGTGTACCACTTGTGGTCGGCGGGAACCACGATCCACGGCGCGTGTCCTGCCGCGGTCTCGCGGATCGTCTCCTCGTAGCACCGCATGTAGGCGTCCCAGTGGGCGCGCTCGTCGACATCGGCGGCGCTGAACTTCCAGTTCTTCGACGGCTCGTCGATGCGCTCGAGGAACCTCCGCCGCTGCTCGTCGCGCGAGACGTTCAGGAAGAACTTCCGGATGATGGTCCCCTGCCGCGCGAGGTAGCGCTCGTACGAACGGATGTCCTGGTGGCGCTCCTGCCAGATCGCCGAGGTGACCAGCTCCTTCGGCAGCTGCTGGCGCGACAGGTGCTCGCGGTGGACGCGCACCACCAGCACCTCCTCGTAGTACGAACGGTTCAAGATGCCGATCATGCCGCGCCTCGGTGCGAGCCGCGAGCAGCGCCACATGAAGTCGTGGTCGAGCTCCTCGGCGCTCGGCGCCTTGAACGAGTGCACCTCGCAGCCCTGCGGGTTGATGCCGCTCATCACGTGCTTGATCACGCCGTCCTTGCCCGCCGCGTCCATCGCCTGGAACACGAGGAGCAGCGACCAGCGGTCCTGCGCGTAGAGCCTGTCCTGCATGTCGGCGAGGATCTTCACGCCGTCGGCGAGCAGCTCCTTCGTCGAGTCGCGCATCGCCTCGCGCTCGCCGTCGGCGAAGGGACCGGTGTCCCCTGGATCGTGGTCCGCCAGGCGGAACACCGAACCGTCGGTCACGGCGTGCCGCGCGACGAGCGAGCGGGCAAGTTCACGGAGTTCACGCGCGTTCCTCTGGGCCATGCGGCCATTGTGGGCCACCCCGCGCCCGCGCGCAACGGGCGGCCCTGCCGCGGGCCGGCCGGACACGCTCAGTCCGCGAGCGCGTCGGACGCACGGGCCTGCAGCTCGCGCGCGAGCGCACGCTCGCGGCGCACGCGGACCGCGCCGCGCACGATCGCCGCGAGCGCCGGACCATCGAACGGCTTGCGCACGAAGGCGTAGGCGCCCGACCTCCTGCCCGAGCGCGCCGCGGCGTCGGATCCCGACAGGTACACGAACTGCGGCGGCACCGCGCCGTCCACCGCGCCGAGCTGGCACACGCGGTCGCGCACCGAGAATCCGTCGCCCGCGGGCATGCCCACGTCGAGCAGCATCACGTCGGGGTTCAGGCGCCGCGCGGCCTGCACGGCCATGTAGCCGTCCTGCGCCAGGCAGACGTCGAATCCGGCGGCCTCGAGCCGCAGTCCGATCGCCTTGAGGAGGGGAACATCATCATCCGCAACGACAACAACTGGGCGTGGCATGGCTGACTGCTTTCTCCCGGAATGCTCCGGGCTGCGTGCGCCATCCAACCCGACCGACGGTGTACCTAGGACGCTTCCCCGACGCGGAGTCCGTCGTCGCCGGTGTCGCGGCCGACCAGCGACGCCTCGACGACCTCCAGCAGCACGGCGGGATCGAGCGGCTTCTCCAGCACGGTGACATCCTTCACGCGGTGGAGCCGCGTGCGGAAGTCCTCGCGGAAGCCGGTGACGAAGATGATCGGGACATTCTCCGAGCGCTGCAGCGTGTCGGCGAGCGCGATGCCGTCGCCGCCCGGCATGTTGAGGTCGCTGACCACGAGGTCGAAGCTGCGGCGCTGCCACTCGGCGAGCGCCTGCGCGCCCGACCCCGCCTCGACGCAGTCGTAGCCCGCGCGCGAGAGACGCACGCAGAGCACGTTGCGCAGCTCGGGATCGTTGTCGACGACGAGGATCGTCCCCTTGGAGGTGCGGTCGATGTGACCGCCGCTGCCGAGCCGGCCGTGATGAAGGTGCTCATGAGGCATGGAGCTGGCTCCTGTCGGCCGCGGCGTGCGACCCGTTGCGCCGCGCGATCGCCTCCAGCACCGTCGCCACGACCTCACGCGGGTCGTACGGCTTGGTGAGGTAGGCGAACGCGCCCTCGGCCAGCGCCGAGTGCCGCGCCGAGTCCTGTACGTTTGCGGAGAGGAAGATCACCGGGATGGAGGAGAGGTGCGGATTCTGGCGGAGGCGCGCGTGCACCTCGCTGCCGTCCATGTCGGGCATGCGCATGTCGAGGACGATCGCGTCGGGCCGCTGCTCGTGCGCGGCCGCGAGGCCGGAGAGCCCGTTGTCGGCGGTGGTGGCGAGGAAGCCCGCCGCGCGGAGGCGGATCGCGAGCGCCTGCGAGAGGCCGCGCTCGTCGTCGATCACGAGCACGCGGTGGTGCGCGTCGTCGAACGGCATGGAGGCGCTCCCGTCGGGGAGGTCAGGAGACGGAGGCATGGGTGTGCTCCCTGAGGATGGCGGCGCGGATGGCCTCGCGCGCCGCGGGGTTCTGGACCGGGTACTCCCAGCTGCCGACCGCGGTCACCTGCGGCCCGAGCGGATCTCCGCCGCCGAGGCGCCGCAGCCCGTCGACGATGCGCATGCGCCAGGTCTCGATCGATCCCGTCGGGCCGAAGAGGACCAGCGAGCGCCCGTCGCCCGCGGGAACGACGATGTCGGCCGGGCGCGTGCCCGCCACCGCGAGCCGGCGGAGCTCGTCGACGGTCGCGCCGCCGCGCGCGGGCGTCACCCGCAGCATGCCGATCCGCGCGGGCGGTTCGTCGCGCTCGGCGAGGCGCTCGAAGAAGCGGTCGACGACCACCTCCATGCGGTGCGTGGGCAGGGTGAAGCCGAAGACCGCGCCCTTCCCCTTCTCGCTCGCGACCGAGATCGTGCCGAGGTTGAGCCACACCAGCTGCCGTGCGATGTTGAGGCCGAGGCCGAAGCCCTTCACGCTCGGGGCGAGCGCGTTGGGAAGCTGGCGGAAACGCTCGAACAGCTGGCGCATGTCCTCGGGCGCGAGGCCGGGACCCTGGTCGGCCACGCTGAACTCGATGTCGCCCGACGGCAGCAGGACCGCGCTCAGAACGACCGTTCCCGCGTCGGGCGAGAACTTGATGGCGTTGGTCACGAGGTTCATCACGATGCGGCGGACCTTCTCCTCGTCGGCGAACGCGGGCGGCAGGCCGGGGTCGACATGCTGCACCACGCGGATCGAGCGCGACGCCGCCTTGCGGGCGATGAGCTTGCGCACCCCGTCGAGGATCGACTCCGCCGTGCACGCGCGGCGGTCGACGCGGAGGCGTCCGGCGCGCAGCTTGCTCGAGTCGAGGAAGTCCTCCACCATCTGGTTGAGGTCGACCGCGGCGATGTCGACGATCTGCAGCCAGTCGGACTGCTGGCGCGTCACCGGGCCGCCGAGGCCATCGGCGATGATCGACGAGTACTCGCGGATCACCGTGAGCGGCGTGCGGAACTCGTGCGAGACGTCGTCGACGAAGCGGTGGGCGCGCTCGGTCATGTCCTCGAGCTTGCGGTTCTGCCGGGCCAGGAGCGCGTTCAGCTCCTGCAGCTCGCGCTTCTCGCGGCGCTCGGTGATGTCGCGCACGATCTTGGCCGCGCCGACCACCGCGCCCGACTCGTCGCGCACCGCCGACAGCGTGACCGACACCTCGAGCACGCGGCCGTCGGCGCGCAGTCGGCGCGCCTCGTACGGCTCGACGCGCTCGCCGCGGGCGATCCGCGCGAGCGCGCGCTCCTCGGCGACGCGCTCCTCCTCGGGCACGAGGTGCAGCTCGGATGCCCCGAGCAGGCTCTCCGCCCCGTAGCCGAAGATGCGCATGGCGGCGGCGTTGCAGGTCAGCACCTCGCCGGCGAGCGTGAGCCCGAGGATCGCGTCCTCCGAGTGCTCGACGATGGCCGCAAGCCGCGCCCGCGCGCTCTCGATGGTGCGCTTCTCGTGGATGTCCTCGAGGGAGCCCGCCATGCGCACCGGATTTCCATCGCTGTCCCACTCGGCCTGCCCATGGGCGTGGTACCAGCGCCACTCGCCGGAGCGGTGCTTGAGGCGGTAGTCGATCGAATAGGGCGAGCCCGTGCGCACATGCGCCCAGAGTGCGTCGAGCACCCTTCCGCGGTCCTCCGGATGCAGCAGATCGGCCCAGCCGTCGTACGAGTCCATGGGGTAGTCGGGAGGGTAGCCAAGCATCTCCTTGAACCGCGCCGACATGAAGTTCTTGTTCGTGCGGACATCCCAGTCCCAGATACCTGCCGACGAACCCTTCACCGCCAGCTCGAACCGCGCCTCCGCACGCCGACGCTCGGTGATGTCGAGATGGATGCCGGCCATGCGCACCGGGCGCCCCTCG
This sequence comes from Candidatus Kuenenia stuttgartensis, assembly GCA_945870915.1. Lineage (GTDB taxonomy): Bacteria > Planctomycetota > Phycisphaerae > Phycisphaerales > SM1A02 > QWPT01. Next base: position 1,547 of record CAMBUI010000179.1, on the reverse strand, counting down.
GCATCGCGCTCGTAGACCTTGCCGGAGTCGAGCACCCAGACCACCGATCCGTCCTTGGCGCGCAGGCGGTGCTCGCAGCGGTAGAGGTCGGACCGGCCGTCGAAGTGCTCCTGCAGCGCGGCCGAGGCCATCTGCATGTCCTCGGGGTGCACGATCCTCTCCCACGACCGGACATGCGCCTCGATCTCCTCGATGCGGTACCCCACCATCTCGCACCAGCGCGCGTTGAACTGGACCTCACCCGACGGGATGTGCCAGTCCCAGGTGCCGAGCTCGGCGCCCGCGACGATGAGCTTCTGCCGCCGCTCCGACACCTCGAGCTCGCGGCGCGCCTGCACCGCGGCGGTGATGTCGCTCTCGATCGAGATGAAGCCGGTGAGCGCGCCCGATCCGTCGCGCACCGGCTGGATCTCGAGGTCGAGCCAGTACTCGCGGCCGTCCTTGGCGCGGTTGAGGATGTCGACCCGGCACGGCTCGTTCGCCTCCAGCGCCTTTCGCATGCGCGCGACCACCTCGGGATCGGTGCCCTCGCACTGGAGCAGCGCGCCCGGGCTCCGGCCGACGCACTCGGCGAGGGTGAACCCGGTCATGCGCGTGAAGCCCTCGTTGACCCACACCACGCGGCGCTCGACGTCGGTGATCACGACCGCGTTGGTGGTGCAGCGCGCGACCAGCGCGAGGCGCTCGACCTGCTCCAGGCTCGATTGCGCGTTCGCCTGCGCGGCGGCGATGGTGCTCGCGAGCATCGTGATCTCGTCGACCAGCGGACCGCGGAACCCGGCGAGTCCGTCGTGCGCGCCGTTGCCGGCGATGCCGTGCGCGAGCGCGACAAGCCTCCCGGTCACGCGGCGGCGGATGATCGCGACCGCGACCAGGCCGAACACCACGAGACCCGCGAGGTAGATCACGCCGAGCTGCAGCGCGTAGTCGAGCGAGCCCAACGGGCTCCCGCTGCCGGCGAGCGATGCGTGCACCCAGAACGAAGCGAGCGATCCGGCCGCCGCCACCACGACGAACACCGCCGCGAGCGGAAGGAGCACGCTGCGCTCGATCGAGCGGAAGCGCTGCAGGTTCGCCGACGCGTCCGGCGCGGGAGCATGGTCGGTCGTCGGATCGGGACGGGGCTGGTGGTTCGTGGCGTGCATGGCGCTCGGGTTCGTTCGGTGCATCTCGCGGTGCCACGCCATCGCATCGCGCGCACCAACGGAAGAATCGGGTCCCCCACGCGACAGCAGCGCATTTCCCCGAGTTCGAAGGTGCTTTTGGGGTGCGCGCCGTACCACCCTGCGCGGATGCGGGTACACGCCTGACGGCGCCATCCCCGTCATGCGGCCGCGCCGGGCACGCGGACGCGCGGACCCGTCAGCGCGGACCGCCGCCGGGCTCGCCCACCGTCCCGTCGGACGCCTCGAGCAGCAGCGCGCCGTGCGGCTCGACCGTGCCGCGGAACACGCCGTCGTGGACTCCGAGGTCGGCCCCGGTCCAGATGTCGCGGATCCGTCGCCGCCCCTCGAAGCGGATCTCGCGCGCGGCGGGCTCGTCGCCCC
>CAMBUI010000178.1 GCA_945870915.1 Candidatus Kuenenia stuttgartensis | reverse complement strand
CGATGCGCGCCGCATCGTGGTCGTGGGCGGCGGCGCAGCGAACGAGTTGCTCGACCAGCTCATCGCCGACGCTTCGGGCCTCCCCGTCGAGACGGGGCCGACAGAGTGCACGGCCATCGGCAACGCGCTTGTCCAGTACGCGGCCCTCGAGGAAATCGCGAGTGCGGCGCCGCTGCGCGCAATCGTGCGCGCGTCCTTCGCGGCGCGCCGCTTCGAGCCTGATTTCGCGAACCATGCCCGCATGGCCGCGGCGATGGCGCGTGCGAGGCGGTAGTCTGTCGGTTCCCAACGGAACCACCATGACCACCGCGACCCCAAGCAGCAACCTGGGCCAGAATCCGACCTTCGTCCGCCGCACCTGGAACGACGCCGACGCCGCCAAGCTCGATCCCGTCGGTCTCCTCGTCTATCGCTCGAACCGACTCGGCGACGACCAGCGCGTGACCAACACCGGCGGCGGCAACACCTCGAGCAAGGTCGTGGAGAAGGACCCGCTGACCGGCAAGACCGAGCAGGTGCTGTGGGTCAAGGGCTCGGGCGGCGACCTGCGCACCGCGGGGCGCGAGTTCTTCTCGTCGCTGTCGATGGCGAAGCTCGAGCAACTGAAGTCGGTGTACGCGGCGCGCACGCCCAACGGCATCAAGACGCAGGCCGAGGACGACATGGTCGACCTCTATCGCCACTGCACGTGGAACCTCAATCCGCGCGCGACGTCGATCGACACGCCGCTGCACGCGTTCGTGCCGCGCGCGCACGTCGACCACACGCATCCGAACGCGCTCATCGCGATCGCCGCGTCCGTGCGCGGCCCCGAGGTCATGCGCGAGGTCTTCGGCACCGAGCTCGAGTGGCTGCCGTGGATGCGCCCGGGCTTCGAACTCGGCCTCGCGCTCGAGAAGCTGTGCAGGGATCATCCCAACGCCGTCGGCGCCATCATGGGCCAGCACGGCCTCATCAACTGGGCCGACGATCCGCGCGAGTGCTACGACCTCACGCTGTCGCTGATCTCGCGCGCGGCCGAGTACCTCGCGGCGCACGACCGCGGCGCCAAGACCTTCGGCGGGCAGAGGGTCGCGCACGCGCCGGATGACGCGCGCCGCGCGCTGCTCGTGAAGTTCCTGCCGTTCCTGCGGGGAAAGGTCTCGACGCGCCGCCGCATGATCGGCACCGTGCAGCACGACGCCGCGATGCTCGAATTCGTCTCGAGCCACGACGCCGCGCGCCTCGCCGAGCTCGGCACCTCGTGCCCAGACCACTTCCTGCGCACGAAGATCAAGCCGCTCTTCATCGACTTCGATCCCGCGAAGGACTCGTTCGCGGAGCTCTGCGAGAAGACCGAGGCGGGGCTCGCGCAGTATGTGCGGGACTACGCGGCGTACTACGACGCCTGCAGGCACCCCGACAGCCCCGCGATGCGCGCACCCGAGCCGACGGTCATCCTGATCCCGGGCATCGGCATGATCGCATGGGGCTCGTCGAAGTCCGAGTCGCGCACGACGGCGGAGTTCTACCGCTGCGCCGTCGAGGTGATGAAGGGCGCCGAGAGCATCGGCGGCTACCGCGCGCTGCCGCGGCAGGAGGCGTTCGACATCGAGTACTGGCGCCTCGAGGAGGCGAAGCTGCAGCGGATGCCGAAGCCGAAGCCGCTCGCCGGGCATGTGTCGGTGATCGTCGGCGCGGGCAGCGGCATCGGCCGCGTGACCGCGTCGAGCTTCACCGCCGACGACGCCTGCGTGGCGTGCGTCGACCTCGACGCGAGGGCCGCGGAGTCGGCCGCGAAGGACCTCGAGAAGTCGGTCGGCACGGGGATCGGCGTCGCGGGCAGCGGGATCTCCGCGTGCGGCCCCGCGATCGCGCTCTCGTGCGATGCGACCGATCGTGGTGCCGTGCGCCGCATGCTCGAGGATGTCACGCTCGCCTACGGCGGCATCGATGAACTCGTCGTGACGGCGGGGCTCTTCCCCACGCCCGGCGCGGATGGCAGGACGAGCGACAACGACTTCATGCGCGCGATGCAGGTGAATGTGCTCGCGCCCGCGGTGCTCGTCGAGGAGGCCGCGTCGATCATGGCGGCGCAGAAGCTCGCGTGCAGTGCGGTCATCACGACGAGCGTGAACGCCGTCGTCGCCAAGAAGGGCTCGAGCGCGTACGACGCGTCGAAGGCGGCGGCGAATCATCTTGTCCGTTCCCTCGCCGTCACGTTCGCGCCGTTTGTCCGCGTCAACGCGGTGGCCCCCGCGACGGTGATCGAGGGCAGCACGATGTTCCCGCGCCCACGCGTGATCGCGAGCCTGCGCAAGTACTCGATTCCGTTCGAGGAATCGATGACCGACGCCGAGCTCATCGGCTGCCTCGGCCGCTTCTACGCCGACCGCACCTTGCTCAAGACGATCATCACGCCGCGCGACCAGGCCGCCGCGATCCGCTTCATGGCCGGTCCCGAGAGCTCGCGCACGACGGGTCAGGTGCTGCATGTCGACGGCGGCCTCGCCGACGCCTTTGTCCGCTGAGAAACACGGGAGAATCGAGATGCAACGGGTCTGCTTCACGCTGCGGGTCAAGCCCGATCGCCTCGCCGAGTACCGCGAGAGCCACGAGGCGGTGTGGCCCGAGATGCTCGCCGCGCTCTCGCGCCACGGCTGGACGAACTACTCGATCTTCCTCCGCGACGACGGCCTGCTGATCGGCTACCTCGAGACGCCCGACTTCGCCAAGGCCGTCGCCGGCATGCAGTCGGAGGAAGTCAACGCGCGCTGGCAGAAGGGCATGGTGCAGTACTTCGAGTCACTGCCCGGCGGTCGCGCCGACACCTCGATCGTGCCGCTCCGGGAGGTCTTCCACCTCGCGTGATGTCGGGCGTTCGGTGCCTCACGGGCAGAGCCCCCACGCACTCAGCAGGATGGTGATGTCGGCCGCACTCGTGTCGCCGTCGCCGTCGAGGTCGGCGTCGGGCGTACCCCACGCGCTCAGGAGGATGGCGATGTCCGCGGCACTCACCTCGCCGTCGCGGTTCAGGTCGGCCACGCACGCGGTGCAGCCGTTCGGCCGGTCGCAGCAGTCGGGGCGGCCGTCGCCATTCGCGTCGGAGGCGGTTCCGTTGGCGATGTCGCACGCGTCGGGCACCCCGTTGCCGTTGCAGTCCTCGGGCAGCGCGCCATCGAAGCCGAATGCGCGCACGAGGCCGTTGAGCCGGGCGAGGTAGCCGTAGGTGGCCGCCACGCCGAGGTCGTTGGGATCGACGGTGGGTCCCGCCGCCACCCAGGTGCGCTGGTTGGCGAACGAGTTGTCGACGCCGAGCGGGAACTGGTTGCCGAACTCGTCGCGGTAGAGCACGCCGGCGAAGAACGATGTCCCCGCGGGGCCGATGAAGGTCGGCGCGACATCGACCTCGTTGAAGACGCTGGTGTTGCCGTTGGCGACGACCGCGTCGGCCGTGGCGAGCAGCTGTGCGTCGTTCGGCTGTCCGTCGCCGTTCGGATCGCTCCACAGACCCACGCGGTACGGCTGCCCCGCGAAGGCGTTGCCCAGCACCACGCGGATCTGCGCGATCGTCTCTCCGCCCTCCGCCACGGTGTACTGGTTGAGCCAGTAGATGTCGGCCACTGCGCCGAAGCCGAGGTTGCCGTCACGCGTGCCGTCGTCGAGCGCGTACTCGATGTCGAGGGGCGGCTCGCCCAGCTGGCACTCGTCGGGCACGCCGTCGGCGTTGCAGTCGGGGCTGAAGCCCGTGGCGATGTCGGCGGAGTCGAGGATGTCGTTGCCGTTGCAGTCCTCGCATTCGTCGGGCACGCCGCTGTTGTCGAGGTCGGCGCTCGTGCCCGAGCTCACATCGCACTCGTCGGGGACGCCGTTGCCGTTGCAGTCGTTGTCGGTCAGCTGGCATGCGTCGGGAATGCCGTCCTGATTGCAGTCCCCGCCCGCCAGCTGGCACTCGTCGGGCACGCCGTCGGCGTTGCAGTCGGGGCTGCTTCCGGCCGTGATGTCGATCGAATCGAGGGTGCCGTTGGCGTTGCAGTCCTCGCACTCGTCGGGCACGCCGCTGCCGTCGGTGTCCGCGCTCGTGCCGTCGGCGATGTCGCACCCGTCGGGGACGCCGTTGCCGTTGCAGTCGTTGGTGGTGGTGGTGCCGCGCGCGCGCACGAGCCACCTGCCCGGGAACGGGAGCGCCTGCTCGACGGTCCTGAACTCCTCCACGCCCGCCGACAGGTTGTTGGGATCGATGGGGGAGCTGCTGCCCACGATCCACGACCGGCGCGACAGCGCCGCGCCACTCGAGTCGAGCGGACCGGGGAAGTCGGCGGTGGTCGTCGCAGTGATCGCCCCCACGAAGAACGAGGTTCCGTTCGGTCCGATCGCCGCGTCGGGAATGTCCAGCGTCCTGTAGACGCCGAGCAGCCCGACGGTCGTGGTCAGCGACGACAGCACCTGCGCATCGGTCGGGTCGCCGTCGCCGTTGGGATCGCTCCACACGTACACCGTCACCGGCTGGTCGGCCGGCGCGAAGACGAACATGATGTCGATCTCCTCGATCACCGCGGCGCCCTGCTCCACGCGGAACTGGTTCATCCACGCCATGCGGTTGCCCGCCGCGCGCACGCCGAACTCGGCGCCGCCGTCGTCGATGCGGTAGTCGAGGGGATTGCCGATCTGACAGCCGTCGATCACGCCGTCCGCGTTGCAGTCGGGGAACCCGCCCGACGCGAGGTCGCACGAGTCGGGCACGCCGTTGCGGTTGCAGTCGCCGCCGGCGAGCTGGCAGTCGTCGGGCACGCCGTTGCCGTCGCAGTCGTTGTCCGCGAGCTGGCAGTCGTCGGGCACACCGTCGCCGTTGCAGTCCTGGCTCGAGCCGCCCGCGAGATCGCAGTCGTCGGGCGTTCCGTTGCGGTTGCAGTCGCGTTCGCAGTCGTCGGGCAGGCCGTCGGCGTCGCAGTCGGCGTCGGATCCGCCGGCGATGTCGCAGCCGTCGGGCAGGCCGTTGCCGTTGCAGTCGGCGGCATCGGGGCGCACGAGCAGCAGGCTCTCGGGCAGGAAGCCCGCCGAGATGCGCACCTCGTCGATCGATCCCTCGAGCGGCTGGTTGAAGGTGCCCGCCGCGCTCGTGTGCATGCCGATGAGCAGGGGCCCCGACACATCCACGTGTCCTCGGTCGACGCAGGCGAGCGTCTCGGTCGCATCGTCGAGCGTGAAGCGAACGAGCGCCGCGTCGACGTCGAACGCCGCGCTCACGAAGTGCCACTCCGTGTCCTCGATGCGGAGGTTGGAGGTGACGGTCCAGAAACTCGCGGAAGCGGCGCCGCCGTTGCCGAATGCGAGCACGAGCTCGCGCCCGTTGAAGCAGCATCCGCGGCCGTCGTTGGCCACGCCCACCGTGGGCATGTCGCCGCCCTGCGCGAACAGCATGTAGTCGGCGAACTTGTCGCCCGAGGCCAGCGCCTTCCGCTGCAGGATGATCTGCCGGTCGGCGGCCGTCGCGCCCGCCGCGATCGCGTCGAGCTTCACCCACGCCTCGATGGTGAAGCTCGACGCCCCGAACGCGAGGATGTCGGAGGGATCCTCGACCAGCACGCGGCCGGCCGTGCCGAGCGCCGCGGAACCGCTGTTGTCTGCCGCGGTGGCGGGCACGATGCGCGACACGACCTCGCCGCTCCGCGTGATGTCGCTCGCCACGCCCCCCAGCCCATTGCCGCTGGAGTCGGCCACGCCCGCGCCGGCCGTCTCCTCGAAGCGCCAGTAGCCAACCGTGGCGGACTGCCCGATCTCGCACCCATCGAGGATGCAGTTGCCGTTGCAGTCGGTGGCCAGTCCGTCGCGGAGTTCCTGCGCATCCACCACGCCGTTGCCGTTGCAGTCACCGCATGCGTCCGGCCAGCCGTCGCCGTCGAGATCGAGCAGGGGTTCGAGCACGGCGGTCGGCACGGGCTCCAGCACGCCACCCGGCGGAATCCAGTTGAGGGCCGCCTCGGCACCGCCGCCGGCCTCGTAGTAGTCCATCCGCAGCGCCACGCGCGTGCCCGCCACCAGGTTGATGGTCGCGCTCCAGGTGGTCGGCGACTGCGGCTGCCACTTGTTGATGAGCAGCGCGTCGTTCACCCACAGCCGGACGCCGTCATCGGTGCGCGTGGAGA
>CAMBUI010000177.1 GCA_945870915.1 Candidatus Kuenenia stuttgartensis | reverse complement strand
GGCCTCGGTCGGCATCTCCTTGAGGAGCTTGCCGGCGCTGTCGGAGTCGAGCAGGAGCAGCAGGATCGCGCTCTTGAGCACGCCGTCGAGCTCGTCGGCGGACTTCGGGAGCTTCATGCCGGGGCGGTAGGCCATGGTCGGATTCCTCGCTGCGGCCGCCGCGCCTCGGGGCGGGACGGCCGCGTTCACTCGTTCGCGTTCACGCGGTGGTGCGCATCCAGCGCCGCAGGATGCCGGCGATCTCCGCAGGCTCGCGGTCGGCGAGCTCGTTCAGCTGCTCGAGCATCTGCGCGCGGCGCAGGCTCTCGTCGTCGAGCTCCATCGCCTCGAGCGCGGGCGTGGCCTCGTCGGCCTCGCCGACGATCTCGGCGTCGTCGGACTCGAGCTTGGGCGGCACTCCGGCCAGCTCCTCGGCGCTCGGCAGGTCCTCGCGCGTCGAGGCCTTCCGCGCGATGTTGAACATGAAGAAGAGGCTCACGATCGCGAGCACCCCGAGGCCGATCGGCTTGATCAGGCCGCTGCCGCCGATGGTGCCGCCGCCACCGCCGCCGAGCACCAGCTCGCCGAGCCCGGCGGCCATCGATGCCTCCGCGGCGACGGGCGCGTCGTCGGGGAACCAGGTCACCGCGACCGCGCCCTTCTTGGCGCCCTCGAAGGCGTCGGTGGCGATCTGCGGCTCGATCAGCGCGCGGATGCGCGCGATCTCCTCGGCCTGGATCGCGTCGAGCGCGGCCATGTCGGGCTGCTTCTGCTCGCCGTCGGCCGGCTGCGGGTTGCGCATGCGCCAGACCTTCACGAAGTAGCTCCACGGGACGGCGATGCTCACGTCGATCTTGGTCGGGTAGCCGGTCTGGTCGTGCTCGGTGCGGCTCGTGCTCGGGAACTTGGGCGCGTACTTGTTCTCGCTGCGCTCGGTCGCGCTCTGCGAACCGCCGCCGCCCGCGGAACCGAGCGACAGGCCGGTGTTCGGCACCACGCCGGGCTCGCGCGCGGCGGTCGCGCCCTTGGTCTCGGTGGTCGAGCTGACCTCGCTGATCGGGGCGACGATCGCCTCCTTGACCTCGGTGGTGATGTCGGTGCGCTCGGTGGTGAGGACCTGCGCGTTGACCGCGATCCGCACGCCCGACAGCCACGAGAGCACGGTGGCGATGCGGCCCTGCACCGCATCGGCGACCTTGAGCGAGTGCTCGAGGTTCTCGCCGCTCGCGGCGCCCTTGCCGAAGCTGGTGCGGTACGCCTGCGACCCGTCGGTGACCGAGACGTTCTCCGGCTTCATGCCCGCCTGCGTTCCGGCGACCATCGCGGCGATCGCGTCGACCTGCTCGGGCGCGAGCTGGCCGGTGCGCATCGCGACCGTCACGCTCGCCGACTGCGCGTTGCGCGCCGAGCCGAGCGGACCCGCGGCCTTGGGGGCGATGATCACGGTCGCGCTCTTCACGTTGCGGAAGCCCGCGATGACCTTGCCGAGCACCGACTGGGTCACGAGCAGCAGGCGCTGCTTGCGCTCGCCCTCGGTCGCGAACGGATCGGCGGGCACGAGCTCGTTCCAGTCGATCTCGCCGCCACCGCCCTGCTGGGCGAAGCCCGACAGCAGGTCGGCGTGGTTCTCGACCGGGACCATCAGCTTGCCGTTCTTCTCCTCGTAGGCGACGCCGCGGGTGGCGAGGAACTGGCGCGCCTCCTCGTAGGCGGTGGGCACGACGGCGAAGGGCACGCTGTCGGTCTTGGCGCTCCACTGCGCGACCAGGAACAGGCCGAGCGCGACGATGATCGCCAGGCTGAACGCGAGCAGCTTCGCCGACGCAGGCAGTCCCGCCATGCGGGTGCGGACGAGCTCGAGGGTGTTGCGGATTGCCTGCACGCGATGGCCTCCATGCCGTTGCGTAGGAACGCCATCCTGGCGTCACGCGGTCAGAGAACGCTCATCGGCAGGAATGTGTTTCGGGCAGCAAGGATTGCGCGCCCGGGAGCGCGGATCCTGCGCGTCCGGAGACGCGGTCAGACGCGGATGTTCTTGACCTCGTCGTACGCGCCGACGACCTTGTTCTGCAGGGCGACCAGCATCCGGAAGGCGGAATCGGCCTTCTGGGTGGCGATCAGGACCCCCTCGATGTCGTCGCGCTGGCCGGTGAGCAGGTCGTTGGTCGCGTTGGACGCGTCCTGCTGCATCTCGTTGACCTTGCGGAGCTCGTCGAGCAGCTCCTGCTTGAAATCGGCACCCGACGCCTGCTGCGGTCGCGCGATGGCGGGCTGCTGGGCGTTGACGCGTGTGACGATGCCGAGTGGATCGATCATGGCCTGTGTCCTCGTCGGTCAGAGAGCATACGGCGTGCCAACTTTCGCCGCGGGAGGCCGGAGGGGCTCGGCGGATGGGTCGCCGGATGGGTCGGCGGTGGGTCGCCGCCCCCCCGCCCCGTGGTTCCGGGCGTGCTCAGGCGATGATGCGCAGCGACGCATCGAACATCGCCTTGGTCGCCTCGACCGCCGCGAGGTTCGCATCGTAGGCGCGCGCCGCCATCATGCCGTTGGCCTGCTGGGCCACGGGGTCGATGTTCGGGTACCAGACGTAGCCGTTCTCGTCGCGGGCGGGGTCGTTGGGGGCGTAGACCGACCGGAAGTCGCGCCGCGGGGTGATCCCGGCCACATGCACCCCGTTCGGGTCGCCGCTCACCGGGTCGCCGGGCGCGAACTCCACCACCCGCTCCGAGAAGGCGGTCGGCGACTTGGGATCGACCTTGACCTCGGCGTTGGCCAGGTTCGCCGAGATGGCGTCGAGGCGGGTGCGCTGGGCCACGAGGGCGGAGGTGGAGATGTCGAGCATTCCGAACATGGGTCAGTCTCGTGGATGGCGGTTCGGTCGGGCGGTGCGGTCTTGGCGGTGCGGCGGTGCGCCGGGGACTACGGCCGCTCGCGGATGGCGGCGTTGATCAGCTCGAACTGGTTCCGCAGCAGCTGCGAGGTGGCGCGGAAGGCGTACACGTTCTCGGTGACCCGCTGCATGAGCCGTTCCACGCTGCGGTCGTTGCCGTCGTGGAAGAGGATGTTGTCGGCCAGCACCTGGGGCTCGAGCTCGACGCCCGACTCGCCGAAGCGGACGGGCGCCGCGTCGTCGAACGCGAGGCTCCCCTGCTCGGTGAGCCGCCCCGACTCGAGCGACTCGCGGAGCGCCGCCTGGAACTCCCGCGGGTCGACATCGGTCGGGCGGAAGCCCGGCGTGTCGGCGTTGGCGAGGTTGCCGACCAGCAGCCGCTGCCGCGCCGACATGAACTGCAGCGAGCGCTCGAGCGCGGGCAGCGAGGATGTTCCGAGGAATCCGTCGATCATGGGGTGCTCCGTCCGGTTCGCCCGACTGCGGGCATGCTCAGAGTTCCTGCGGGACCAGCGACTCTTCCTTCCACTTCTTGAGCTTGAGTCCGAGGGTGCGGACCCCGATCCCGAGCGCCTTCGCGCTCTTCTGCCGGTGGCCGCGGTTGCGCTCGAGGGTCGCCACGATGGAGCGGCGCTCGATCTCGTCGAGGGTGAGCGCGCCGTCGCAGACGAGGCTGGGGATGCCGGTGCCGTCGCCGGCGGGAGCCGTGGCGCCGGCCGCGTGGCCGTTGCCGAGACCATTGCCGTTGCCGTTGCCGCCGCCCTGCCCCGCGAGCGCGGCCGACGCCGCCGACGCGAAGGTCTCGATCACCGGGGCCTCCGCCATCGCCGCGGCGCGCGCGAGGCGCACCCCGATGCCGCCCACCGCCGACGAGGCCGGGGCCGGGACGTCGTTCGCGACCAGCCAGGGCTCGACGAGGTCGGAGGGAATCACGTCGCCCGAGGCGAGCACCGCGGCGCGCTCGCAGAGGTTCTGCAGCTCGCGCACGTTGCCCGGCCAGGCGTACTCCTCGAAGCGCGCGAGGGCGTCCTTCGCCAGCTTCTTGCGGCGGCCGCCCTCGCGGTCGGCGACCAGGCCCAGGAAGTGCTCGGAGAGCTCGGCGACATCGACCGTGCGGTCGCGCAGCGCGGGCATGCGGATCGGCAGCACGTTGAGGCGGAAGTAGAGGTCGGCGCGGAACCGACCGGCGTCGACCTCGCGGGCGAGGTCGCGGTTGGTGGTGGCGATGATGCGCACGTCGGCCTTCTGCGCGACGCTCGAGCCCACGCGCTCGAAGCTCTTCTCCTGGAGGACGCGCAGCAGCTTCGCCTGCAGGTCGGGCGGGATCTCGCTGATCTCGTCGAGCAGGAGCGTGCCGCCGTCGGCGAGTTCGAAGCGGCCCTTGCGCAGCCGGTCGGCGCCGGTGAACGCGCCCTTCTCGTGGCCGAAGAGCTCGCTCTCGAGGAGCGCGCTCGACAGCGCGGCGCAGTTGATCGCGAGGAACGGGCCTCCCGCGCGCGGGCTGTTCTCGTGGATGAAGCGCGCGGCGACCTCCTTGCCGGTGCCCGACTCGCCGGTCACGAGCACGGTGCCGTGGCTCGCGGCGATCGGAGCGAGCTTGGCGCGCAGCGCCTCCATCGCGGGGCCCGAGCCGATCATGCGGTGGCTCTGCGCGCGGCGCGTCTGCGGCGCGGCGTTCGCCCGCAGCACCTGGTTCTCGCGCAGCAGCCGCGCGTGCTCGAGCGCGCGCTCGGTGCTGATCGCCAGCTCGTCGCCCGAGAACGGCTTGGTCACGTAGTCGAACGCGCCCTTGCGCATCGCGTCGACCGCCGTCTCGACCGAGCCGAACGCGGTCATGAACACGACCGGCAGCTCGGCGTCGATCCGGCGGATCCCCTCGAGCAGCTCGAGGCCGTTCATGCCGGGCATCTGCAGGTCGGTCACGACGCACTCGGGCCGCTTGTCGGCGATGCGCGCGAGCGCGGCGTTGCCGTCGGCCGCGGTGACCACCGTGTGGCCCTTCCGGCTGAGGATCGCCGCGACGCTGTCGCGCATGAGTTCCTTGTCATCGACCACGAGAATCCTGCCCATCGCTGAAACTCCTTACCCGGCTGTTGCGGACTGGACGCTGCCCTTGCCGCCGATGCGGCGACGGACCGCCTCGCCGAGGGACACACCCTCGGCGGCGCCGATGCGCGCCGGCTCGAGCGGGAGCGAGAGCTCGAGACGAGCCCCGCGCCTGCCGCCGGCCGCGCGCGACGACTCGCCGCAGGCGGTCATGCCGCCGTGCGCGTCGACGATGCGGTGCACGATCGCGAGGCCGAGGCCGGTGCCTTCCTCGCGGGTCGTGAAGAATGGATTGAAGATGCGCTCGCGCGCGTCGGCCGGGATGCCCGGACCGGTGTCCTCGACGGCGAGGACCACGAACCCGCGGCGCGCGCCGTCGGCGGTGCGCAGGCGCGCCTCGCGCGCCGAGAGCGTGATCTCGCGCAACGGTGCGCCGCGCATCGCCTCGACCGCGTTGCGCACGAGGTTCGCGACGGCCTGCGCCACCAGCGCGCCGTCGGCCGAGAGCCGGCACTCGCCGTCGATCTCGAGGTGCGCGGCGACGCACTCCTTGGCGAGCACCGCCTCGCAGTCGCACAGCGCGAGCTCGAAGATCTCGCGCGCCGAGGTCGGCACGGCGTTCACCCGCGTATCGCGGGCGAAGCTGAGCACGTCGCCCACGATCCGGTCGAGCCGGTCGGCGGCGCGGCGGATCTTGTCGACGCTCGCGGCGGCCTCGGGCCGGTCGGCCACGTCCTCGGTGAGCAGCTCGGCGTTGAGCGCGATCGCGCCGAGCGGGTTGCGGATCTCGTGCGCGATGCCGGCGGCCATCTCGCCGAGCGCGGCCAGCGACCGCGAGCGGCGCAGGCGCTCGTTCGCCTCGGCGAGCTCGGCCTGCAGGCGCTCGACCTGCGAGCGGAGCGCGACATGCGTCTCCTGCAGCCGCGCGGTCGCCTCGGCGAAGGAGCGGGCGAACTCGGCGAAGTCGGCGTTGTCGGCCTTCATCGTGTCCATTCAGCCCCTCCTGTCGGTGAAGCGCGGACCATCGCCGCGCGGGGTTCCGTAGGCGCGGTGCGCGGCGCGGCCGCTGTCGGCGCGACCGATCGCGGCGCTGGCCTCGGCACGGCGCTCGACGAGCGCGCGGGCGAAGTCCGCGTCGGAGGCCTCGATCCCGGCGACGAGCGCGAGCAGTTCGCGGGTCGCGGCCTGGATCGCGTCGGCATCGGCTCCGCTCCAGCCGGCGGCGTCGCGCGAGAGCTCGCGCCACTCGCCGTCGAAGGCGCGCATCGACGCGATGCAGGCCTCG
>CAMBUI010000176.1 GCA_945870915.1 Candidatus Kuenenia stuttgartensis | reverse complement strand
GACCCGCCGCGGAGGTCGTCCGACCGCCGCAGACGGGGTGTAGCTCAGCTTGGTAGAGCGCTTGCTTCGGGAGCAAGAGGCCGCAGGTTCGAATCCTGTCACCCCGATTCCGTTCGGAACCGATCAAGACCCCCTCTGCGAGGGGGTCTTGTCGTTTCCTCACTCCATCCGGGGGGTGACGCGTCCGCGGCGCTGCGCGCCCCGTCCGCGGGCCCGCGTCGCTGCGACGCAAACCGTTCCGCAGGTTCCACCTGCGTGCGGTCCGAGCTACGCCCGCGCCCACCTGTCGACCACCGCGCGGAGCTCCGACTCGCTGGACTCGGCCGCACCGGGGCCGAAGTACTTGAGCTCGAGGAGCACGATCTCGTCGCGAAGCACCTGCGCGCGGTCGGCCGGGAGCTCGCGCTCGAGGCGCCGCAGCGAGGTGACCACGCCCAGCGGCGTGATGCGCGAGGGTTCCCACGAGGCCGCTGCGGCGGACGGCGCGATGCGGCGGCGGCGGCGCGCCCAGATGCCGACGCCGGTGAGTCCGGCGGCGACGAGCGCCGCCAGCGCCATGCGCGCGGGCGACCAGAAGGCGAGGTTGACCGCGACCTCGTCGCCGGTGACCGGCATGATGTCGAGCTCGGCGTAGTAGCGGCTCTCGAGCTTGGCATCGACGCCGGCGACCAGGGTGGGCAGCGCGAAGGCATCGCCGATCGAGCCGCCGGTGCGCGCGTAGGTGACCTTGAACGAGCGTTCGATCGGCAGGCGGTACATGCCGTCGGCGTCGGGCTCGGGGTAGCCGTCCTTCGGCTCGGTCGGGCCGCCGCGCATCATCGCCATCATCGACGACGACGACGATGCGTCGCCGGAGGCGAGCATGATCGGCGGATCGGCGACGATGCCGTCCTTGGCGAGGGCGTAGCCGGCGAGTGGCGCGTCGAGGCCCGCGAGCACATCGCGCACATCGGGCACGACGCCCTTGCCGCGCATGCGCACCTCGAGCGTGACGGCGTTGCCGTCGCCGCGCTCGCCGGCGGGATCGTTCACGGCGCGCACATCGACCAGCTGCGAGACCTCGAGGTCCCGGCAGCGGCGCACCGCGGCGGCCACGCCGCTCGCGAGGAGCGGCGTGTTGCTGGGCACCGCGAGCGTGACGGGTCCGGTCTGGTCGGTGAACTGCATCTCCATCACGACCGCGGGCACGGTGTCGGTGGCGGGATCGCGCCGCGTGAGCACGATGTAGGCGAGCGGCTTCTCGAGCCAGCCGTCCTGGCCCTCCTCGACCACGCCGCGCGGCGGCATGAAGGCGTCGAAGAAGCCGATGGCGTCGACCTCGAACTGCGTGCCGAGCGCGTCGCGGATCGACTTCTCGAGCTCGTCGCGGTGGTTCATCTGGCGGAACTGGTTGCCGACGCGGCCGAAGACGCCGTTCTGCAGGTACTTGGCGAAGCCGCCCGTCTCGCGGTCGACCGAGTTGGTGAAGCGCAGCGAGAGCAGCATGCCGAACGGACGGCCGACGCCGACCTGGTCGGCGCCGTCGAGCGCGAGGCGGAGCTTGATCTCGTCCTTCACGAGGTCGCGGTAGAGCTGCTCCATCGCGCGCAGCGAGGCGCCCGCGGGGTGCTCGCCGATCACGCGCAGCGCGTGCCGCACGAGGCGCGGCTTGATCTCGGGGTTGGCGCGCTGGACCGCGCCCTCGATGTCGTTGGCGAAGCTGGCGACGTGCCGGTCGAACGCCTCGGGCTCGAGCGACTGCATCGACCGGCGGATGAGGTCGATCTGGTCGTCCTGCAGCGTGCCCTCCTTGGGGAGGTCCTCGGGGCGCAGGAAGTTGAGTTCGGCGGTGCCCATGGCGGCGCCGAACCAGCGGCGGTGGACGCCGGGGTCGTCGCGGGTCTCGCCGCGGTTGAGCGCGGCGACGTAGCGCGCGGCGGCGTCGCCGAACGCCTCGAAGGCGGCCTTGCGGTACTCGTTCGCCTGCACCGGGTCCTGCGCGGTCTTCTGCGCCTGCTTGAACTGCAGCCGGTCGTAGGTGAGCGCGGCGTGGACGACGGCGAGGTTCCACGCGTCGGGGCGCTGGCGGACGGCGCTGTCGATGAGCTCGATGGCGACGCCGTAGCCGCGGTCGACGATCTGGGCGATCTCGCCGTCGCTGCGCTTGACGCCCGCCGACTTCATCACGTCGCGGCTGCGCCAGTCGCCGTTGAGGCTGCCGCCCATGGTCATCGCGAGGCCGGCCGAGGTCGCCGCGGGCATGCGGTCGAAGGGACCGAAGACGCGCTCGATGTCGGGCTTGTCGTAGACCTCGGTGCGCGCGTGGCAGGCCTGGAACGCGGGCACGATCGAGGGGAGCGCGCGCGGCTCGATGCCGCCCTCGCGCAGCTTGGCGACGAGCATGTCGAGGCGGTCGAGGTTCCGCCGCTGCCGGCCGCGCGTGAGCGGCGCCATCGGCATCGCGTCGCGGTAGAAGCTGAAGAACATCATCATCTCCTCGGGGTACTCGACCGCCGGGCGGAGCCGGCCGACCCACTTGGCGAGGAAGTGGTCGGCGAACGCGGCCGCCTCGGAGGGCGAGTGCCGCATCGCGGCGTCGAGCAGGGCGAGCGCCTGGTCGGTCTCGTCGGCGATGGTGGCGATGGCGATGCACGCCTTGCGGGCGCGGGTGGCGAGCGAGGGCTCGAGCGAGGCGAGCCACTTCTCGGAGGGGATCGCGCGGTAGAGCAGCT
Source organism: Candidatus Kuenenia stuttgartensis (assembly GCA_945870915.1). GTDB lineage: Bacteria > Planctomycetota > Phycisphaerae > Phycisphaerales > SM1A02 > QWPT01. Next base: position 3,495 of record CAMBUI010000176.1, on the reverse strand, counting down.
GCGCGTTGCGGCCGATGAACTGCTGCTGGCCGCGCTGCTCGATGGCGCGCTCCATCTCGGCGACGAGTGCGGTCGTCACCATCCGCAGCGGCACGCGGAGCGCGGCGGAGTCGATGCCGCCCACGACATCCTCGCGGGCGAGGAGCACGTCGATCGACTCCTTGAGCCCGAGCGTGGCCTGCGCGCGGACATCCTCGGCGGCCTGCATGTTGCCGATCTGCGCGGCGCTCAGCGCGAGCTGCTCGAGCGCGGCCGGTCCGAGCGCGGGGCTCGCGAAGACCTCGGCGAGCCAGGGCGAGACCTGCGTCTTCGGGACGCTGTTCATCTGCGCGATCGCGATCCGCAGCGCCTCGCGGCGGCGGTCGGTCGATTCGTTCGCGAGGAGCGACGCCTCGGCGAGGATGCGGAACGCCTCGAGTCGGAGCGCCTCGCCCTCGGGGCCGTCGCCGGCCTTGGCCGCGAGGTCGAGCTTGTAGCGGGCGTGGACGATCATCTGAGTGCCGTCGGCGCGGGCGCGGGCGTCCTCGAGGGGCGGAAGGAAGCCGTACGCCTCGGCGAGCAGGCCGCCGCCGGCGAGGAAGTCGACGGTGCGGCGGCGGGCGTCGTCGCCCGAGGTGCCGAAGTAGCGGGAGCCCGCGCGGATCTGCGCGAGCATCGCGCCGGTCGAGTACTTCGCGGCGGCCTGCTGCAGCATGCGGCTGAGCGCCTGCAGCTGCCACGGCTTGAACTCGGCGGGGCTCGCCTCGGCGAGCGCCAGGACCTCCTCGGGCAGGAGGCCGATCTCGCCGCGGTTCATCGACTGGAGGATCGCGGCGTAGACGGGCTCGCTCTCGGCGAGCGGGCGCGCGCGGAGGTAGTCGGCGAAGACGGCCCACTCGCCGGCCATCACCTGGAGGTGGATCCAGCGCGCGACCTCGGGCGGCTGCGCGGTGGCGGCGTTCGGCTGGGCGACCTGTCCGAAGCCGAGCTGCGCGCGGGCGGCGAGCACGGCCTCGGGCTTGCGGGTGAAGTCGAGCTCGCGCATGGCGCCGGCGGTCATCTGGCCGCGCATGGCCTCGGCGTTGCGCTCGGCGGCGAGGCCGAGCGCCGACTCGAGGTCGACGCCGAGGTCGGCGTAGTAGGCGCGCATCTCGGCCTGCCCGGGCTCCTCGAGCGAGGCGTAGAGCTTCTTCAGTTCCTCGAGCTCGGCGGGGCTGAACGGACTCGCGATCGCGGCGCCGCCGGGGGGCGTCGCGCCGCCGGCGAACATCGCGCCCTCCGGCAGGGCTCCTTCGGGCGGCGGGACGGTGATGGCCGCGCCGTCGATGATGACCTGCGCGGGGATCGCCTGGGTTGGGATCGCCTGGGTTGGAATCGCCTGCGCGGGGATCCGCTGCGAGGGGACCGCCGTCGCCGGCGCGATCTGCCCCGACACGCCCTGCACAGGTGCGGCCGTGGTGGTGGTCGCCGCGGTCGTGGTGGCCGTCGTGGTCGCAGTCGCCGTCGTGGTCGCAGTGGCCGGCTGCGCCGGCGTCAGGCGCACCGCGGGCGTGGTCTGCGCGTGGGCGCCGCCCGCGAGCGCGATGGCGGCGGCGAGCGTGGAGAAGCGTGCGGTTCCGGAGTGTGGGTGCTGCATGGCGGTCTGTGCTGCGCGCGCGGGGCGCGGGGAATTTCGCGGGGGATTGCCGTGGGTCGAGCTCACCAGCCGTTGCCGATCTCGCCGTTCATGCCGGCGCCCTTGGCGGGCTTGTCGCCGTTGTTGCGGCCCTTGCGGCCCGGCCGCGGCTGGGTGCCGAGTCCGTTGCACTTGCCGGTGGGGGAGTCCTTGGGGCGCGGCTTGGCGTAGAGCTCGTCGAGCGAGCTCTGCTCGAGGTTGAGGACGAGCTCGCCGTTCTTCTCGTGGTTGGCGACCTCGGTGCCGGGTGCGCCGCGCCTGCGCGCGTCCTCGGCGAGGTAGCGGAAGTTCTGCCGCGCGCGGCCGGCGACCTCGCGCCACTCGTCGGCGGGCTTGCCGGCGAGGCGCATGAGGCGCGCGCCGTAGTAGTACGCGGTCGCGAGCTCCTCGCGCGCCTCGAGCGAGAGCGTCGCGTCGATGGCGGTGTTCTCCTCGGCGTCGAAGAGCATGTCCTCGAGTTCGTTGGCGCCCGCGGCGACATCGCCGGTACGCACGAGCGCGCGCGCCTTGGCGAGGCGGATCTCCTCGCGCACGCGGCCGCCGACCTCGTCGACGCAGGCCTGTGCCTCGGCGAGCGCGTCGGCGGTCTCGCGCCACGCGGCGCCTGCCTGCGCGTACGCCTCCTCCTCGCGGGCGGTCGCGGCGAGCGCGGCCTGCCGCAGGCTCTCGTCGTCCTTGCCGAAGGCCGCGACGCGCGCCTCGATGGCGGCGAGGTGCGCGCCGTAGGCGGCCTGCTGCAGCGCGAGCGCCTCCTGCTGGAGGCCGTCGGCGCGCGCGACCAGCCGCGCGGCCGTGTCCTCGCGGAAGGCGGCCTGGCCCGGGCCGAAGTGGAACGCGAGGAGTCCGACCGGGACGAGCGCCCAGACGGTCCAGGCGAAACGGGTGAGGTTCGTGCGTCGCGGGTTCTTCATGTGGCGCGTCCTTCGAGGGGGAGCGGGGTGGGGGAGTCGTTGCCGGGATCGTCGGCGACCGCGCGCAGGTAGGCGCGCGGCGCACCGAAGAGGATGAGCATCGGGCCGACCATGCCGAGCAGCGCGCAGCCGATGCCGAGCGCGGCGAGCGCCGCCTCGCGCAGTCCGACGGTGTCGCCGACGCGCGGCGCGATCATGGTGAGGCGGTCGAGCACCTCGCGCGGGAGGTGGCGGGTGTTGCCTTCGTGGTAGTGGCCGTCGAGGCGGCCGGCGAGCGCCTTGAGCGTCCAGGCGTCCTGGCGCGAGGCGTGGCCGGCGAGCATGGTCGCGCGGTTCGGGTCGCCCACGCCGATCACGATCGCATCGGCGATCGACGCGGGACGCGCGGGCGGGTTGACGGGCTTCGAGAGGTCGCCGTCGGTGATCACGACCAGCGTGGTCGAGCGGCGCGCCCAGCCCTTCGCCATCTCGAACGCGGCCTCGATGCCGGCCTGGAGGTCGGTCTCGCCCGACTTGAACGCGGTGTAGAGCGGCAGGCCGTCCATGAGGTTCGACAGCACGTTCTTGTCGGTCGAGTCCTTGAGCATCGGGATCGCCTTGGTGTAGAAGGCGATCATCGAGACGCGCGTGTCCTTCATGTCGAGGCGGTCGAGGATGCCCTGCAGCACCTTGCCGCCCCAGACGCCGCGCATGACCTTCTCGTTGCCCGGTCCGGCGTCGGAGAGGTTCATCGACGGCGAGACATCGAGCACGACGAGCAGCTGCCGCGACGCGCGGGGATCCGGCTCGACCTCGGTCTCGACCGGGTCGTGGCGCAGGAGCACGGTCGCGCCGAAGACGGCGAGGGCGAGCCCCGCGATGCGCGCCGCCGGCGCGAGCCGCGCCCACGCCGCGGGTCGTCCGCCGGGACCGAAGGCGAGCCGCGCGACG
>CAMBUI010000175.1 GCA_945870915.1 Candidatus Kuenenia stuttgartensis | reverse complement strand
GGTCTCGCGCGCCAGCCCTCCGGCGAGTTCGAGCGCTTCATCGACGCCGACGGCGAGCAGGTCGAGGTCCGCTTCCTCACCAGCGACGCGGCGACCGGTGTGGTGAAGGTGCGCCTGGTCCCGCCGCCGGCGGTCGCCTCTGCCGAGGCGCGCATCGTGCCGCCGGCGTACGCGGCCGGTGCGGTCGGTCCGCGCATCGAGTTCCTCGGCGACTGCAGCGGCTCGCGCGGCATCATGCGCGACGCGATCCTCGCGGGCAGCACGGTGACCTTCGACCTCCGGCTCACGCGCGCGGTGCCCTTCGATCCGGCGCGGTCGCCGCTCAAGGTGGTCTCGGCCGACGGCCAGTCCGCTGCGGCTGGACCGGCCACTGCCGGCGACGGCGCCACGCGCATCGAGGTCGATCCCGCCGATCCCGCGCACTGGACGATCTCATGCCGCGCGCGCGAGGCGACGCGGCTCTCGCTCGCGCTCGTCGACGGCGACGGCATCGCGGCCGACGACGAGGTCGTGCTCGCGTTCGACACCATCGCCGACCGGCCGCCGACCGCGACCATCGCCGAGCCGCTGCAGGACGAGTCGATCGTCGTCGACGCGCGCATCGACATGCGTGCCGACGCGCGCGACGACATCGCGCTGGTGAAGTCCGGCATCGAGATCGCGACCCGGATCGGCAAGTCCGCCGCGGAGAGCCTCGTGTTCGAGGAGCCCGCCGAGACGGTCGCCGGAGCCGCAGGCGTCGTGGTCGAGGCCGGCGTCGAGCGCACGCTCGATGTCGCGCGGCTCAAGCTCGAGGCGGGCGATTCGATCGTGCTGCGCGGCTACGCCGAGGACGGCTTCCGCGCCGAAGGTCCCACCGCGGGCCCCGCCGCAGGCGCGGACGGCGGCGGTGCGGGCGACGCGGCCGCCGGCCACGGCCGCATCCGGAGCGCCCCGCGCATCCTGCGCATCGTGGGCGAGGAGGAGTTCGAGCGCCAGGTGCGCAGCGTGTTCGCCGGCGTCCGGCGCGACGCGATGCGCGTCGACGAGCGCCAGGCCAAGGCGCGCGACGTGCTCGAGCGCGACGCCGGCGAGCGCTCGCTCGCCGAGATGCAGGCCGCCGTGACCGAGGGCGCCGCGCGCATGCGCGAGGCCGTCGAGCAGGCGATGGCGCGGCTCGACCGCAACGGCCGCGACGAGGGCGTGCTGCAGGAACTCGCCGAGCAGGCGCGCGAGCTGGCCGCCACCGCCGAGTCGCGCAGCGCCGAGGCGAGCGGCGCCGTCGAGCGCGCGCAGGCCGAGACGGATCCCGCCGCGAAGGACGCCGCCGCGAAGGACGCGGCCGAGCGCCAGGACGCGGTGCGCGAGGAACTCGAGGACCTCGTCGCGCTCCTCGACCGCGACCAGGACGCGTGGCTCTCGAAGCGCCGGCTCGATGCGCTCGCCAACCGGATCCGACAGTCGGCGCGCGAGACCGACCAGGCCGCGCGCCGCTCGAACGGCGAGTCGCGCGAGGAGCTCTCCCCCGACGCGCGCGCCGAGATCGACGCGCTCGCCGACAAGCAGCGCCAGGCCGCCGCCGAGGCCGAGCAGGTCGTGCAGGAGCTCCGCGAGCGCGCCCAGGAACTCAAGGAGGCCGATCCGCAGCAGTCGCGCGCCCTCGAGGAGGCCGCGCGCGCCGCCGAGGACGGCAAGGTGCGCGAGGAGATGGAGCAGGCGTCGAAGGACTCCGAGCAGAACCGCCTCGCGCAGTCGAAGGACGCGCAGGACCGCGCCGCCGCCGCGCTGCAGAAGGCCGCCGAGGCCCTCGACGAGGACCGCAAGGTGCGCGCCGAGGAGCTCGCCCGCCAGCTCGAGTCGCTCGCCGACTCGATCCGCCGCCTGCTCGAGCAGGCCGAGTCGGTGCGCGCCGAGGTCGCCGCGGTGGGCGCAGGCGCCGAGTCCGACGCCGACCGCGAGCGTTCCGCGCTCGGCGCCGGCAAGCTCTCGCAGAACGTGCGCGGCGTCGCCTCCGACGCGCGCGCCGCCGGACGCGAGGCCGCACGCGTCGCCCGCACGCTCGACGGCGCCGCCGGAAGCCTCGCGAAGGTCGCGGGCAACCTGCGCGCCGAGCCCTTCGACCGCGACGACACCACGCTCGCCGTCGATGCCGCGATCAAGGCGCTCAACGACGCGCTCGTCGAGGCCGACGAAGCCGCCGACCGCGCCGAGCAGCGCGCCGAGCAGGAGAAGCGCGAGGAGCTCATCGCCACCTACCGCGACTTCCTCGAGCGCGAGGCCGGCCTGCGCGGCTCCGCCTCCGGCATCGTGCCCGCCGACGGAAAGCCGCTCGGCCGCCGCGAGCTCATCGAGAGCCGCCGCCTCGGCACCGCGCAGGAGGAGCTCCGCACCGCGATCTCCGGCCTCCGCGAGAAGGACGAGGATGTCCAGTCGTCCGACGCGCTCGTCGACCTGCACGATGCGCTCGACTCCGCGCTCGCCGGCGCCAAGGAGTCGCTCAGCGGCGGCCGTCCCGCCGAGGCGCTGCCCGCGCAGGACGAGGCGATCGAGATCCTGAGCGCCATCGTCGGCGCGCTCGACGAGAGCCAGCAGCCGAAGGACGACGACGCCTTCGGCGAGCAGCAGGAAGGCCAGGGCGGTGGCGAGGGCGGCGACCAGCAGTCGGGCGGCACCGTGCCCCCTGCCGCCGAGGTCAAGCTCCTCCGCGCGATGCAGGACTCGCTCGCCAAGCGCACGCGCGCGTTCGCCGAGGGGGCCGCGCAGCTCGACGCGGTCGTGCGCGCGCAGCGCCTCGCCGAGATCGCCGCTCGCCAGCAGCGCATCCTCGAGCTCGGCCAGAAGATCGCCGACAAGATCGCGCCCAAGCGCGATGGTCCCGTCGTGACTCCACCCGCGGGGGATGCGCCGCCGGCTCCGCCCGAAGGCGGGGCATCGATCGAAAAAAGCCCGAATCCGCGTGGGTGATCCCGATGCCGCACCGATACGCTCAAGACATGCCGTCGCATCCGCCGCGCCTCGTTCGGTTCCACCGCGGTCCCGCCCGCGGGGTCTCGCGCGCCTGCACGCTGCTGATCGCCGCCGCGCTGGGATCGGGCGCGGTTGGTCAGGAGGCGGCTCCGACGCAGACAGCGCCGACCACACCCGCGACGCCGCCCCCGCCGAGCACCCCGCCGAGCACCCCGCCGAATACCCCGTCGAATCCCGCCCCCGCCCGAAAGGACGAGCCGCGCTCCCTCGATGACCTGCTCGGCGTGCCGAAGTCCGGTGCCGGCGCGCAGGGTGAGGGCGATGCCGCCGCTGGCGCCGCCACCGAGAGCGCCGAGGACGCCGCTCGCCGCGAGCAGGAGAAGCGTCTCGAGCGATCGCTCAACGAGGCCTCGATGCAGGATCTCGTCCAGCGCATGGTCGAGGGCATGAAGAGCGCCTCCGACCGGCTCACCGACTCGAAGGACCCGGGCCTCGGCACGCAGCGCATCCAGGAGGAGGTCGTGAAGACGCTCGACCGGCTCCTCGAGGAGGCGCAGAAGCAGCAGGGCAAGAAGTCGTCGAGTTCGAAGAAGAAGCAGCAGCAGAAGCAGGGCGGCAAGGACCAGAAGCAGGATCCGTCCGAGCAGAACGGCCAGCAGCAGAAGCCGCGCCCATCGCGCCAGTCGGGCGAGACATCGAAGCCGTCGGGCGATCCCCAGGAGTCGTCGAGCGACGCGCAGCGCGACGACTCGGTTGCCGAGGGCCAGGAGCTCAGCGAGACCCGCATCGAGTGGGGACAGCTGCCCGAGCGCGTGCGCGAGCTCGTGCTGCAGGGTCGCCGCGACCGCGTCTCGACGATCTACGAGCGCCTCACGCGCGAGTACTACCGCCGCCTCGCCGAGGAGGCCTCGCGATGAGCGCGTCGATCGCCACGACGATCCTCGCGTGCTCGCTCGGCGCCATGCTGGTCGCCGCGACGCCGATGCAGAAGACGTCGGAGAGCCCGGCGCAACAGGGCGCGGGAAACCAGACCACGCCCGTGACGACCACGCCCGCGACGACCCCGGCCACCACGACCCCCCCACCGCCCACCGCGAGGCCGACCGGCGACGCGACACCGGCGTCGAAGCCGGGAGCGCCCGCCGGCGCCGCGGCCTCCAGCGCCGGCGGCGCGGAGAACGCCCCCGCCGATGCCGAGATCACCCCGAAGCTCGAGGAGGCCGTCCGCAAGGGCTTCGAGTACCTGCGGCGCGTGCAGAAGGCCGACGGGTCGTTCGGCGAAGGCCGCTACGGCGAGCACATCGGAGTCTCGAGCCTCTGCGCGATCTCGTTCATGGCCGACGGCAACGTGCCCGGCCGCGGCGACTTCGGCGACTGCGTTCAGAAGACCCTCGACTTCGTGCTCTCGCACGCGAGCGAGACCGGGCTGCTGGTCTCCGACGAGACGCACGGCCCGATGTACGGACACGGCTTCGCCACGCTCTTCCTCGGCGAGGTGTACGGCATGAACAGCGACGACGACCGGGTGCGCGACGCGCTGGTGCGCGCCGTGCAGCTGATCGTCGCCAGCCAGAACGACGAGGGCGGCTGGCGCTACAACCCCGTCCCGGCCGACGCCGACGTCTCGGTCACGATCTGCGAGATCATGGGCCTCCGCAGTGCGCGCAACGCCGGCATCAAGGTGCCGAAGTCGACGATCGACGACGCCGTGCGCTATGTCCGCGAGTGCCAGAACCCCGACGGCGGCTTCCGCTACATGCGCGATGCCGGCGGCTCCGCGTGGCCGAGGACGGCCGCCGGCATCGCGAGCCTCTACTACGCCGGCATCTACGAGGACGAGTCGATCGCGAAGGGACTCGAGTACCTCAAGCGCAGCGCCTTCCCGCGCGCGGGCAACGGCGGTCCCGCGATGTCGATGTCGATGCAGCCCCACTACTTCTACGGCCACTACTACGCGGTGCAGGCGATGTACCTCGCCGGAGGAGAGCATTGGCGCGCGTGGTGGCCGGCGATCCGCGAGGAGCTCCTCGCGCGCCAGGGCGCCGACGGCTCTTGGAGCGACGGCCAGAACGGCAACGCCTACGGAACGGCGATGGCGCTCATCGTCCTCCAGATGCCGAAGCGCTACCTTCCGATCTTCCAGCGCTGACGACAGGAGTCCACCATGGGTGCAGCACCGCGAATCCCGCACATGCCAAGGCCGACCGGCGTCCTCGCCGCGGTCGCGGGCGCGCTCGCGGGCGTGGCCATGCTCGCGGCAGGATCCGGCGCCCGTGTCGACGGCGACGAGATCCAGATGCCTGTCCGCGTCCTGTCGGTGGAGGGCGAGTGGATCGACGGCACGCTGCGCTCGGCCGACGCCGGTCAGTGGACCATCGCGGATGCGGCCTCCGGAACCGAGCGTGCGATTCCCTGCGCGGGCATCGCCGCGTTCATCGTGCAGCGCGGCGCCCCGGGCCGCGCCGGTGATGGGGACGACGCGACCGCGTCCAACTCCGCCCCGCTCAACCTCGGCATGCTGGAGACGGCCGCGGGTCAGCGGCTTCCCGGCACCTTCCGCGCCACCGGAACGACCAACTACTGGGACCACCGCTGGATCGGCGCGATCCCGATCACCGTCGACGACATCGCCACCATGCGCCTGGTCGGCTCGCGCGTGCCCCCGCGCCGCGCCGACGCCGACACCGTGCTGCTCCTCAACGGCGACACCGCCACCGGCTTCGTCGCGGCGCTCGGGCTCGACGTCGTGCTCGATCCCGCCGCTGGCTCCGAAGGCGAGGCCCAACGGCGCATCTCGCTCGACCGGATCGGCGCGATCGCGCTTGCCGAGTCGGGCGCCACGCGCGCGGCCGGCCTGCGCCTGTGGGTCGCCGATGGATCGATCGTCGACGGCAAGGACCTCCGCTTCGACCGCGCGGCGGGGTGGGGTTTCCAGTTGCTCGATCCGTTGCTCGCCGGCGTCCGACCCGCGCGCACCGACGACAACAGCGCCGCGAATCCCATCGCCGGTCTGCTCGGTGGCGCGGAGGTCGTGCCGCTCGGCGCGCTGCCGCGCCCGACGCTGACCGTTCCCGACGCGCATCTCCACCTCGGTGTCGAGCAGGCGTTCTCCGTGCGCGGCACCGAGCGCGCGCTGCTCGGACTCGCGCGCGTCGAACTCGCCGGTCCCGTCGTCGCGCGGTACGGGCTCCCGCGGCCGCTCCCGCCGTCGAGCGGCGGCTCGCGCGCGGACAAGCTGGTCTTCACCGCCGAGATCGCGCTCGCCGAACCCGCGCCTGCGGATGTCCGCGTGGAGGTCGAGGTCCGGCTCGGCGGCGAGTCGTC
>CAMBUI010000174.1 GCA_945870915.1 Candidatus Kuenenia stuttgartensis | reverse complement strand
GGGGATCGCCGCGTCGACGCGGATGAGCACCACCACGAGTGCGCCGATTCCCAGCGCGAACTGGAGCCCGACCGCGTGCAGCATGCCCTTGCCGAGGATGCGCACCAGCGGGATCTCGCGCGCGCGGCTCGAACAGATCGCACCCGTGGCCACGGCGAGCACCAGGATCACGAACGCGCCTGCCACATGCCCCCAGATCGGCCATGCCGGATGCACCGCCGCGTGCCCGTCGTGCGGAGGAATCTGCAGGTGGCGGTAGCTCGCGCCGAGGAAGAGCTGCACGAGAAGCGCCGCCACCAGCGCGATCGGCAGCGCGCGCACGCGCGCGGCGTCGGCGATGCCGGCGGCGGGCACGGCGTTCCTCCATGCGTTGCTGGTCACGACCGCGATGACGCATGCCGTCGCGAACACGATCTGCCCGAACATGCCGTGGGCGATCGCGAGCAGCGTGCTCGGCTGCAGCTCGGTGCCCGCGGTCGCGGTGGTGAGCGTGCCGGTCACGCGCAGTCCACCGAGGAGGCCCTGCACGCACACGATCGCAAGGAACGCCACCGAGAGGGCGCGGATCCAGGCGCGCCGCTCCTCGCGGAACACGATGCCGACCAACACCAGCGCGGTGGTGCCCACAAGCATCCCGAAGAGCCGGTGCGCGTGCTCGTAGTAGATCCCGCCCTTCATCTCGCTGATCGGATAGAGCAGCATGTTGTGGCCGAACGAGTTCGGCCAGTCGGGGACGGCAAGGCCGCTCTCGAGTCCGGTCACCAGGCCGCCGGTCACGAGCAGCAGGAAGATGGTGACCGCCGCCACGCGTGCGAAGAGCCCGGCGGTCGCGGGCAGCGCCAGCGGACGCGCGTTGCGCGCGAGCGCGCCACCCAGCCAGGCGAGCCCCGCGCTCGCGGCGAAGAGTCCGGCGACGTAGTAGGCGGGAGCCGCGGCCGATCCCCCCTGCTCGTCGCGCAGGAACGCTCCGATGATCAGCAGGTTCGCGAACGCCGAGACCAGCCCGACCTTGACCGCCGAGGCTCCCGCGCGCCGCGCGACCGCCCCGAACAGGACAGGCATGCCGAGCGTCGCGACGAAGAGCGCCTCGCCGAGCCAAAGTCCGGGCGCCATCATCGCGATGTAGCCGAGCGCCCACATCGCCACCGTGGTCGCGAAGCCGAGCGCAAGGTGCAGCGTGCCGATGAACCGCGTCGCGACCAGCACCAGGGCGGCGCCCGCCACGAACAGTCCGACCAGCGCGAGGAGCCCGGCCGCCGTCGACGGCGAGGCACCGGACGATTCGGCGATGGACGCGGGCGTCGCCGCGGCATCGACCTGCGTTGCGGTGGCGTGGAGGACCGTCGTGAGCAGGTGTGGGATCATGCGGATGCTTCCTTCCGCGACTTCGCGCCGCGCGGGGGCGTCTATAGTAGGATTTCCCCTCCGTCCGCTCATGTCCGCATCCGCCGAAAACACCAGCGCCGCCAACGAACCGGTCGATCCCGCCGTCGCGGCGGATCCGCGTGGCGCGCCGACGCCGCGCGCGAAGAGCGTGCTCGGCGTGTGGGCGGAGCTGACCAAGGTGCGGCTGAACGCGCTCGTGCTCGTCACGACCGCCGTCGGGTTCGCACTCGCGGAACTCGGACCGATCGACTGGGCGCAGCTCGGCTGGACCTGCGCCGGCACCGCCCTCGCCGCCGCGAGCGCATCGCTGTTCAACCAGCTGTTCGAGCGCCGGCGCGACGCGCTCATGCTGCGCACGCGCGGACGGCCGCTGCCGGCCAAGCAGGTGCATCCCGCCGCGGTGTTCACCGCGGCGCTGCTCACCGGCTACGCAGGCGCGGCGCTCATCGCGCTCATGGTCGGGCTGCTTCCCGCAGCGCTCGCCGCGATCAACATCCTGCTGTACGCGCTCCTCTACACGCCGCTCAAGCCGCGCACGACCTTCAACACGCTGATCGGCGCGGTGTGCGGCGCGATCCCTCCCGTGATCGGCTGGACCGCCGTCACCGGCAGCATCGATCCCGGCGCGTGGCTGCTCGGCGGACTGCTGTTCGTGTGGCAGATCCCGCACTTCCTCGCGCTGGCGTGGCTCTACCGCGAGGACTACGCGCGCGGCGGCCACGCGATGCTCCCCGTGCGCGACCACGGAGGCGAGATCACGGCGCAGGTCGTGGTGCTCACCACCCTGCCGCTGATCCCGCTCGGGCTGAGCGCGACGCGGCTCGGCCTCGCGGGCCACTGGAGCGCGGCGGTGTGCGCCATCGCGGGCATCGGGTTCTGCTGGCTGTCGTTCGTGTTCTTCAGGCAGCGCGACGACCGCAGCGCCCGCAGGGTGTTCCTCGCGAGCATCACCTACCTCCCGGTGGTGCTGGCGGCGATGACGCTCGACCGCGGACCGAGCTCGCTCGAGTCGCTCTTCCGCGGCCGCGGCGGGGTGACCGTCGAGGAGGCTCCGACGACGGCTGCCGAAGCGCCCCGACAGGAGCCTCGCACACCATGAACAACGACGCCAACCGCAGCACCCGCAGCTCGCCGACGCTCACCTTCGCCGGCGGCGGCTGGGTCATCGCCCTTGCGGGCGTCCTGGTCGCGCTGCTCCTCGGGTGGAGCCTGCTGGGACCGCTGCTTGGGCGGCATCCGATCGGCGACGGCCGCACCCTCGAGAGCTACGGCTTCGATCTCTCCACGCTGCTCATCGATCGCAAGGAGCTGACGCCCTCGGGCAATCCGCGCGGGTTCCTGCCGTCGCTCGACGATCCGAACCACCTGCGCGGCGCCGAGATCGTCGTCTACAACGAGCAGAACCGCCCGAAGTACCTGGTGACGACCGATCGCGTGATCGGCGCCGTCGTCAACGGACAGCCGCATGCGTGGCCGCTCTCGATGCTCAATGCGCACGAGGTCGTCAACGACACGGTCGCGGGCATTCCCGTCGCCGCGACCTACTCGCCGCTGTGCGACGCGGTGCTGCTGTTCGACCGCCGCGTCGGCGGCGTGGCCCGCGCGTTCGAGGTCAGCGGGCTGCTGGTCGACTCGAACCTGGTCTTCTGCGACAAGTCGGCCGAGGGTGTCGACGCCAAGTCGCATGTGCCGAGCCTGTTCCTGCAGCTCGAGCGGCGCGCCATCGCGGGTCCCCTGGCGGCCTCGGGCGCCGTGCTCGAGCCGCTTCCGGGCGCGTGCATCACCACCTGGGCCGACTGGCTCGCGCTCCACCCGACGACGACGGTCACGCTGCGCGACCCGGCCATGATCCGCCGCATGAAGGAGATCTCGTACGCGCGGTACTTCCTCGGGCCGAACCTCGAGTACCCCGCGGCGCCACTTCCGTCCGAGGCCTCGCTCGCCGCAGCCGCACTCCGGCTCAAGAGCCCGATGATCGCGTTCAGGCTCGAATCGGGGTGGAAGGCGCTGCCCGTCGAGGCAGTGGTCGCCAAGGCCGAGTCCGAGCGCCGTCACCGGTTCACCGTCGACGGGGTCGAGCTCGAGTGCCATGTCCCGGCCGGACCCGCGGTCGCGCGCCTCGCGCGCGTCGATGGGGCGCCGCTGGTCACGGTCCCCTGCCTCTACTTCGCGCTGGAGTCCGTCGCCGCGCCGCGGGAACCGTTCAGCCTCGTCGCTCCGTGAGCGTCGTCCATAATCGTGGGTGCCGCGGGGGGTGATTCGGGACCCGGAGGGCCCCCAGACCCGGCCATCGGGAACTTTTTTGAATTCGAGTGGCATTCGAGGGCGGGTTTTGTCGCGTATGTCGCATGGAAGCTTGCCGTCGATCTCTCTTGAGCGTCGGCTTGGGTGAAGAGAGCCGCAGGCGCCATCGCCTCGGTGTCACAGATCAGATCGGCGCACAGTGCCATTCCGCGAACAGCCATGTGCTGAACAAGGGATGGTGCTGTCGCTTTTGGGGTGCGGTGGTCGCCGGGTGCGGTGGTCACGGGTGCGGTGGTCGCGGGTGCGGTGGTCGCCGGGCGCAACGGCCGAGGACTGCCGCCGCCTTGGGCACGACGCAACTCCGTCACCCGCGCTAGCGGCTTCCCAGCCACAGCGTGGCGTAGAGCACCAGCCAGACCCCGTCGAGGAAGTGCCAGTACATCGCGCAGTACGCGATTCCGCGGTGGTTCTCCGCCGTGTAGGCGGCGCGCGAGGCGCGCACCGTTGTCACGACCATCGGCGGCAGCCCGCCCAGCACATGCAGCGCGTGCAGCCCGGTGAGCACATAGAAGGTCCACCCGTAGAGGCTGTCGCTCACGGTGAGCTGCTGCGCCAGCAGTTCGCGCCAGGCGAAGCCCTGCGCCGCAAGGAAGGCGACCGCGAGGACGAGGGTCGCCAGCATCAGGCCACCCTGCCGGGGGTCGCCGACCCGACCGGCCCGCAGCGCCTTCTGCATGGTGACGCTCGAGAGCAGCAGTGCGGCGGTGCTCGCGAGGAGCAGCGCCGGCGGGCGCGGAGCACCCTCGGGGATGAAGGCGTCGCCGTTGTCGATCCGCACCACGAGGTAGCCGAGGATCGTCGCGACGAACAGCACGCCGAGCGCGATCAGGAAGAGCCACATGCCGAAAAGGCCCGCCTGGAAGCGGGCCCTCGGGTCGTCGAACGGAGTGGAGGGATCCTTCACTTCGGCGGCGTTACTTCTTGGAGGTCACGGGCGCGAAGGGCGCGTTGGCATCGAGGTACGTCTGCACGTTCTTCGGGTTGCCGGTGTTCTCGGAGGGCATGTTCTGACCGACGTCCATCATGCAGAAGACCATCATGAGGACGACGAACAGCATGCTGCCGACCAGCACCATCAGGTTGAAGGGCCGGTCCCAGCGGAGGTGCATGAAGAACAGCGACACCAGCGTCGCCTTGATCACCGCGATGCCGATGGCGAGGTAGATGTTGGCCTCGCCGAGGTCGACGTAGCGCGCCGCCACGGTGATCACCGTGAGCACGAGGAGCGCGCCGCCGGTGGCGAAGAGCGTCGAGTACGGCACGAGGTGGCCGACGAGCGGATGGCCCTCGCCGTGTCCGTGGCCGTGGCCGTGGCCGTGGGAATCGTGTGCTGCGTGGGAAGCCGCTGCGTGGGAAGCCATGGTGGAGTCCTGTCGGGTTGCGGTCGCGTCGGGTTGGTTTCGATCGGGTGGGATCGGTTGGCCGGACGGTCGGATCACGCGTCAGTGGATGAGGTAGAAGAGCGGGAAGAGGAAGATCCACACCAGGTCGACGACGTGCCAGTAGAGGCCGACGAGGTCGACGGGCGTGTAGTAGTTGCTGCCGTAGCGCCCGCGGAGCGAACCCCAGAGCAGCCAGCTGATCACGCCGACGCCGATCAGCACGTGGATGCCGTGCAGGCCGGTCATCAGGTAGTAGATGGCGAAGAAGCGATGGGTGTTCGGCGGCATCGCCGGGTCCATCAGGTGCGCGCCCTCGGGATGCGCCGCGTGCACGGTCGCGTCGGTGGCGGCGACCATCTGCGCGGTCGCGACGCCGTCCGGACCCGCCTTGGGAGCGGCGATCGCCGTCTTGTCGGAGGGCGGCAGGGTCGTGAGCGCGGCGGGCTCGGCGCCGGCCGAGGGATTCGGCGAGGCGATGGCGAGCACCGGGTTGTCGACGGGCTTCTGCTCGACCTTGACGGCCGCGGCGGTCGCCTCGTCGGCGGGCTGGTAGAAGGACTGGCCCCACTTCAGGTTGAGGTGGAACTTGTGGGCGTACTCGAAGTACTTGATCACGAGGAAGCCGATCGCGCCCGCGAGCGTGAGCGCGAGGCACAGCGAGAGCAGGCCCTTCCTGTTGGTCTGCGCCGCGCGCACGCCGACCGCCATCGTGAGGCTCGAGAGGATCAGCACGCAGGTGTTGATGCCGCCGAGGATGGTGTCGAGGTAGTTCGCGGCGTACGAGAAGACCTGCGGGTCCTTGAACCGCAGGATCGCGTACATCACGAACAGCGCGCCGAAGAACAGCACTTCGGTGGCGAGGAACACCCACATGCCGAGCTTGCCGGACTCGAACTGCTGGAGCGGCGTGTCGAAGTGGTGGGCGAGGAACGGGTACTTGGCGTGCTCGCCGTGCGCGTCGTGGCCGTGGGCGTCGTGGCCGTGCGAGTCAGCGTGAGGTGCGGAGTGCGACACGATCAGTGAGCCTTTCCGGATTGGGCCGCGGCGACATGCGCCTCGACATCGACGACGTAACCCTGCTGCTTCTCGTCCCAGCTGACGGCGCTGAAGTCGTAGCAGTCGCCCACGCGCGGGGTCGTGGCGAAGTTGTCATGCGGCGGCGGCGAGGTGCACTGCCACTCGAGGCTCGCGCCGCCCCACGGATTCGCCGG
>CAMBUI010000173.1 GCA_945870915.1 Candidatus Kuenenia stuttgartensis | reverse complement strand
CGCGTGCGCGCGGCCGACGGCGCGATCGAGATCCTCGAGGTCCAGCCGCTCGGCGGCAAGCGCATGGCGTTCGGGGAGTTCGTGCGCGGCCGGCGGCAGTTGGTCGGGGCTCCGGTGCGGCCGCTCGCGCCGGGCTGAGGCGGATGCGGCGGTTCGGCGAGCGAGGTGGTTGAAGACTTCGGGTGGTTGAAGACTTCGGGTGGTTGAGGACTGCGGGGCGCAAACGCCGATAGACGGCGTCGATGCCGTTCGAGCAGCTGCTGTTCGACTTTGCCACGACGATGGTGCGGGAGAAGCCGCGACCGCGCGGTGTCCGTGCGCGTCCCAAGCCGCCGGGCTCGGGCCGTCCGCAGGGACGGCCGCAACCGATGGCCGACGGCGCGCCTCCGACGCTGCCGCTGGTGTGCGAGGTGCCGTCGGGTGTGGAGATGCAGCCCGCGGCGCGAGTGCAGCCCGCGGCGCGGGTTCAGCCCACGGCGCGGGTTCATCCCACGGCGCGGGTTCATCCCACGGCGTTGCCCGGTGTGCTCCGGCTCGTCCACGCGCGGATCGATGGCAAGAAGGTGATGCCGCAGCCTCCGCGCGGGATCGACCATGCGCGTCCGGTGCAGCGGCGCTACGACGCGATCGTCGAGGCGTTCCTCACCGCGAACGGCCTGCGGGTGCGCTGTTGGCGGCGCTCGCTGTCGGGCCTCGCCACGCTGCGGATCTTTCGCGACGGCCACCAGGAGCGCACCATCGAGTCGCCGTATCCCACCAGCCCGCTGCGGTTGGCGATCTTCCTGCACGAGGTGGGCCACCATGTGATCGGCCTCGGCGTGTACCGGCCGCGCTGCCTCGAGGAATTCCACGCCTGGCGGTATGCGATCGACCGCATGGTGGAGCTCGGCGTGCCCACCGACGGCACCGTGCAGCGGCGGTACGAGCGTTCGATGCGGTACGCGGTGGCCAAGTCGACGCGGCGCGGGATTCGTCGGCTGCCGGCGGAGTTGGCCCCGTTCGCGGCGTGAGGGCCGCGGGCGCGGTGTGCGGGTGGTGGTCGCGGGTCATCCGTTCCGCAGACTGGCGTCTGCGGGCACCCACGTTGGGCCGGGGCGTGCGCGGGTCGGTCACACGACGAGCATCGCGTCGCCGTAGGAGTAGAAGCGGTAGCGCTCGCGCACCGCGGTTGCGTAGGCCTCGCGCATGAGCTCCATGCCGGTGAACGCGCCGACGAGCGCGAGCAGCGTCGAGCGCGGCAGGTGGAAGTTGGTGAGCAGCGCGTCGGTGAAGCGGAAGCGGAAGCCGGGCGAGATCAGGATGTCGGTCGTGCCGCCGATGGCCGCCGCCGACGCCGCGCCGGTCGGTTGCGCGAGGGCGTCGGCGGGAAGGCTCTCGAGTGCGCGCACGGTGGTGGTGCCGACGGCGACCATGCGCGCCGAGCCTGCGGCGCGCGCAGCGACCAGCGCGCGCATCGCCTCGAGCGTGCGCGGCGACACCGCGAAGCGCTCGCGGTGCATCGGATGATCGGCGAGGTCGTCGACCTCCACGGGCTTGAAGGTCCCGGCGCCCACATGCAGCGTGACGGCGCTGCGCGCGATGCCGCGCGCCTCGAGCGCCGCGAGGAGTCCGTCGGTGAAGTGGAGTCCCGCCGTCGGCGCCGCGACCGAGCCGCGCTCGCTCGCGCGCGCGTAGACCGTCTCGTACTCGCTGCGGTCGTCGTCGTCGTCGATGTCCTCGTGGCGGTCGCGGCGCGCCTTGAGGATGTAGGGGGGCAGCGGCGTGAGTCCCGAGCGCTCGAGGATCGCCGCGATGTCGCCGCCCGCGGGGCCTGCGTGGAACCGCGCGATCCACGCCTCGGCGTCGCGCCGGACGAGCTCGACCGCGTCGCCGTGGTCGCGTCCGGTCGCGTCGCGCAGGGCGAGCCGGTCGCCGTCGGAGAAGCGCTTGGCCTGCCGCACCAGGATGCGCCAGGCTCCCGGCTCGGCGGCCGGCTCGAGCAGGAGGCCCTCGGTGTGCCGCCCGCGCGGGTCGTCGTGCAGCGAGAGCCGCGCGCGCAGCACGCTGGTCTCGTTCACGAACAGGTGGTCGCCCGCGCGCAGGATCGAAGGCAGGTCGCGCACGAGGCGGTGGTCGATCGCGCCGCGCGCCCGGTCGACCACCATGAGACGCGCGGCGTCGCGCGGCGAGGCGGGCGCCGTCGCGACCAGCGACGGGTCGAAGTCGTAGTCGAGCTCGCGCGTCTTCATGCGCGCGTCACTTCTTGCGCTGCTTGAACTTCGCCTTGGGCGACACGGTGGCGCTCGAGCCCTTGAAGTTCATGCCGGGGAGGTTCGGCATGCCGGGCATGCCGCCCGAGGCGGCCATCTGCTTGGCGGCCTGCATGCGGCCGGCCATGCCGCCCGACGCGAGGCTCGCGGTCATCTTCTGCACCATCTCGAACTGCGAGGTGAGGCGGTTGACCTCGGCGGTGGTCGTGCCCGAGCCCTCGGCGATGCGGCGCACGCGGCTCTTGTTGAAGAGCTTGATGTTCCTGCGCTCCGCGGCGTTCATCGAGTGGACCATGCCCTCGAGGCGGTCGAACTGCTTGTCGTCGATGTTGACGTCCTTGAGCGCGCTGCCGACGCCGGGCAGGAGCCCGAGGAGCTGCTTCATCGGGCCCATGCGGCGGAGCGACTTCATCTGCGAGAGGAAGTCGTCCATGGTGAGCTGGCCCTTGGCGAGCTTCTCGGCCATCTTCTCGGCTTCCTCGTCGCTGACCTCCTCGCGGGCCTTCTCGACGAGCGAGACGACGTCGCCCATGCCGAGGATGCGGCCGGCCATGCGCTTGGCGCTGAACTCGTCGAGGGCGTCGAACTTCTCGCCGGTGCCGAGGAACTTGATCGGGGCGCCCGTGACCTTCTTGACGGTGATGGCGGCGCCGCCGCGGGTGTCGCTGTCGAGCTTGGTGAGGATGACGCCGTCGACCTTGAGGCGGTCGTGGAACGACTTGGCGCTGCGCACGGCGTCCTGGCCGGTCATCGCGTCGACCACGAGCAGGATCTGGTGCGGCTGGACGCTCACGCGCACGCCCTCGAGCTCCTTCATGAGCTCGTCGTTCACGTGCAGTCGGCCGGCGGTGTCGAGGATGACCACGTCGTAGCGCTCGGCGCGCGCCTTCTCGACCGCGCGGCGGCACACGCCGACGGCGGCGTTCACGGCCTTGCCGTACTCGGCGCACTTGTCGGGCTCGCCGTAGAAGCTGATCCTGGCGCTGCCCTTCGCGTGCTCGGCCACGCCCTCGACGACCTGCTGCAGCTGCTCGACCGCGGCGGGGCGCTGGAGGTCGGCGGCGGCGACGAGCACCGAGCGGCCGGCCTTCTTGAAGTACGCGGCGAGCTTGCCGCAGGTGGTGGTCTTGCCCGAGCCCTGCAGGCCGCACATCATGATGACGGTCGGCGCCGGGTCGACGAGGAAGAGCTTCGAGTCCTCGGGGCCCATGAACGCGACGAGCTCGTCGTGGACGATGCCGACGAGCTCCTGGCCCGGCTTGAGGCTCTTGGTGACCTCGCGGCCCTTGGCCTTCTCCATGACCTCGTCGCAGAACTGGCGGGCGACGCCGAGCTCGACATCGGCCTCGAGGAGCGCGGTCCTGATCTCCTCGAGCGCGTCGCGCACGTTCGACTCGGAGATCGTGCCGCGGCCCGAGAGCGAGCGGAAGGCGGACGAGAAGCGTTCGGACAGATTTTCGAACATGGGGGCGCGCAGTATAGGGCAGCGCCCCCCGCGCGAACCGCGGGGAAACCGAGGCGGATCCGCGGTGAAACGGGGGCGGAACCGGCGCCGCGCGGGTGCCGGTCAGAGCGGCCGGACCGCCCGCATGTCGTGCTTGGCCTCGAGCACGCTGCGGAGGTTGCACAGGTACCACCGCCAGCTCTCGGCGCTGTCGGCGACGGTGAGCATCGTGTCGGCGTCGTCGGGGAAGGGTCCGTGGCGCACGATCACGCGGGCGCCGCCCGACTCGCCGCCCCGGTCGGCCAGCGGCGTGACCGTGATCTCGACCGGCACGGGCGTCTCGTCGAGCGGCGACGGGAACCACTCCCACTTCACGCGCGCGTAGCCGTCGTTGAGGCGGTCGCACTCGTAGGCGAGCACCTTGACATCGGTGAAGCGGTTCCACTCGCGGTCCCAGGAGAGCTCGAGCGTCGCGCCGGTCTCGGGCGGATACTCGGCGAGCACCGACAGCCAGCGGCAGAGGCCCGCGGCGCTCGCAACACAGGACGCGACCTCTGCGGGCGCCGCGTGGATCGACTCCTTGAGGGTGATCCAGATCCCGTTCTCCTCGCGGCCGACCATCAGCGCTGCTCCGTCGAGGCGCCCGCCGCGGGCGGCAGGATCACCGCGAGCCGCGCGTTCAGCGAGCCGCGGGAGTGGACCTCGTGCATGGGGAGGGCCTCCGCCGCGGACGCCTCCGCCGCGCGCCTGGCCGCGGCCGCCGCGGCGATCCGCGCCTGCGCCGCGCGGAGCTTCTCCGCCTGCACATGGCCGGCGAAGGCGAAGACCCGCAGGTGCGGGTGGCCGAGCGCGGCGTCGAGGAGTTCCTCGGGCGACTCGCCGTCGGCGAGCTCGGCCTCGAGGTCGATGAAGAAGTGCGACGCGCCGGGCGCGTGCTGGGCGAGCGACGCGCGGTTGCGCACGCCCTGTCCGCGCAGGCCTGCGTAGCGGGCGGCGCCGAGGATCTTGCTGCCGAAGAGCAGGTCGCTGGTGAAGAGGATCATCGCACGCCTTCCGGGAGTTCGAGGGTCGCCGGGGCCGGCGACGGGTGGTGGGAGACGGCGGCTTCGCGGCCGGCGGCGGGGTGGTGGGGAATGGGCAGCGGCGTCGAGGCGAGCTCGTGCTCGACGAGCGTCTCGAACGACTCGCGGGCGCGCACCACCTCGGCGGTGGTGCCGGACACGAGCACCTCGGCCGGGAGCGGGGAGGAGTTGTAGCGGCTGGCCATGCTCATGCCGTAGGCACCCGCGGTGAAGACCGCGAGCAGGTCGCCGCGCCTGATGGAAGCGGGCAGCACCCGGTCGAGCGCGAGGAAGTCTCCCGTTTCGCAGAGCGGGCCGACCACGTCCTGCGCGACCGTGCCGGGAAGCCTCGGGTCGAGCGTGCGGCGCGCGGGCGTCATCGCGGCGCCGGGCGCGACGGGCCAGATGAAGTGGAAGCTGCCGTAGTGCGACGGGCGGAGCAGGGCGTTCATGCCCGCGTCGCAGATGATGAAGCGCTTGTCGCCCGAGGTCTTGGTGTAGAGCACGCCGAGGACCAGGATCCCCGCGTTCGCCACGATGGTGCGCCCCGGCTCGAGGATGAAGCGCACGCCGCGGTCGTGGAGCGGCTTCGCGAGCGGGATGATCGCGTCGGCGTACTCGCGGAGCGGCGGCGACTGCGCGCTCTCGTAGTCGGCGCCGAAGCCTCCGCCGAGGTCGATCGAGCGGATGGCGAAGCCGTCGGAGGCGAGCTCGTCGACCAGTGCGGCCGTCTTCGCCATGGCCTCGCGGTAGGGGTCGACGGTGTAGATCGGCGACCCGATGTGGAGATGCAGGCCCTCGAGGCGCACGAAGGGGTCGCGTCCGTAGGTCGCGAAGAAGCGGCGCGCGCGCTCGAGGTCGACGCCGAACTTGGTCTCCTTCTTGCCGGTCGAGGTGTAGCGGTGGGTCTTCGGGTCGACATCGGGATTGATGCGCAGCGCGACGCGGGTCTCGCGGCCGAGCTCGCGGGCGATGCGCGCGATGTTCTCGAACTCCTCCTCGCTCTCGCAGTTGAAGAGGCCGAGTCCGCCGAGGATCGCCTCGCGGATCTCGCGGTCGGTCTTGCCGACGCCCGCGTAGACGCACTTCGACATCGGCACGCCGGCGGCCTTGGCGCGGTAGAGCTCGCCGCCCGAGACCGCGTCCATGCCGGCGCCGCGCGCGGCGAGCACGCGGAGCACGCCGAGGTTGGCGCAGCTCTTGACCGAGTAGCAGACGAGCGGGTCGATCGGGCGGAACGCCTCGACCAGCCGGTCGTAGTGGTCCTCGAGCGTGGCGCGCGAGTAGACGTAGCAGGGCGTGCCCGCGGTGGCGGCGATGTCGCGCACGCGCACGCCCTCGGCGTGGAGCTCGCCGTCACGGTAGGAGAAGCTGTCCATGGCGCGATGCTAACCGCTTTCGGCGCGACGCTCGGCGGGCTTGGCGCTTCCGCGCGGCGTGATCGACCTTCCGCGCGGCGTCCCTACTCCGCGCTCGCCGCTCCGCGCCGCGGGTGGTCGGAACCCGAGCCCGCGGGCGGCTTCGTGTGGCGGGTCTGGAAGAGCCATCCCGCGAGCGCGAGCGCGATC
>CAMBUI010000172.1 GCA_945870915.1 Candidatus Kuenenia stuttgartensis | reverse complement strand
CTTCGGCCCGTTCGCGGGTGCGGTGGGCGCGGCGGGAGTGGCGGGCGCGGCCGGCTTCGCAGGTGCTTCGGGGACGGCCGGGGCGGTGGGTGCCGCGGCCGGGGCGGCGGCGGGTGCAGCCTGCTTCGCCGCGACCAGCGCGTCGGCGGCCTCCTTGGTGAGCATCTCGGCCTTGGTGGTCACGATGTCGGCGGTCGGCCAGTCCTGCATGCCGTTGCGGACGCCGCGCTTGACGGCGGCGATCGAGTCGACCACATCCATGCCCGCGATCACGCGGCCGAACACGGCGTAGCCGGCGCCGCCGGAGATCGGCTGGTCGAGGTTGACGTTGTCCTTGAGGCTGACGAAGAACTGGCTGGTCGCGCTGTTCGGATTGTTGGTGCGGGCCATCGAGAGGGTGCCGCGGGTGTTCTTGAGGCCGTTCCTCCACTCGTTGGCGATCGGCGCCTTCGTGGGCTTCTGGGTGCCGCCGGTGTCGAAGCCGCCGCCCTGGATCACGAAGCTGGGGATCACGCGGTGGAAGACGGTGTTGTCGTAGAAGCCGTCCTTGATGTAGCCGACGAAGTTCTCGACGCTGACCGGCGCCTTGGCGCGGTCGAGCTCGATCACGATGTCGCCCTTCGAGGTGCGGAAGACGCAGTACTCCATCGCGACCGCAGCAGCGGCGGCGGGGGCCTTCTGTGCGGGCGCGGCGGCCGGAGGCGCGTCCTGCTGTGCGGACGCGAAGGTGCAGGTGGCGAGAAGTGCGGTGAGTGCTGCGGTCTTCAGGTGATTCATGTGTTTCCTCCGGCGGGGTGCCGATGATAGTCCATCGGACGATTCGGGTTGCCGAACGCAAAGTGGATCGAACCGGATCGCCCCCGGCGGGTACGCGATGCCTCCGCCCCGCGTAGCATCCCGTCCCTTCCCGCCCGCGACCGTCCCGAAGACCGCAGGAAACCATGACGACGCCCGACACGACGCCGCCAGCGACGACGACGCCCACCTCGACGACGCCCACCTCGACGACGCCCACCTCGACGACGCCCAATTCGACGACGCCCAGCTCGACACCCGGATCCGGCGCGCCCTGGTGGCGGCGGGGCGCGGCCGGCTGGACGCTCGACCTCTTCTCGAGCGTCAAGCTCGGCATCTGGCTGCTCGCCATCCTCTTCGTCTACTCGTCGATCGGGTCGGCCGGCATCGTCTACCCCGACTTCGACGCGGGAACCTGGAACATCCTCGACCCCGAGAACTGGG
Source organism: Candidatus Kuenenia stuttgartensis (assembly GCA_945870915.1). Classification (GTDB taxonomy): domain Bacteria; phylum Planctomycetota; class Phycisphaerae; order Phycisphaerales; family SM1A02; genus QWPT01. The sequence goes on along the minus strand of CAMBUI010000172.1, from coordinate 5,122 downwards.
CGCACGACCAGCTCCGCCAGTGGCGCGGGCTCGAGATGACCGAGTTCGAGTGGTTCCACTGGTGGCCGTTCGACCTCATGATGATCCTGATCTCGGTCAACATCGTGGTCACGACCATCCGGCGCATTCCGTTCAAGCCGGTGAACTACGGCGTGTGGGGCATCCACGCGGGCATCATCGTGCTGGTGATCGGGTCGTTCGTCTACTTCGGCCTCAAGGTCGAGGGCGACACCCCGGTCGCGCGACGCCGCGTGGTCGCGGAGTTCGACGCCGTGCAGGCCGACGGCTCGACCAAGCGCGAGCGGGTCGAGTTCGTGGCGTCGCCCGGGCAGCGGGTCGAGGTCGGCGAGGGCGCGCGGCGCACGATGTTCGAGGTGCGCGGCGTCGATCCGGCGTGGGAGCTCCTCACCGGCGACGACAAGGGCAAGCGCACCTACAGCGTGACCGTCGCGGTCGAGCGCGAGGGCAAGCGCTACCTGCGGCAGGTGCTCGCGGGGTATCCGCAGCTCACCGAGGACCTCATCTTCACCGCCGACAAGACGCAGCCGGTCAAGCGCTCGGTCAAGGAGACCGGCAAGCCGATCTACGACGAGGGCCTCGCGATGAGCCTCGCGTACGACCCGCAGGAGTGGTTCTACCTGCGCAACGACCTGGCGAAGTCGTGGGCGCTCTACATCCGTCCCAAGGGCGCGACGGAGTGGACGCAGCGGCCCATCGACGGACTGCCGCTCTACAACGACTACGTCTCGAGCCGCGACCATGTGTTCCAGTCGGGCGGCGACGACATGCTTCCGGTCGACCCGATCGACATCGAGGTCGGTGCGGTGGCCGCCGACGATCCGCTCAAGGACGTCGCGTTCCGCGTGTCGGGCTACCTGCGCTACGCGATCCCGCGCAGCCGCGTGGCCGACGGCGGGTCGAACGCGCCGTTCAACCCGATCGCCATGGTCGAGGTCGCCAGCGAGCGCGGCCAGAAGGCGGCGTACCGGCTGATCGCGCGCGACCCGCAGGAGTCGAGGGCCGACGAGGGCCTGCTCCGCTTCGTGGCGCTGGAGAACGAGCAGCAGCTCGAGCGCTTCCGCCGGCAGCCGTCGATCGTGGTGCGCATTCCCGCGAAGGACATCGAGGTCCGCGAGCAGATCCGCGAGGTCGCGGCCGCGAACCCCGACGCGCCGTTCGTCGAGATCAAGGGCTCCGAGGTCGACGGCAAGGCGCCGTATGCGTACCGCGTGGTCAACGTGCAGGACGCGGTTCCGGTCGCGGGCGGATCGGTCGCGCTGGCGATCCTCGAGGTCCGCACCCCGAAGGGGCTCTTCCGCCGCTGGGTGTTCGACAATCCCGCGCTCACCCGCGATGTGAAGGAGGTCGACGCCTCCGACGCGCACGGCGCCCCGAAGCTCGAGGACGACTCGATCGACATCACCTTCGATCCCGGCAACGGCCTGGCGCTGGTGGTGATCGCGCATGGCCCCGAGGAGGGGCGCCTGCGCGTGGTGTCGGCGGTGGGCAAGGATCCGGTCGTGACCGAGGTCAAGGAGCGCGAGTCGGCGCCGATCGGCGGCGGCGTGACCGTGCGCGTCGAGCAGCTGTTCGTGCGCGGCGTGTTCGAGACCAAGCCGCTGGTGGTGCCGCGTGCGCAGCGCCAGCGCGACGCGATGGAGACCTTCGCGCAGATGCGCGTCGAGGTCCCGGGCGGCGAGGCGTTCTGGATGCCGTTCACCCGCTGGGTCTTCGACAGCGAGCGCGACGCGCTGCGGCGCGCGCCGTTCGAGCCGCGCACGGTGCGGCTCGCCGACGGACGCGAGGTCGAGCTCCTCTTCTCGCGCCAGCGCCTGCCGCTGCGCACCGATGTCGCGCTCGACGAGTTCGTGCTGACCTCGCACATGGGTGGATTCACCGGCGAGCAGGGGTCGATCCGCGACTACAAGAGCCGCCTGCGCTTCCGCGACGGCGGCGAGGCCGGCGCCTGGGGCGACACGGTCGATGTGAGCGTGAACAACCCCGTCGAGCACGACGGACTGTGGTACTTCCAGGCCCAGTGGGATCCGCCGGACAGCCGGCCCCGCGAGGGCGAGGTGATGAGCGCGGGCCTCAACTACACCGTGCTCGGCGTGGGCAACCGCGAGGGCGTCTACACCCAGCTGCTCGGCTGCTGCATCGCGGTGGCGGGCATGATCTACGCGTTCTACGTGAAGCCGATGATCAAGCGCCGCCGCCAGGCGGAGGTGCGCGCATCGCTCGGAAGGAAGGTCGAGTCGTGAGTTCCACCGTCCACTCCAACATGTCGCTGTCCAGGATGCCGCGCGCCGCGTGGGTCGCGCGGTGGTGCGCCCTGCGCGGGACCGTCGCGATGCTCGCCCTCGCCGCGCTCCTCTTCGCGCCCGCAACGGGTGCCGCCGCAGCAGCGGCCGCAGACGACGCCGAGGCGCGGCCGTTCGCGGCGCGCGTCGACCTCACGCCGCTCGCCACCGTCGCGGTGCAGTCCGACGGACGGCTCAAGAGCCTCTCGAGCTTCTCGAGCGAGACCATGGCGTTCGTCTCGGGCCCTCGGCAGGTCGCGGGTCAGTCGCCGCTCTTCACGTACCTCGACATGATGTTCAGTCCCGACGCCTACCGCGACAAGGACGTGATCTTCGTGAAGGGCGCCGGTCCGCGCGCGCGCATCGCCGACGCGGTGCTCGCAGGCAACCTCCTGCCCGCGACGGGCGCGCGCATGGAGGCGTTCCGCAAGACCGGCCTCATCTCGGAGACCCTGCTTTCCAAGCCCGAGGTGCTCGCGGTGCTCCGCGAGATGCAGAGCGATCTCCTGCGCACGGCCAAGACCGTGGACGCGATCGAGAGCGCGCTCAACGTGAAGGACCCGCGCTTCCTGCTGTCGCGCCTGCGGATGGTGCCGCGCGGCGACGGCGACCCGAAGCAGCCCTGGCACGGCATCGCCGAGGTGATGTTCGCCGACGGCAAGGAGCTGGTGCCGGGCGCGATGCTGCTGCTCGCCGAGAAGGCCGAGCCGCCCAGCGACATCCCCGAACCGTCCCGCGCGGCGGTCGCCGACGCGTGGAAGGCGCTCGTCAACTCCTGGCTGAAGGCCGACGCCGCGGGCGTGGACGCCGCGGCCGCCGCGCTCGCCGCCGAACTGCCGAAGATCGACCCGGCCGGCTACCCGCAGCGCGACCGCCTCGCGTGGGAGCACTGGTACTTCTCCAACGGCCACATGACGAAGACCTGGCTGGTCTACATGGCGGCGTCGATCCTGCTGCTCCTCGGCTTCGTGTACCGCTGGCCGCGGGCGCGCACCGCCGGTTTCGCGGTGTTCGCCATCGCGGTGGCGCTGCACACGCTGGCGGTCATGCTCCGCTGGTACATCGCGGGCCGCTGGCCGAACTCGAACATGTTCGAGGCGGTCACCACGGCCGCGTGGTTCGGCGCCATCGGCGCGATCGCGATCGAGTGGTTCGTGCGCCGCAGCGCGATGTACAGCATGTTCGCGCTGGGCGCGGCCGTGAGCGCGATGGTGGCGCTGATGGCGGCCTACTTCCTGCCCGTGCAGCTCAACCCGAGCATCAACAACATGATGCCGGTGCTGCACGATGTCTGGCTGTACATCCACACCAACGTGATCATCTTCAGCTACGTGCTCATCTTCATGGCGGCGGTGTCGGGCGTGCTCTACGCGGGACACCGCATGTTCGGCGGCGCCGCGAGCTTCGCGCGCGTCGGCGGCGCCGGCAGCCTGATCGTGGCCGGACCGGACGGCGAGGCGCGCATGACGGGAACCCGCGCCGGACTCGGCGAGGTCCTCGACGGCGTGACGATGGTGCTCATGGAGCTCTCCTTCGTCCTGTTGTGGGCGGGCATCGTGATGGGCGCCATCTGGGCCGACCACTCCTGGGGCCGCCCGTGGGGCTGGGACCCGAAGGAGGTCTTCGCGCTGAACACCTTCATCGTGTTCGCCCTGCTCGTTCATGTGCGCCTCAAGGTCAAGGACAAGGGCATGTGGACCGCCGTCCTCGCCGTGGTGGGCGCCGCGGTCATGCTCTTCAACTGGATCGTGATCAACTTCGTGATCACGGGGCTGCACAGCTACGCGTGATCTCGGCAGGGCGTCGAAACACGTCATCCATCACCGGAGCGACGACGAGGTGAGATCCGGACCCGGGTGGTAGTCCCCAAGTCGGCGGTGCTACGGATTGCTTCGGTCGTACCAGTAGAAGGCGCCGGTGAGCACCGCCGCCACGATCAGCGGGCTCACCGAGCCGCCGCCGATCGAGATCATCCGGCCTGCGATCCACAGCACGGCGAGCGCCAGGACGTAGCAGGCCACGAATGTGACCGCGAGTGCTCCAAGCGTTCCAAGGACCCCTTCGCCGAACCGAAGCAGCTTGCCGCCGCCCTTCGTCTTGGCTTTCCGGGGTGTACGCAGATCGGTTGGATCCTCGTCGTAGATTCCAGCCATCGGGATGTCCTCCTGCGCATGGCGCGGCGGGCAGGGTACTTGTACTGCGAACCGTGTCAACGAGATTGACTTGGTGGCGTTCATCAGACCGCGGCCGGCTGGGTATCGAAACACGCCTCCCGCAGCACAGCGTCGAATCTTCTGCGAATTCCCTCCGTGATTTTTCGGGGTCTTCAGGCTTTCGTGTGGGTAACCCAACCCTGACAGCCTTCGCCGTGATCCGTCCCGCCCGCATCTTGGCGGCATGCGCGACCGCGACCTCTACGCCAACATCCTCGGCATCTCCGCACTCTGGCAATTCTCCGACGTGGTCCTCGGCGTCGCGGCCGGCACGGTCAAGGTCTTCGTCGAGCACCACGGCGAGGCGGCGGAGTCGATGCACGCGCGGGTCCAGCGGATCAAGCGGATAGCGTGCGGGTACCGGAACCGCGAGCGCCTCCGCGACGTGATCAACCTCCAACTCGCCGGGCCGGACTTCCAGACGAGGCCGGTGTCAGCCCTCACGATCTCTCGAAGCGCCGCAATTCTGTTGTCAGAAAAGTGCAGCACGGAATCTGACATCAGCCGCGTAGACCGAACCACGCGAGACCCCACCCCGACAGTCCTTGTCGCGGCCCGTTCCGTCTCCGCAGGCTGGATCTCCACCCGAGGCCGGTCTCAACCCACACG
>CAMBUI010000171.1 GCA_945870915.1 Candidatus Kuenenia stuttgartensis | reverse complement strand
GGATGCCACCGCCCGCGAGGGCGGCGGCGATCGCGTGGACGAGACTCGCATGATGGGTCGGCTTCGACATGGTCGGGAGCATACCGCGGTCCCCGCCGCGGGTTCACCCATCCGTGCGACCGCCGACGCCGACGCGGAGGTCGGTCGCCATGGTCGGTCGCCGTTGTTGGTCGCCGTGGTCGGTCACAGCGGTTCGTCGCCGCGGGCTCTCGCCGAGGCCGTCGACGACGGCCATCGACGACGGCCATCGACGAGGCCGTCGCCGAGGTCACTTCTTGAGCGCCGCCTCGATCACCTTGCGGAGCGCGTTGCCGGTCGGGTCGGCCAGGCCAACCTCGGCCTCGAGGACCTTGCCGTCCTTGCCGATCACCACCAGCGTCGGGATCCCGGGAACGCCGTAGGCCTTGGCGAGGTCGTCGCCCTTGAGGAGGCACCCGTAGGTGTACTTCTTCTTGGCGATGTAGTCCTTCGCGGCCTGCGGCTTCTGCTCCCAGGTGTTCACGCCGAGCACCACGACGCCCTTGGACTGGTACTCGTCGTGCAGCTTCTGCATCGTCGGCATCGCCGCCACGCACGGGCCGCACCAGGTGGCCCAGAAGTCGAGGAGCACGACCTTGCCCTTGAGCGAGGCGAGCGTGACCTCCTTGCCGTCGAGGTCGGTGAGCTTGAAGTCGGGCGCGGGGTCGCCGACCTTGACCGTGAGCCCGGGAGGCGCGGGCACGGCCTTGGCGTCGCCGCCCTCGCCGTCGCCGGCAGCGAGGTCCATCGGGAAGCCCGGCATCTCGAACTCGACCTCCTTGAAGCCCTTCTCCTTCAGTGCCTCGGCGCTCTCGAGCGCGAAGAGCGCGTCGTCGAGCTTCGGCCCCGCGCCCTTCGCGGCCTCGCCGGCCGCGGCCTTCGGATACACCTTGAGCCCGACGAGCGTGACCACCGGCGTCGGCATGGCGGGCATGGCGTCGTCCTCGCCGCCGTCCTCACCGTCGGCGGCCACCGTCGCGCCGGGGAACTCCATGCCGAACCGACGCGGCAGCCCGTCGGCGCGCGCGAAGGCGATCGTCTCGGTCATCGGCATCTTCTCGGTGCGCATGTCGCCCTCGCCCGGTCCATCGACCACGCCGATCTCGATCTCGCGCACGACCTTCACCAGGTCGCACTCGAGGTCGTCGACGGTGGCGGTGCCGACGAGCTCGAGCACCACCGGCTCGCCCATCTCGACCGGCGCCGACATGCCGCGGTACCACTCCGGGCACGCCGAGGCGGCCATGCCGAAGAGCATCTGCGCGCTTCCGCCGTCCGCACCGGAAACCTGAACGAAGGTCCTGGCCTTGTCGTCGATCTGGCGCAGCCTGCCGCCGTTCAGCACCAGCACCCGACCCTGCTGCGGGCCGTCGAGCGTCTCGATCCGCACCGCGTGGGGCGGAAGCATGCCGGGCTTGGCATCGCCAGTCTCGCCCACGAAGCGGATCCGGTAGCGCTTGCGGGCGCGGACCTCCTCGGGCATGCCGACGTTGATGCCATCGGTGCCACCCTCGAGCCGCATCTGCCCGTCGAACTGCACCCCGTCGAGCTTCGCCGTCTCGGCCTTGGCGCGGTCGTAGATCGCCTTCGCCTTGGCGTCGATCTTGCGCTCGATGGGCGGGAGGGCCTTCGCGTCGGCACCGCCGATCGGCACGCCCTTCACCACGACCTGCGCCGAGGTAAGGCTGACGGTGGACAGCGCGCACAGCGCGGCGACGGCGAACGATCGAAGTGTGGTCATGAGGCGCTCCTGATGCGCCGCTCCGCCCGATCCGTCCCCGTTCGGGCAGGATTCAGTAGAGCACGCGGAAGCGGATCGTACCCGCGACCGCCCGGAGTTCGTCGACCACCGCGTCGTCGTAGGACTTGTTCACATCGGTCACCACGTAGCCGACCGACTCGGTCGTGCGCAACGACTGGCCGAGGATGTTGATGCGGCGCCTGGCCAGGATGCCGTTGATCTCGGCGAGCACGCCCGGCTGGTTGCGGTGGAGGTGCAGGAAGCGGTGCGCGCGCGGCGTGGGCGGCAGCGCGATCTCGGGCAGGTTCACGCTGCCGGCGGTCGCGCCCGTGTTGACATGCTCGACCAGGCGGTTGGCCACGAAGAGGCCGATCCCCTGCTGCGCCTCCGCCGTCGACCCGCCGATGTGCGCGGTGAGGATGACGTTCGGCACCCCGCGCAGGGGCGTGTCGAACGGCTCCTTGTTCGAGTTCGGTTCCGCGGGAAAGACATCGACCGCGGCGCCGCCCACATGGCCCGCCTTGATGCTCGCCGCGAGGGCCGCGAGGTCGACGATATGCCCGCGCGAGAGGTTGAGGAGGAGCGCCCCCTGCTTCATGCGGCGCAGCTCGCGCTCGCCGATCAGGTTCGTGTTCTCGCGGCGGCCGTCGACATGCAGGCTCACGGCGTCGGACTTGGCGAGGAGGTCGCCCAGCGACTTCGCCTTGCGCGCGTTGCCGAGCGGCATGACCTCGGCGAGGTCGTGGTAGAGGACGTTCATGCCCATCGCCTCGGCCAGCACGGAGAGCTGCGAGCCGATGTGCCCGTAGCCCACGATGCCGAGCGTCTTGCCGCGCACCTCGCTGCAGCCCTGCGCGCTCTTGCGCCAGCCGCCCGCGTGCAGGATGCGGTCGCTCTCGACCGCGCGGCGCATGAGCATGACGATCTCGCCAATCGCGAGCTCGACCACGCTGCGGGTGTTCGAGTACGGCGCGTTGAAGACGGCCACGCCGCGGCCCCCGGCGCGCGCGAGGTCGACCTGCTCGGTGCCGATGCAGAAGCAGCCGATCGCCAGCAGCCGGTCGGCCGCCTCCAGCGCGCGGGCGGTCACGCGCGTCTTCGAGCGGATGCCGAGGATCGACACGCCCTTGATGGCGCGCGCGAGCTCGTCCTCGGGCAGCGCGTCGGACAGCGTCTCGACGGTGTAGCCCTCGTCGCGCAGCTGCTGCGCGGCGTCGGCGTGGATGTTCTCGAGCAGGAGCGCCACCATGCGCGACTTGGGAAAGCTCGGCGCGCCGGGAAGGCCGTAGATCCACAGCAGTTCCTCGACGCTGCGCACCACGCGGTCGGCGCGGGCAACGACGTTCTCGCGGGTGATGTTCTCGCAGTAGGCGACGAACTCCTGCGCGGCGCCCTCGTCGCGGATCTCGCAGTCGGTCGCGCCGTCGCCCACGGCGATCACGGTGCCCTGCAGGCCGAGCGCCTTCACGGCGGCGGGCTTGCCCTTCGGCTTCGCGAGGTGCGACGACGCGTTGTAGCCCACGACCGTGGTGCCATCCTTCGACCACTCGAAGTCGTTGGCCACGACATGATCGGCGGGAATCCCGAGCTCGGCGCACACGGGCACGACATAGTCGCGGAAGCCGGAGCTCACGACATAGATGCTCGTGGCGTTGCGCCGGATCGCGGCCTTGTGGCGGCGGAAGCTCGGCGCGATGTGCTTCTTCAGGTGCTTGACGACGGCGTCGACATGCGCGCGCGTGATGCGCAGCATCGACAGGCGGCGCCGGAGCGACTCGTCGATGCCGATGCGCCCCTCCATGCCGTCGCGGGTGATGCCCTCGATGGCGAGCACCTTGGCCTCGTGGTCGGGGTCGTCGGCCAGCGCGAGCCTGGCGATCTCGTCGAGCCCCTCGAGGGACACGATCGTCGAGTCGAAGTCGAGGATGAGCGTGGTCGGATCCGCAGGCATCGTGGCCGACGATATCGGCACGATCCGACGGACAATCAGGGAAAATGGCCGCGGCCGCCCGCTCCCGCTCACGCCATGATGCCGCGCACCAGCTCGCCCTTCACGTCGGTGAGGCGGTAGTCGCGGCCCTGCGCGCGGTAGACGAGCTTCTTGTGGTCGACGCCGAGCAGGTGGAGCAGCGTCGCGTGCAGGTCGTGCACCTCGACCGGATTCTCGACGATGTTGTAGGAGTACTCGTCGGTCTTGCCGTAGGTGATGCCCGGCTTGATGCCGCCGCCGGCCGCCCAGATCGAGAAGCAGCGCGGATGGTGGTCGCGGCCGTAGTTGTCGCGCGCCAGCTGGCCCTGCGAGTACACCGTGCGGCCGAACTCGCCCGCCCAGAGGACGAGCGTGTCGTCGAGCAGTCCGCGGCGCTTGAGGTCCTTGACGAGCGCAGCCTGCGCCTGGTCGACGGCCTTGGCCTGCGCACCCAGCTCGCCGGGCAGGTTGCCGTGCTGGTCCCAGCCGCGCATGTACAGCTGGATGAAGCGCACGTCTCTCTCCGCCAGCCTGCGCGCCAGCAGGCAGTTCGCCGCGAACGATCCCGGCTTGTGGACATCGGGGCCGTACATCTCGAGGGTGGCCGCATCCTCGTCGGAGAAGTCGGTGAGGTCGGGCACCGACATCTGCATGCGGTACGCCATCTCGTGCTGGGCGATGCGCGCCTTGACCTCGGGGTCGAGGCTCTCCCGGAACTCCTCCTCGTTGAGCTCGCCCACGAGGTCGAGCATGCGGCGGCGGTCCTCGCGCGACACGCCGTCGGGGTCGCGCAGGTAGAGCACGGGGTCGCGCCCCGAGCGCAGGCGGCAGCCCTGGTGCTCGCTGGGGAGGAACCCGCTGCCCCAGAAGCGGGCGCTGAGCGCCTGCATGTTGCCCACGCCCTGCGTGATCATCACCACGAACGCGGGAAGGTTCGCGTTCATGCTGCCGAGGCCGTAGCTCATCCACGAGCCGAAGCTCGGGCGGCCGGGCTGCTCGGTGCCGGTCTGGAAGAAGGTGATGCCCGGCTCGTGGTTGATCGCCTGGGTGTGCATCGAGTTGATCATGCACATCTCCTTGGCGATGCCGCCGGTGTGCGGCAGCACCTCGGAGAGCCAGAGGCCGTCCTCGTTGTTCTCGAAGCGGTCGAAGCGGAACTTGGTGGGCGCCACGGGAAAGCGCGCCTGGCCGCTCGTCATGCCGGTGATGCGCTGGCCGTTGCGCACCGAGTCGGGGAGGTCCTCGTTGTAGCGCTTGGTGAGCTCGGGCTTGTAGTCGTAGAGGTCGAGCTGGCTCGGCGCGCCCTCCATGTGCATGTAGATCACGCGCTTGGCCTTGGGCGCGAAGTGCGGGCCCGGGGCGAAGGCCGCGGGAACGCCGTCGGCGCCGAGGATCGGGCCGGCCGCGGCGCTGCCGCCGAGGTGCTCGCCGAGCAGCTGCGAGAGCGCGAGGCCGCCGATGCCGGCGCCGAGCGTGGAGGCGACGGAGCCGAAGAAGCGGCGTCGCGTGAGGTTGAGGAGGTACTCCTCGAGTCCGTCGGCGGGCGTGGCGCTGATGTGCTGCTTGGGCATTGGTGGCTCTCCGGTCAGTCCTTCACGATGGTCGCGTCGCTCGAGAGGACGGCGTTGGCAAGCATGGTCCACGCGGCGAGCTCCGCGGCGTCGATGTCGGCGGAGCTCTTGGCCTCGCCCACGTCGAGCAGCTTCTCGGCGTCGTCGGGCTTGGCCGCGTAGCGGGCGCGGTTCTCGGCGAGCACGCGCGACATCCGCTCGAACATCGCCTCCGACGGCGTGGTGCCGGTCGCGCGGCGGTAGAGGTCGGCGAGCCGGGCGCGGTCGTCGGCGCGCGCGCGGATGGTGCGCTCGGCCGCCATGCGCGCGGCCTCGACGAACTGCGGGTCGTTCCACAGGACGAGCGCCTGCAGCGGCGTGTTGGTCACGAGGCGCTTGGTCGTGCAGAACTCGCGGGTCGGCGCGTCGAGCGTGAGCATCGTCGGCGGCGGCGCGGCGCGCTTCCAGTAGGTGTACATGCTGCGGCGGTGCAGTTCGTCGCCCATGCCCTGCTGGTACACGCGCGTGTTCGACTGCAGCATCGCGACCTCCTGCCAGAGGCCCTCGGGCTGGTACGGCTTCACGCTCGGCCCGCCGGGACGCTCGACGAGGAGCCCCGCGACGTACAGCGCCTGGTCGCGGATCTGCTCGGCGCTGAGCCGCTGCCGCGGGAAGTACGAGAGCAGTCGGTTGCCCGGATCGGCCGCGACCACCTCGGGGCGCACCCGCGAGGTCTGCCGGTAGGTGGCGCTGGTCACGATCTCGCGGACGAGCGCGCGCAGGTCCCACCCGCCGTCGCGGAAGCGCACGGCGAGGGTGTCGAGCAGCTCGGGGTTCGTGGGCCACTCGCCCTGGAGCCCGAAGTCGTCGCTGGTGCGCACGATGCCGTTGCCGAAGAACTGCTCCCACACGCGGTTCACCACCACGCGGGCGGTGATCGGATTGTCGCGCGACACGATCCACTGCGCGAGGCCGAGGCGGTTGCGCGGCGCATCGGCCGGAAGCGCGCCGAGGGCGGCGGGCACCGCGCGCTCGACCTTGCGGTTCCGGTCGGGGTGGTCGTACGCGCCGCGCATGTGGACGAACGTCTCGCGCGGCATCGCGAGCTCCTTCATCACCATCGTCTTC
>CAMBUI010000170.1 GCA_945870915.1 Candidatus Kuenenia stuttgartensis | reverse complement strand
GACCAGGAGAGGAGCAGCACGACATCGTCGGGGCGGATCGAGCCGAGGTCGCCATGGACCGCCTCGGCCGGGTGCACGAAGTGCGACGGCTGGCCGAGGCTCGAGAGGGTCGCCGAGATCTTCGCGCCCACGAGTCCCGACTTGCCCATGCCGCTCACGACCACATGGCCCTTGCAGGCCTCGAAGAGATCGACCGCGGCGTGGATTCCCGCGTCGTCGCCGCAGGCGATCCGGTCGGCAAACCGCGCCACCGCCCCCGCTTCGGTCGCAAGCACCTCGCGCAGGAACGCGCGCTCGATGCTGCGGATGTGCGGGTCGGCTCCAAGGGCGGAGGCGGATGGGGATTCGGCCATCGGCACAGTGTAATCGACGGCAAAACACGCAAGAACCGCGCGGATCGTGGTAGGTTACGTGCGATGTCGCAGACCGACTGGCTCGTTCGTCTTCCGGTGTTCCAGGGTCCCCTCGACCTGCTGCTGTTCCTCGTGCGGCGGGCGGAGGTCGACATCCACGACATCGAGATCCACACGCTCACCGACCAGTACCTGGCGTATGTGCGGCATATCTCGAAGGTCGACATCGACGTCGCGGGCGAGTTCCTCGTCATGGCTGCGACGCTGGTCGAGATCAAGTCCCGCTCGCTCACGCCGGTTGCGGCGACCGAAGAGGGCGAGGGCGGCGCGCCGGCCGCGCCGGGCGAGGACCCGAAGGCCGAGCTCATCCGCCAGCTGCTCGCCTATCAGAAGTTCCGCACCGCGGCCGATGTGCTCGACGCGCGTCGCCGCGAGTACAGCGACCGCGCCGCGGCCCGGGTCCGTCCCGGCGCGCACGATGCCGGCCCCGCGCGCGACGAAGTCGGCGAACATGATTCGGGAGATCCGGAACATGTCGACTACGAGCTCGAGGACCTCCACCTCGGCGACCTGTTCGCCGCATTCGAGCGCATCGCCGCGTCGATCGACCTCACCCGCGTCGGCGATCACATGGTCGAGTACGACGACACGCCGATCTCGCTGCACCAGGAGGATCTGGTCGACCGCCTCTCCCGCGTCGACTCGCACCAGCTGCGGCTCACGAGCGTGTTCGAGGGTCGCACCCACAGCGAGCGCATCGGCCTGTTCCTCGCGGTGCTCGAACTGGTCCGGCAGGGCCGCGTGCGCGTCCGCCAGGACGAACTCGACGACCCGATCGAACTGAACCTCATCGAGGAACGGGACCCGAACGCGCCGACCTTCTGAGGCGTGCGCGACACTCGACGGCCTGCGCGCGGCGCGCGCACCCGCATGCCACGCGTGCAAACCACGCGTGCAACTCAACGCAATGCGGCGTCGACCAGCGCTTCGTGTCGAAGTTTCAGACGCCTGCGATCACGCCGCTTCGCGGGTGACCATGGGCGCCCGGTCGTTGCGGCGCACCCAGCGCGCGAGCGCGGCGGGCTCCATCGAGACCATCAGGTGCCGGAGGTACTCACGCAGATCGGCCTCGGAGAACTTCGCCAGCCACTCGGTCGAGGCGGACGGGTTGATCTCACAGATGGACGCGATCAGGGTGGACTTCTCAGACACGGGCAACCTCCGTGCACGGGACATCGGCACGGATCTCGGGAGGTCTTGAATCGGTCCCGGCCAAAGGCGAAACACGGCGGTGGATCGGGCCACGGACGGGTTCAGGGATGCAGTCGCGGATCAGGCCACCGCCACCCCACGCCTGGCCGGACGAAGCGACCGACCTCGCCGACCCCGTCCGCTCAGCGCCCCTGCTGCAGCAGCTCGGTGAGCTTGCGCTTGAGCAGCGCCACGCGCAGCAGGCTGCGGACGCGGGTCAGGAGCTCGAGCTTGTTGACCGGCTTGGTGAGGAAGTCGTCGGTGCCGCTCTCGACCGCGCGCTCGTGGTCGCCGACCTCGTGGAGGGCGGTCACCATGATGATCACCATGTCGCGGGTGGCGGGGTCGGACTTGAGCTTGCGGCAGACCTCGAAGCCCGACATCCTCGGCATCATCACGTCGAGGAGCACGAGGTCGGGCTTGTCGCGGTGGATCGCCTCGATCGCCTCGAGCCCGTCGCGCGCGGTCGACAGCGCGCAGGGCAGGCTCTCGAGGTAGGCCTGCATGAGCTCGAGGTTCTGCTGGTTGTCGTCGACAAGGAGGATCTTGGCGCTCGAGAGGTCGGTGAGCGCGGTTTCGTCGATGGCGGGAAGCTGAGAACCGGACATGCGCGGAGTCTAGCACATCGCCCCCGCCGCGCGCCGTTCACAGTCCCAGCGCGCGCGCCGCGAGGTCGACCGGATGCAGCGCCTCGCGGGCCGTCCCGTCGTGGATCTGGTGCCGGCAGCTCGTGCCCGGCGCGCAGACCACCGCGTCGGGCGCGGCGCGCACCGCCGGGAACAGCCGCTCCTCGCCGATCCGCATCGAGAGGTCGTAGCGGCGGTCGACGTAGCCGAAGCTTCCCGCCATGCCGCAGCAGCCCGTGTCGAGCACGCCGAGCCGGTCGCCGAAGATGCGGCGCAGGAACCGTGCGGAAGTCTCCGTGCCCCAGAGCGCCTTCTGGTGGCAGTGACCGTGGAGCACCACGCGGTCGGCCTGCGCGGGGATCTCCGGGCGCCGCGGATGGTCGTCCCAGTGCTTGTCGAGGAACTCCTCGACGAGGTAGGTGCGCATCGCGAGCGTCGCGCGCCGCTCCATCGCCGCCGCATCCGGCATCTCAGGCGGGAGTTCCATCCAGTCGTCGCGGATCGCGCTGGCGCAGCTCGGCTCGAGGACGAGCACCGCGTCGGCCCCGGTCGAGTCGAGCAGCCCGGAGAGCGCCCGCGACGAGCGCTCCACCTCGCGGCGCGCCTCGGCGAGCATGCCGGTCGAGATCAGGCTCCGTCCGCAGCAACCGACATCGGCGAGCACGACCCGGTACCCGAAGGCCTCCAGCAGGCGCACGGCCGACTGGCCGATCCCCGGCTCGTTGTAGGCGCTGAAGCAGTCGCCGAACAGCACCACCGTGCGCGTCGCCGCGCGCGGCTCGCGGCGGCGGAACCAGTCGAACAGCGATGCGCCGAACGCGGGGATGGAGCGGCGGGGATCGATCCCGAGCAGCCCGTGCGCGAGTCCCTTGGCGAACGGCGTCGCGTTGACGAGGTTCGCGACGGCGTGGAAGCGCGAGCCGAGCGCGTTGAGCCGCCGAACGTGCCCGAACACGCGGGTGGCGAACGGCACGCCGTGCTCGGCGTGCCGCTGCGCGGTGTACTCGGCCTTCAGCTTCGAGATGTCGACGTTCGAAGGGCACTCGGTCTTGCACGCCTTGCAGGAGAGGCACAGGTCGAGCGTCTCCATGGTGCCGGGGTCGGCCCAGCGGTCCTTCGCCAGCTGCCCGGTCACGGCAAGCCGCAGCGCGTTTCCGCGGCCGCGCGTCGCGTGGCGCTCGTCGCGGAGCGCGCGGTACGACGGGCACATCGAGGTCCCGCCCGTGGTGCGCCGGCAGAGTCCGGCGCCGTTGCAGCCCTCGATCGCGTGGTCGAAGCCCTCCTCGCGCGCGTAGCTGAAGAAGGTGTCGACGATCGGCGGATGCGCGTCCTCGCCATGCGGTGCGACGCGGAGGTTGGCGATGATCCGCTCGGCGGGTCCGGTCTCGACGATGTTGCCGGGATTGAGCACGCCCCGCGGATCGAACGCGCGCTTGACGTCGCGCAGCGCGCCGCAGACCACCTCCCCGAAGTACTCGCCGAGCAGCGGCGAGCGCACGCGGCCGTCGCCGTGCTCGCCGGACAGCGCGCCGCCGTAGCGGGCCACGAGCTGCGCGATGTCGCGCGCGATGCGCACCATGATGGCGCGGTCCTTCGCGTCGTGGATCGCCACCAGCGGCCGGATGTGCAGGCAGCCCACCGACGCGTGCGCGTAGTAGGCCGCGGTCGTGCCGTGGTTCGACACGATGGTGCGGAAGTCCTCGACGAAGTCCGGCAGCCGCGACGGGCACACCGCGGTGTCCTCGACGAAGGTGAACGGCTTGCGCGCGCCGGGCACGCCGTGGAGCAGCGGCTCGCCGGCCTTCCGCAGCTTCCACGCCTTGAGCCGCTCGGCCGCACCGGTGTAGGTCGACATCGGCTCGCCGGGAAGCGCCGCGCGCAGCGCGGCGAAGCGCTCGCCGATGGCGCGCTGGTCGTCGGCGAAGTACTCGACGTAGAGCACCGCCCCGAGGCCGCCGCTCGGCGGCTTCGGCATGAGCTCGACGTACTGGCGGTACTCGTTGTTGCGCATCGCGACATCGATCACCACGTCGTCGACGAGCTCCACCGCCGCCGGCTTGGTCTCGAGGATGGCCTTGAGCCGCGCAAGCGAGTCGCGCACCGTCTCGAAGCCGATGATGGCGAGCCCCCGCTCGCGCGGACGCGGCACCAGCGTGAGCTCCGCGCGCAGCGTGGTCGCGAGCGTTCCCTCGCCGCCGCACACCAGGTGCGCGAGGTTCACCCGGTCGAAGGTGCCCGGCGTCGAGCGCTCGAGCTGGTCGAGGAGGATGTCGAGCGAGTACCCGTCGACATGCCGCAGGATCTTGGGGAAGCGCGCGCGGATCTCGGTGGCGATCGGCCGCACGATCGCGGCCAGGCGCTCGGCGAGCGCCCGCTGCGCGGGATCGCGGTCGCAGCTCCCCTCCTCGAGCCGGTGCACGGTTCCGTCGGCGAACGCGACGTCGAGCGCGACCAGGTTCTCGACGGTGCGGCCGTACAGGATCGAATGCGCGCCCGCCGAGTTGTTGCCGACCATCCCGCCGATGGTGGCGTGCGAACTGGTCGCGACATCGGGGCCGAACATCAGGCCGTGCACCGCCAGCGCCTCGTTCAGCTGGTCGAGCGTGACCCCGGGCTCGACCACCGCACGCCGCCGCGCCACGTCGACCGACAGGATCGCACGGCAGTGCTGGGAGAAGTCGACCACCACCGCCTCGTTCACGCTCTGGCCCGCGAGGGCCGTGCCCGAGCCGCGCGGCAGCACGGGCACGCCCTCCGAGGCGAGGTATCCGAGGACGCGCACCGCGTCGTCGACCGAGTGCGGCACCACCACGCCGATCGGCTCGACCTGGTAGATGCTCGCGTCGGTCGCGTACAGCATGCGGTCGTGCCGACCGAAGCGGACATCGGCGCCGCCGAGCGTCCTCAGGCCCGACGAGAGCCTCAGGCGCATCGCGTCGGCGGCGTCACCGCGCTCGGCGAGCGGAAGGCTGGTCGAATGTCGCTTGGTCGCAGCCGTAACTTCGGACATGCGCGCAGGATAGTGAGGCGATCACTTTCCTGCGGGCTTCGCCGCGTCGGCCGGCTTCGCGACTCCCGGCGCCGCCTCGACGCCCGCGGCCGGCGCAGGCGCGGCGGCCACGCCGCAGAGTTCCGCGAGTTTGGCGTGGATCTCGCGCTCGTTCTTCGGCGAGTTGCCGACCCAGACGCCCGCGAGCCTTCCATCGGGCGCGACCACGAAGGTGGTCGGGAACGCCCGCACGAGCCAGCGCCGCGCGGCCTGGCCATCCAGGTCGAGCACGCATCCGAGCCTCGGCGGTCCAGCCGCACCCGCGGTGGCGTCGGCGATCACGCCGCGCTCGGTGAACACCTTCCGGATGCGGGCCTCGCGCTCGTCGCGCGATCCGTTGTCGCCGGAGTTCACCAGGACGACATCGGCCTTCCCCTCGAACTCGACGGCGAGCTTGGCGAGCGAAGGCAGCGCCGCCACGCACGGGCCGCACCAGGTCGCCCAGAAGTCGACGACGACGGGCCTCGGCCGCGCCGTGACGAGGTCCCACTCGCCGCCACCGAGCCGCGGGAGCGCGAGCGCCGGCGCGGGTTCCCCGGCCTTGAGCGCCTCGACGGCGCGATCCTCGGCGGCGCGCTCGTCGCGCACGATGAGCGCCGCGAGGCCGTCGACCTTCTGCTTGCCGCTCGGGTCGAACGCGAAGTCCGCATCGCCGGGCGCAGCGTCCGGGCGGGAGACGCGCGTGCGGACCTTCCAGGTGAGCGCGGCGCCGTCCTCGACCTCGGCGCCCGACTTGCGGGTGCCAACCGCCATCTCGACGAGGTGCGTCTCGGGATCGAAGTACAGGCGCAGCGACTGCGACAGGTCGTCCGACTCGAGGAGCAGCATCCGGTACACCTGGCCGTCGAGCTCCTCGTCGGCCACGCGCGCGGGAAGCACATCCGGGATCTGCGGCATGAGCTGCATGCAGACCTCGTCGGGCGCGTCCTCGCCGAGCGCGAGCGCCAGCTCGGGGATCGGGAGCGACCGGAAGGCGTTGAACAGCGCGTAGTACGGCGATCCGTGGTCGGACACGTCGAGGTACGCCAGCGGATTGCTCTCGTGCGTCGCCACGATGCGGCCGCCCGCGATGCGCAGCTCGTATCCACGCAGCGACACGACGGCCCTGCGTCCCGATCCGAACACGACCT
>CAMBUI010000169.1 GCA_945870915.1 Candidatus Kuenenia stuttgartensis | reverse complement strand
GTGCGCCGCGGCGTCGCGATCGTCCCCGAGGACCGCGCGCGCAACGGGCTCTTCCTCGAGAACCCGGTGGCGATGAACATGTCGCTCGCGTGGATCGACCGCAGCAGCCGCGCGCGGCTCGTCGACGGCCGCGGCGAGCGCTCGCTCGTCGACCGCATGGTCGCGCGCATGCAGCTCCGCCCCGCGCAGCCCGCGCGCCGCGTGCAGACCCTGTCGGGCGGCAACCAGCAGAAGTCGGTGATCGGGCGCTGGCTCGCGGTCGATCCCGCGGTGCTGCTGCTCGACGAACCCACCCGCGGCGTCGATGTCGGCGCGCGCGCGGAGATCCACGCCGAGGTCCGCCGGCTCGCCGACGCGGGCAGCGCCGTCGTGTTCGCGTCGAGCGAGCTCGAGGAGGTCCTGCTTCTCGCCGACCGCATCATCGTGATGCACGACGGCGCGGTGGCGGGCGAGATCGCGGCCCACGAGGCGAGCGAGGTCGCGATCATGCACCTCGCGACCGGCGGCAAGTCAGGAATCCACGCATGAAGCGCGCACTCGGCATCATCGGCATCTTCGTCGCGATCCTGATCTACAGCATCGTGTTCGCCGAGAACTTCACCACCGGCATCAACCTGATGCAGGTCACGCAGCGCACCGCGCTGTACTCGGTGCTCGCGCTCGGCGCGGCCCTGGTGATCGTGACCGGCGGCATCGACCTCTCGATCGGATCGGTGGTGTGCCTCTCGGGGATCATGACCCCGTGGCTCCTCATCGAGAAGGAGTGGACGCCGTGGCAGGTCATCCCGACGGTGCTCGCGCTGAGCGCGTTCATCGGCCTCTGCCACGGGCTGCTCATCACGCGGCTGCGGCTGCAGCCGTTCCTGGTCACGCTCTGCGGGCTGCTGCTCTACCGCGGCATCGCGCGCTGGATGACGGGCGACCAGTCGCAGGGCTTCCAGGGCGAGTTCAACGAGGTGCGCGCGATCGCGCTCGCCAAGTTCGCGATCCCCGGCGTCGAGGGCTTCCGCATCCCCGCGACGGTGATCCCGATGATCGTGCTGTCGGTGGCGATCGGGCTCTTCCTCTCGCGCACGGTCTGGGGCCGCTGGCTGCTCGCGACCGGCCGCAACGAGAGCGCCGCGCGCTACTCGGGCGTTCCGACGGCGTGGCTCACGACGCTCGCGTACGTGGCGTGCAGCCTGCTCGCCGGCTTCGGCGGCATGCTGTTCATCTTCGACATCGGCAGCGCGCAGCCCTCCGACTTCGGCAACTTCTACGAGCTCTACGCCATCGCCGCGGCGGTGCTCGGCGGCTGCAGCCTGCGCGGCGGCGAGGCGAGCATCGTCGGCGTGCTGTTCGGCGTGGCCACGCTGCGCGTCCTCCAGAACACCATCACCCTCGCGGGCTTCTCGTCGCAGATCGAGTTCGCCGTGGTCGGCGGCGTGCTCCTCGTGGGCGTCGCGGCCGACGAGCTCATCCGCCGACTCGGGGCGCGCCGGCTCGAGCGGCTCGGCCCCGCGGCCGGAGCGTGACCCCGGCCCCGCGGCCGGAGCGTGACCCCGGCCCCGCGGCCGGAGCCTGGCGACCACGCGCGCGATCGGACGCGGCGGCCGCGCTTCCCGCATACCATCCGACCTTCACCTCGCCACCACGGCACGGAGACACCATGCAGCTTCCCACTTCGCTCTCGATCGCCATTCCGCTCGCAATCGCGGCGTTCGGCCTCGCCGCCGCCAGCGTCCCGCCCAGGCAGCCCGCGCAGAAGCCGGCCCAGAAGGACGAGAAGGCCCCGCTCGGCAGCATCTCGAAGAAGGACTGGGGCGAGGTCGACGGCAAGCCCGTCCAGCTCTGGACCCTCAAGAACGGCAAGGGCATGGAGGCCGAGATCACCAACTACGGCACCATCATCGTGTCGCTCAAGGTGCCCGATGTGAAGCGCGGCGCCGTCGACGTCGTGCTCGGCCGCGAGAGCGCGAAGGACTACGTCGAGCGCACCCAGTACTTCGGCTGCACCGCGGGACGCTGCGCCAACCGGATCGCCGGCGGCAAGTTCTCCATCGACGGCAAGGAGTTCACCCTCGCGACCAACAACGGCGCGAACCACCTGCACGGCGGCGTGAAGGGCTTCGACAAGGTCGTCTGGGACGGCGAGTCGCGCATGACCCGCAGCGGCCCGTCGGTGGTGTTCAAGTACCGCTCGAAGGACGGCGAGGAGGGCTACCCCGGCAACGTCGACGCGACCGTGGTCTACACCCTGACCGGCGCGAACGAGCTCAAGGTCGAGATGGCGGCCACGACCGACCAGCCGACCTGCGTGAACCTCGCCCACCACTCGTACTGGAACCTCGCGGGCCACGACTCGGGCGATGTGCTCGGCCACATGCTGTCGATCCCCGCCAAGAGCTACACCCCGGTCGACGCGAGCCTGATCACCACCGGCGAGATCGCGCCGGTCGCGAGCACGCCGCTCGACTTCAACATCATGAAGGCGATCGGCCAGGACTTCGCGAAGATGCCGGCCACCAAGGACGATCCGGGCGGCTACGACCACAACTTCGTGCTCGACCAGACCCCGACCCAGGGCGGCCTCTGGCTCTCGGCCATCCTCCACGAGCCCAAGTCGGGCCGCACGATGGAGATCTGGTCGAACCAGCCGGGCATCCAGTTCTACACCGGCAACTTCCTCGACGGCATCCCCGGCAAGGGCGGCGCGGTCTACCAGAAGAACGGCGCGCTCTGCCTCGAGACGCAGGCCTTCCCCGACTCGATCAACAAGCAGGGCAAGGCCGGTTGGCCCAGCGTCGTGCTCAAGCCGGGCGAGACCTACTCGCACACGATGGTGCACCGCTTCACGACCGCCGCGGCCGCAGAGCCGGCGACGCCCGCGAAGAAGTGAGCGCGGCCGGTCTGGCCGGAGGACCTGGCCGACCGCCGGTCCGAACGAAAACGAGAAGCCGCGCGCGGGTTCACCGCGCGCGGCTTGTTCTTTCTCAGTGAGGATCGACGCGCGGAGGGCTGCCGCGGTCGTGCTGCATCGCGGGTGACCCCGCGACACTCAGCGGCGGCGACGACCGGCGAGGCCCGCGAGACCGAGGAGCGCAACCGCGCCCGGGGTCGGGACAGCCGAGAAGAAGCCGACGTTGTAGTTCGACAGCGAGTTCGACGGACCGTCGGCGATCGACAGGGCCGCGAGGTTCACGCGGTACGAACGACCAGCCTCAACATCGAACGAGCCCGAACCGATCGACGGACCGGTGAAGGCGAGCAGGATGTTGCCCGAGACCGCGTCGACGACCGACAGCGCGATCGACGCGCTGTTGCCCGTGCCGACGGAATCGCGGAACAGGTTGGCGATCCACCGGATCGACTCGGTCGAGTCGGCGGTGAAGACGACGGTGGCGATGCTGCTCGCGTTGACGAGCGCGATGTCGCCGGAGGCGTCGATCTGCGAAGCGCCGACGAAGCTCATCTCCCCGTAGGAGAGACCCGAGCCCTGCGTGGCGAGCGCGCTGAACGCGCTGTTGCCGGAGCTCGCCGAACCGAACCAGCCACCGAAGGCGGCGTTCGACTCGGAGTCGACGACGGAACCGTTCACCGAGACGGCGACCTCGCGGGCCGCAGACTGGTAGACAAAGCCTGCGCTCGCCGCCTGAGTGGCAGCGAGAGCCACGGCCGACAGCGCGGCCGCGCGAATATACGAATGCATGTTGTAACTCCCGTTTTCCGCGACGAGTTCCCGCTCGTCGCTTCCTCACTTTGACGGTCGCGTGACCGCCTCCCTAGACCTCAAATGTAGCACGCCTTCGGGGGGCTCCAAATGGATCGTCCCACCTTTGACGCGAACAATGGTTGTTTCAGTTTTCGTCCCGCTGGCCCGGCGCGATAAGCGGACGGAAAAAGACGCAGGCCGCCGGCATTCGCCCGTGAGGACCCATGCCGACGGCCTGTCGCGTCTTGGAGCACCAGAGGTGCGTGTGCTCGCTCCAGCAGAGCCCCGAGGCGCGGTCGCAAATACATCACCGCGTCAGTTTGACTGCGAATTTCCTGCGGGGACGGGATCGGAGGCGGTCATTGGTCGGAGCAACCCATAATACGAGCCTGGAATCGGCGGCAGCCCAAGAAGCTGCAGCGCGACGTTGCCCGCGTCCCCGTTGCGGATGGGCTGCGCCTCGGCGTCGCGGTCGCCGATTTCCTCCCGACCGGGGCGGACGCGGAGCGCACTCCTCTTATAGAGGTCGCTGGCGGGGTCGCCTCCGCCGGTCCAGACCAGAAAGGCGATCCGGAAGTTCAGGGGGCAGGTGATGTCGGTGTGGGTCTTGCGCGGGACGCCGCCGCCGTGGTCCGAGGTCAGGACGATGGCGGTCCGTCCGCGCAGGTCGGGGTCGGCGTCGATCGCCTCGAGGATGGTCCCGAGGCCCCGGTCGACCTCCTGGACCGAGATGAAGTAGGGGGAGCCGGGCTTCACGACCCAGTCGTAGCTGTGGCCCGCGATGTCGGGCGCGGCGAAGTGGATGAAGTTGAGCGAGCGGCCCGACACGCGGCGCAGGCGGTCGGCCATGGCGCCCGCGATGTCGCCGGTCCGGTCGCCGAACAGGAACAGGTCGATCTTGGACGGGCCCTGGTCGTCGCCGGTGGTGTCGCGGGCGCCGGAGTCCCAGCCGTAGCTCTGCTCGAAGAGCCAGAACTTGGTCTTGCTGGCGGCGAAGCTGGTGGACAGTCCCGCGTCGTGGGCGACGTCGAACATGCTGGCCATGTACGCGCCCTTGCGGACATGCAGCGAGCCGCCCTGCTTGGCGCCCGGCGGCTCGTCGTTGTCGACCCAGCCGTGGCCGTAGGGGCCGAACACGGGTCGGCCGGTCAGCATCGAGATGTGGTTCGGCAGGGTGATCGTGAACTGCGGATCGGTGCGCGCGTCGAGCGTGTGCGCGCCCTCGAGCAGCCGCGCGAAGTTGGGAAAGCTCGCCAGGTGCGGCGTCTCGAGCAGGTCGGGCCGCAGGCCGTCGACGCTGACCACGAGGAGGTGGTCGAAGGTCCGCAGGAAGGGGTCGGAATTCCGCGCGGCGTCGTCGACCTTCCGCGCGGCGGGATCGACCTTCCGCGCGGCGGGCAACGCCCCAGCCGCGTCGCCCGCGTGCGGTGCGAGTGCGAGCATGGCCACCGCGGTGGTGAGGGCCGCGGCGGCGGTGCGGAGGGGCGCTGGGACGGCGTCGGCGAGGGACATCGGCGCAGCGTACGCGAGGTGCGTGAGGATCAGGTTCGGCGGCGCACCAGGTCGGGGCCGAGGGTGCGGATCTCGTCGGTGCTGCGCACGCCCGCGAGGGCCATCGCCAGCTCGAACTCGCCGCGCAGCATCTCGAGGGCGCGCGCGACGCCCGCTTCGCCGCCGGCGCCGAGACCCCACAGGATCGGACGACCGACGGCGACCGCGTCGGCGCCGAGGGCGATCGCGCGCAGGATGTCGGTGCCACGGCGGATGCCGCCGTCGACCACGACGGGCCCCCGGCCGGCGGCGGCGGATGCGCACGCGGCGAGCACATCGGCGGTCGCCGGGGCGCCGTCGAGCTGACGGCCGCCATGGTTCGAGATCCAGACGCCGCGCGCGCCGGCGTCGAACGCCGCCCGCACATCGTCGGGCCGGCAGAGGCCCTTCACGACGACCGGCCTCGAGGTCCACGACGCCAGCTGCTCGACATCGCGCCAGGTGAGCGTGGCGTCGATCGTCCACGACAGCGCACCGCCGATGCCGACGCCGGAATGTCCGGTCGGCCCGCCCGGGCGCTCGAGGTTCACGATCCGCATGCCGTCGGGCACGCGGAATCCGTTGCGCATGTCGCGCTCGCGCACGCCCCACACCGGGGTGTCGGCGGTCACGGCGAAGGCCTCGATGCCCGCCGCCTCGGCGCGCTGCACGAGGCTCCGCGTGAAGCCGCGGTCCTGCGCGATGTAGACCTGCATCCACAGCGGCGCCGTGGTCGCCGCGCGCACCTCCTCGAGCGCCGTCGTCGCGAGGCTCGACAGGCACATCGGAAGACCCGCCGCCGAGCACGCGCGCGCGGTGGCGCATTCGCCGTCGGGGTGGGCCATGCGCTGCATCGCGGTCGGCGCCGCCATGAGCGGGCACGGCACCGTGCGGCCGAACAGCGCGGTGCGTCCGCTGCGCTGCGAGACATCGACCATGCCGCGGTAGTGGATCTCGAGCTCGCGCCAGGCCGCCTCGCTGCGCGCAAGGGTCGTCTCGTCCCATGCGCCGGAGCGGTAGTAGTCCCACGCGGTGCGCTCGATGGTGGTCGCCGCGATCGCGGCGAGGTCGGCGAGGGAAACGGCGGACGAGAGGGACGACGGGGAGTGGGGGGACATGCGGCGGCGCTCGGCAGAGGGCAGACTAGCGAGTTCCGTGGGTGCGCTTTGGTCGCCCACGCCGCGGCGCATCGCCCACGCTACGGCACCGGCATCACGCCGCGGCACCGGCATCGCGCCGCGGCGGGCGAG
>CAMBUI010000168.1 GCA_945870915.1 Candidatus Kuenenia stuttgartensis | reverse complement strand
CACGACGCCCGCGTCGCGAAGCGCGCGCGCGGAGGCGGTGGCGACCTGCGCCCGACCGGCCGCGCGGAGCACGGGCTGGCCGCGGTCGCCCGCGCCTCCCTGCCGACCGACGGTGACGCCGGGCGCGACCTGGATCAGGACATGCGTGGAGGCGTGGCCGGCGACCTCGACCAGGTTCGGCGGGTCGGAGACGGCGAGCGGGCCATGCGATTGCCCGGAAGCGGGCGCGTGGACCGCGGCCATCGCCAGCACGGAGGCGAGCGACGCGAGCAGCGAGGACGGTGTCGGGCGGTGGATCGCCATGGCGGGCGGGTTCGGGTCGAAGCGCGGGGCGGGTGGCTCGAAACTCGGGGCTTGGGACTAGGGCTTGGGACTGGGGCTTGAAACTCGGGGCTCAGGCTCCAAGTCGACGCCTTCACCACACTACCCCTGCGTTCGGGCGTGTCAGGGACGGGGTTTCCGATTTCCACCGATCGTTGCGGGTTTTTCCAGCTGCGCGGGTGAGGCCGCGAGGCGGCTTCGGCCCCGCGGTTATAGTCCTCCCCTTCGAGCGGGCCCCGGTGGGCCCGCGGCAAGCGTTTCCAGCACCTTCACCGAACACTCCGAACACCATGAGCACCTCGCGCCACCTGTTCACCTCCGAAAGCGTCTCGATGGGTCACCCCGACAAGGTCTCCGATGCGATCTCGGATGCCGTGCTCGACCTGATCCTCGACCATGACTCCGAGGGGCGTTGCGCGTGCGAGACGCTCGTGACCACCGCGCAGGCGATCGTGGCGGGCGAGATCAAGTTCCACCAGAACCCGAAGAAGAAGTTCGACGTCCAGCAGACGATCCGCGACACCATCCTCCGCATCGGCTACGACGACGCGGCGATGGGCTTCGACGGCAACGGCTGCGGCGTGATCAACCTGCTCCACGAGCAGTCGGCCGACATCGCGCGCGGCGTCGTCCGCAAGGCGAAGAAGGCCCAGGGCGCGGGCGACCAGGGCATGATGTTCGGCTTCGCGTGCGACGAGACCGACCGTCTCATGCCGCTGCCGATCAACCTCTCGCACCGGCTCGTCGAGCGCCAGGCCGAGGTGCGCCGCAAGGGCATCATCTCCGGCATCCGTCCCGACGCGAAGAGCCAGGTCACGATCGAATACGACGGCCTCGACCCCAAGAAGGTCGACGCGGTGGTGCTCTCGACCCAGCACGCCCCCGAGTGGAACGGCGAGAAGAAGCAGGCCGAGCTCAAGAAGGCCGTGACCGACGCGATCATCAAGCCGGTGCTCGGCAAGTGGTGGCACGACGGCGTCAAGGTCTTCGTGAACCCGACCGGCCAGTTCGAGATCGGCGGACCGCACGGCGACTGCGGCCTCACCGGCCGCAAGATCATCGTCGACACCTACGGCGGCCGCGGCCGCCACGGCGGCGGCGCGTTCAGCGGCAAGGATCCGTCGAAGGTCGATCGCAGCGCCGCCTACATGGCGCGCTACATCGCCAAGAACATCGTCGCGGCCAAGCTCGCGCGCTGCTGCGAGGTGCAGGTCGCCTACGCGATCGGCGTGGCCGAGCCCGTCTCGGTGCTGGTCGACTCGCAGGGCACCGGCAACGTGGGCGACGAGATCCTCTCGAAGCTCGTGCGCGAGCACTTCGACCTCACGCCGTACGGCCTGATCGAGATGCTCAAGCTGCGCGCGCCGATCTACTCGCCCACCTCGAGCCACGGCCACTTCGGCCGCGAGCCCGGCGAGGGCGGCAAGGGCACCTTCAGCTGGGAGAAGACCGACATCGCCGCAGCGCTCAAGAAGGGCGCGGCGAAGTCGATCAGTGCTCCCAGGAAGGCGGTCGCGGGCGGCGGCGGCAAGAAGCGCTCGCCGGAGCTGGCGCTCGCGTGAACCGCGAGGACCATCAGCGAGAGGCACCCGTCGGCTATTCGGCCCGCGAGATCGCGCTCGAGCGCATCCTCGCGCAGGCGATGCGCTTTCCCGACCTCGACATCGCGCCGTTCGATCCACGGTCGGCGCTGCACGCCGGACCGATGGCGGTCGCGGGTGGACGCACGCCGCTCGATCCACGCGATGCCGCGCTGGCGCGGGCGATCGAGCACGCGGTGGTGCGGCGGTACCTCACGCTGATCGCGTGCATCCGCCCGCATCTCTCGAAGAACTGGCCGCTGCTCGAGAAGCCGATCCAGGCGGCGCTGCTGGCGGGCGCCGCGCAGATCCTGTTCCTCGACCGCGTTCCCGCGGCCGCGGCGGTCGACGCGAGCGTCGAGTGGACCAAGCGGCGCCTGCGTCCCGGCGCGGGAGGCCTGGTCAACGCGGTGCTGCGGAAGGTCGCGGGCAGCGTGGCCGAGCGCATCCCCGCCGGTGACGGCGCGGTGCTCGACCACACGCGGCGCGACATCGTGCCGCTTGCCGACGGAAGCGCGCTGCGGCTTTCGGTCGAGGCGTTCAGCGAGGACGCTGCGGCCGCGATCGCCGAGAAGACGAGCCACGCGCGCGAGTTGATCCTGCACTGGATCGGCGCCTTCGGCTTCAAGGAGGCGCAGCGGATCGCGCTGCACGACCTGGTCGACGCCCCGCTGGTCGTGACGCCGTTCGACCCGGCCGATCCGAGGTTCGCAGGTCTCGCGTCGCCCCACGCCGACGCCGGCTTCGGCGTCTGGACCGGCACCCACGCCGAGATGACCACGCTGCTCGGCGACATGCCGCAGCTGCGCGTGCAGGATCCGACCGCGGCCTCGACCTGCGCCGTGCTCGCGACGACGCTCCGCGAGGCGATCGCGCGCGAACCGCGGCTGATCGTGGACCTCTGCGCCGGGCGCGGGACCAAGACCCGCCAGCTCGCCGAGATGTTCCCCGGCGCGACCGTGCTCGCGACCGATCCCGACCACGCGCGCTTCGAGGCCCTCGCGCGGCTGCGCGAGCGGCATCCGAACATCCGCGTGCTCGGCAACGAGCTGCTCTTCCGCGAGGCCGCCGGCAAGGCCGACCTCCTCCTGCTCGACGTGCCCTGCTCCAACTCGGGCGTGCTCGCGCGGCGCCCCGAGGCCCGGTACCGGTTCACCAAGGCCCGCACCAAGAGCGTGATCGAGCTGCAGCAGAAGATCGCCGACCCGGCGGTCGGGCTGGTCGCGCCGCGCGGCGCGGTGCTCTACGCGACCTGCTCGATCGAGCACGCCGAGAACGAGGCGCAGGCGCGGCGGCTCGTCAACCGCCACGGACTGACGCCGGTGCTGGACCGCACCATCATGCCCGAGGGCCTGCCCGGCGAGCCGCTCGCGCGCTACCGCGACGGCGGATTCCACACGCTGCTGCTGCGGAGCTGAGTGTTCGACCGGCATGCTCGGGGACGAGGCGCGCGGCTGAGGCCCACGGACGCTGCGAGGAATTCACCGCCCCGCGTGCGCATTGGGGAGTGGTACCATCTCCCCTTCCACCCCGAACGGAACCCCGCGCCATGCGCATCCTCGACATCCTCTCCCCGACCTCCGTCAAGGTGCCGCTCGCGGCCACGGAGAAGCACGCCATCATCGACGAACTCGTCGACCTGCTCGCGACCAACGGGCTCTGCCCCGATCCCGTGAGCGTCAAGCGCGCCGTCTGGGAGCGCGAGTCGCAGCGCTCGACCGGCATCGGCGAAGGCCTCGCCATCCCGCACGGCAAGTGCGGCGGCACGCAGGGCCTCGTGCTCGCGATGGGCAAGCCGGCGCAGCCGATCGAGTTCGGCTCGATCGACAAGAAGCCGGTGCAGCTGGTGATCCTGCTCGTCTCGCCGCCGGAGAAGAAGGACGAGCACATCCAGGCGCTCGGCAAGATCTCGAAGATCATGACGAGCCCGGAGTTCCGGCAGCGCGCCTACACGGCGCAGACTCCCGCGGAGCTGTACCAGCTGTTCCGCGAAGCGGAGGCCTGAGCCTTCGGCGGCGCGTGCGCCGCGACGCGACGCTACTTCCGCAGCGCCTTCACGCGCATCTCGCCGGCGCGCTTCATGATCGGTCCGGCTTCCTTCTGACGGTCGGTCGCCATCAGCAGGTCCGCGAGGGCCTGGTGGAGGCGCCACTCGCCGGGCCAGCGGTCGATGGCCGTGCGCAGCTCGCGCTCGGAGTCGGCGAACCGCTCGAGGCGCTGCAGGCCGACGGCACGCGCGAGGATGAGCAGCGGGTTGTCGGGATTGGCGGCGATGAGCCGGTCGAGGATGCCGAGCCCCTCCTGCACGAGGTCGGCGCGCACCGACTCGACGAGCATCGCCGCGAGGCGGCGCAGCGCGATCGGATCGTCGGGCGCGGCGTCCACCGCGCGGCGGGCGACGGCGTACGCGTCGTCGAAGCGGTCGTCGGCGACGAGGAAGTTGACCAGTTCCTCGCGCAGCGAGCCCCATGCGGGGTTCGCCTCCCAGGTCGAGCCGGCGTAGGCGACCGCGCCGTTGCCGTCGCCCGAGCCGCGGATCACGCGCGCGATGCTGATGGCGAGGTCCTCGCCCAGGCCGTCGCGCTCGGCGACGCCGCGCAGCAGCGCGGCCGAGGCGCCGAAGTCGCCCAGCACGGCGTCGAACCACGCCATGCGGATCTCGGCCTCCGAGCGCACCGGCCCGTCGAGACCGAGGGCCGACGCCCACGCGAGCGCGCGGCGGTAGCGCTCGAGCCCGCGCGCGGCACGGGCCCGGGTCTCGTCCTCGGCCTTGCTGCCGTTGCCGCTGAAGACCACCTGCGGCGAGACGACCACGCGCTCGTGGTCGAACTCGGCGAGCGCGAACTGGACATTCACCGCTCCGACCGCGCCGATGCCCGCGAGCGACGCGAGCGCGGCCGCGCCGACCGCGAGCCCCCTGCCGGTGATCCGGCCGTCGCGCTTGAGCTGCACGCGGTGGAGGCGCGCGTCGCGCGCCGACGCGAGCTGCCAGAGGATCCACGCCATCGCGGTGGCGCAGATCGCCACGCCCGAGGCGAAGAGCAGCGGCACGCCGAACACCCCGCGCACCGCGAAGAAGCTCGCCGCCGCGACCGCGGCGAGCGCGATCTCCTCGTTCCAGGTGAGGTCCCACCGCTTCGGGGCAGGCTGCGCGACCACCGGCTTCGCGAGGAACGCCGGCGTACCCCAGCCGACATGCAGCGCCTGCTCGGGGCACGCGCTGACGCAGTCGAGGCACTTCATGCATCCCTGGTCGACGACCATGCGGAAGTCGCGGACCTCCTCGTGGACGCGGACGTTCGAGGTGCACACCGCGGTGCAGTGGCCGCACTGGGTGCAGGCGTCGGTCACGCGGATGCGCAGCGGCGCGACCTCGTCGAGCGGGGCGAAGAAGCCGCCGTACGGGCAGCCGTAGGTGCAGTAGCCCTTCGCGCCGAGCAGGTACACGGTCAGGAATCCGCACACGAGGAGGAACGGCACCGACATCAGCAGTCCGGGGAAGGTCGCCCAGAAGTCGGTGGTGACCAGGCTCGTGGTGAAGCCGGGCCACTCGAGGCCGGGGCGCGTGTACGGGGCGATCGCGAAGCGGTAGACCAGCGGCCACAGGAACATGTACACCGCGAGCGACAGCGGCAGCCAGAGCAGCAGGCGCGAGCGGAACAGGCGGGGCCGGATGCCGACGCGCTTCATCAGGTGGCCGCAGAAGTCCTGCAGCATCACCACATGGCAGCCCCAGCCGCAGAACCAGCGTCCGAGCACCGCGGTCGACGCGAGCGCGAGCACGAAGAAGATCGTGCCCACGGTGATGACGCCGTCCTTGACGGTCTCCATCGACTCGGAGGGCTCGATGGGCTTGATGGTGGTGCCGCTCCACAGCCACTGCACGACATGGACGACCATGAGCGCCTGGATGACGAGCAGCACCGTGGCGCGGCGCCATCCCATGCGCGAGTACGGCGAGCGGGGTCCGCGCGGCGCGTGCGCCTCGCCCTGGGCCGACGCTCCGCCGATCCCGCCGGTCGAGCCGAGGACGGGCAGCGAGAGTCCCGCGGGGACGGGCGAGCGGGACTCACAGTTCTGCGGTTTCGGGGACATCGTCGCCATCCTAGCGTTGGCGGCGCGTCGGCTGAGGGGCGGGCGTGCCGGGATGGGCGGAGGTGCGGCGATGCATGCCTGTCCCGTCCGCGGCGCGCCCTATACTCGCGCGTTCATGGCCGTGCGCGACTACTACGAGGTCCTGGGAGTGACGCGAACCGCGAACGCGGAGGAGATCCGCCGCGCCCACCGGAAGCTCGCGCTGCAGTACCACCCCGACCGCAACAAGGAGAAGTCGGCGGCGACCCGCTTTGCCGAGATCCAGCAGGCCTACGAGGTGCTGTCGGACGACGAGAAGCGCAAGCAGTACGACGACTTCATCCGCATCGGCGGGACGCCCGAGGCGTTCGCCGGTGGTGCGGGCGCGGCAGGCGCGGGCGCGGGCAGCGGCCCCTTCGGCGCTGGTGGCCCGTTCGGCGGCGGCCGCGGGCAGCCGCGGCCGACCGAGCAGTGGACGAGTTCGGACAGCGAGACCTTCGAGTCGATCTTCGGCGACATCTTCAACCGGGGTGGCGCGGGTGGCGCAC
>CAMBUI010000167.1 GCA_945870915.1 Candidatus Kuenenia stuttgartensis | reverse complement strand
TTCCGCGGTCGCGCTGGCCGCCGGCGAGGCCGCGCGCGCCGAGCTCGAGGCCGCGCGGCGCGAGCGCGACGCGCTGCGCACCGAGGCGTCGTCGGCCCGGCAATCCGAGGCGGGTGCGAAGGCCTCGCTCGCCGCGGCGCAGCAGTCGGCGGTCGAGTTCCGCGACGCGGGCGCGCTCGAGCGCACCCGCGCCGACGACGAATCGTCGCGCCGCGCGCGCGCCGAGCAGGAGCTGGCCGCGCTGCGCACCCAGCTCGCCGAGCGCGAGAAGGCGCTCGCCGAGATGAAGGCGCTGCTCGACCGCGCGCAGGAGGCCTTCAAGGATGCGTTCAAGTCGACCGGCGCCGATGTGCTCAAGGCGACCGCCGAGTCGCTGGTGAAGCAGGCCCGCGAGCAGTTCGAGGGCCAGCAGAAGCTCGGCCAGCAGGAGCTCGAGGCGCGGCAGAAGGCGATCGACGCGACGCTCGCGCCGCTCCGCGACCAGCTCGCCAAGCAGGAGGAGCTGGTCAAGGCCCTCGGCGAGAAGCGCGAGGGCGACGCGAAGACCCTCGGCGAGCAGCTGCGACAGATCGCGGAGCTGCAGCAGAAGGCGTCGAACGCCGCGCAGACCCTGTCGAGCGCGCTCCGCGACAACCGCCAGCGCGGCCGCTGGGGCGAGGTCTCGCTGCGCAACATCGCCGAGATGGCGGGGCTGGTCGACAACGTCGACTTCAGCGAGCAGTCGACCGTCGAGGGCGACGAGGGCAACCGCCTGCGCCCCGACATGACCGTGCGCCTGCCGGGCGGGCGCTTCGTGCCGATCGACGCCAAGGTGCCGATGAGCGCGTACCTCGACTCGCTCGATCCGGCGCTGTCGGACGCCGACCGCCTCGCGCGCCGCACCGCCCACGCGCAGGCGCTGCGCAGCCATGTGCGCGCGCTCGCGTCGCGCGAGTACGCGAAGGCGATGGGCGAGGGCGTCGAGGTCACGGTGCTGTTCGTGCCGCTCGAGAGCGGCCTCATCGCCGCACTCGAGGAGGATGCGACGATCTACAGCGAGGCGCTCGACAAGCGCGTGATCATCACCACCGCGTCGACGCTGCTCGCGCTGCTTCGCACCTGCGCCATGCAGTGGCAGCAGGCGAAGCTCAACGAGAACGCGCGCAGGATCGGCGAGAACGCGAAGGAGCTGCTCGACCGCATCGGGAAGTTCACCGAGCACCTCGAGAAGGTCGGCGCGGGCCTGACCAGCGCGGCGAAGAGCTACAACGCCGCGGTGGGCAGCTTCAACGCGCGGCTCCTGCCGTGCGCGCGCGACGCCGCCGAGCTCGCGGGCGACATCGGCCTCGCCCCCGACGAGATCGCGCCCGCCGAGGCGACGCTGCGCGAGGTGAGCTCCTCGGCGCGGGCGCTGCCGGAGGCGTGAGGCGGGTGGGTGGCTCGTGCGTCACCCGTTCCGCAGACTTCGTCTGCGGGCACCCATGCCCTGGGTGCTCCGTGTGGGGAGATCGCGGCGCTCGACCCGGGCGATCGCGTCCTGGGTGTCCGGTTTCGCCGGTGCCGCGACATCGCCGCGCCCGACGCGGGTGCCCGCAGACGAAGTCTGCGGAGAGGGTGGCGCGCTACCGAGTGGCGTTGGCCTTCATCGCGGGCTTCCCAGCGTGAGAAGGGGCTTGATGATGAGCAGCGCCGCGACCGTTGCCAGGGAGGCGATCACCGACCTCCAGCCGCCCTCGGCCACGCTGGCGGCGATGCTCCAGCCGGCGAGGGCCAGGTAGAGCAGCGGCGTGAAGGGGTAGAGCGGCACGCGGAACGGCCGCGGCGCGTCGGGCATGGTGCGGCGGAGCACGAGGACCGCGGCGACCGAGAGCGACGAGAACACGTTCACGAGCACCGTGAGCAGGCCGAAGATGTCGTCGAGGTTGCCGATGGCGAGGCAGGCGAGGCTGGCGACCGCCGTCACCACGAGCGCGCGCAGCGGCACGCCGCTCGCGCGCCGCGCGCCGGTCCACGGCGGGATCTCGCCCGCGCGGGCCATCGACTCGAGGATGCGCGCGGCGGTGATCGTGCCCGAGACCATCGTCGAGAAGAAGAGGAGCGCGATCACGCCCGCAAGCACGCGGCCCGCCGCGTCGCCGAACAGCTGCGTGGCGGTGACCGCTCCGATCGCCTGCATCGGCGTGCCGTCGGGCTCGGTCATGGCGAGCGGGTCGAACACGCGCAGGTAGACCAGGTTCACGCCGATGTAGAGGACGAACACGATGCCGATCGCGGCCAGGATCGCCCGCGGCACGTTGCGCCCGGGATCGCGGATGTCGCCGGCGACATCGGCGCCCGTCGACCAGCCGAGGTAGGCGAAGCTCACCGAGAGCGTCGCGCTGGCGACCGCCGCCGAGAAGAGGCCGTGCCCGGGCGCCGCCTCGAGCGCCGCGGCCGAGGGCTCGACGCGCGCCGCGAGCGGCCAGAGCAGGCCCGCGGCCACGAACGCCGCGACGAAGCCGATCTTGAGCACCGAGAGCCCGGTGTTGAACGCGTATCCGGCGCGGAGCCCGGGCAGCTGCGACAGGAACGCGAGCACGATGGTGGCGATCGCGACCGTCCGCAGGTCGAGCGGCTCGGGCGCGAGCTTGTTCACGTACTCGGCGAGCATGAGTCCGACCGCGGCGATCGAGAGGAAGTAGCCCGAGAGGATCGTGACCATCGCGACCAGGTAGCCCGTCGTGCGCCCGAACGCGCGGCGCGCGAACTCGACGCTGCCGCCCGAGCAGGGGATCATGGCGCCGAGTTCGGCGAGCGAGAGGCCGCCCGCGAGCGCGAGCACGCCGCCGATCAGCCAGGCGGCGAGGACATTCTCCTCGCTGCCGACCTTGGCGCCGAACTTGCCCGTGAGCGTGAAGATGCCGCTGCCGACCATGGCGGCGACGATGATGCCGATGGCTCCGATGGGACCTACGACACGGTGTGGATGGTCGTCGTGCTGCATGCGGGATCGGAGTCGCAGATCCGTGGCCGGCGGACGCTAGTCCTTCAGGGGCATCTCGAAGGCCAGGGTCGAGGGCACCGGCGGGAAGGGGGCATTGACCCGCAGGAGGTGGAACTCCGAGGGGTTCCATCCGAGTCGCTCGAAGGCGAAGGCGAGCATCTCGGCGTGGCACGCATGCTCGTCGAGCCGCGCGCGCCGCAGCCCGAGACCGAGATGCTCCACGGCGAGTCCGGCGGGAATGCGGTCCTTCGACTGGTGGTGGAAGGTGTCCTGACGCGCGTTCAGGTCGCTGTAGAGGATTCCCTCCGCCGCGGGCTCGACGCCCACCAGCGAGCGGTGGATGGCCACGTCGAACACCGTGCGCTCGACGGGCGTGCGCTGCTTGGACATCTGGAAGATGCCGTGGTGCCGCCGCGAGGTCTTGACCGGCTGCACCGCGCGCAGCACCGATCCGTGGAAGACCGTGAAGCGCCCCTCCGTACCGACCTCGCTGTCGGCGAGTTCCAGCGTGCGTGGGCTGCGTGCCCCGGGGATGGGTCGGAGATCGGGGAGATTGGCGCTGCAGTAGGTGCGCAGGAAGTGCGGTCCCGCCGCTGCGCCGCCGCGTGCCGTGCGATCGGTGGAATCGAGCGGTTCGATCCTCGCGGCCAGGGGCTTGGTTCCGCGGTCGTCGACCACGAAGGGTGCCTCGACGCGCCACGGTGTGTCGGCGCGCATGCGCTCCACGTCGATGAATCCGCGCAGTGTGGCGCAGTCGAGCGTGTTGCGGGTGCTGCTCGGGCCGAGGATGTCGACGCGCACTGCGGCCCGCGCCCGCACGCCCCACACATAGCTTCCGCCGAGGTAGAGCTGGCGCCGGTGCTCGACATCGATGCGCAGGTCGCTGCCCGCCGTCAGACCGGCGGCCATCATGTCGAATCCCTTGCGGTCGCCTGCCCACGCGGTTCCCAGCCGCACCGCGTCGTCGAAGGCGCGTGCCGAACGGGCGACGCTGGCCTGCGGGGCGCCCGCCTTCCTCGCAGCGTCCATGGCGATCCGCCAGCCGGCCGCGCCCGGCAGGTGGCGCACGATCGCGAAGGGGTCACCCGATTGCGCGATGCGCGCGAACTTCCAGGCCAGCTTGAGGTCGATCGAGAGCGCCGCCATCACATCCACCGGGCGCGATCCCGCGACGCCGGGCACCGCGGCCATGAGCTCGCGTACCGCCACCTGCAGCGCTGCGAGGGCTTCTCGCACTTGGGCCGTGGAAACCGTGGTCTTCGTCCTTGAAGCAGGGCTCACGCGGGGAATGGTAGCGATCGCGTCACCGGGATGCGTGAGGGAGGGGTGTGGCCGACGCGTGCGGGTCGAGCCGAAGTGCCGTAGGCTGCGGCCATGACCACCGATCACGCGACGCCGGTTGGCCGCGCGCTCCCGCGCCTGGAGCGGCTGGAGATCGAGCTGCCCAGCTGGGGCTTCGCCGACACGGGCACGCGTTTCGGCAAGTTCCTGCAGGATGCAGCGGCCATCACCATCGAGGACAAGCTTGACGACGCGGCCGAGGTGCACCGCCTGACCGGCTCCTGCCCGCGGGTCGCCATCCATGTGCTGTGGGATGTGCCCGCGGGCGGCGGCGCGGAACTGGCGGGGCTCGCAGCCGCGCGCGGGCTGCGGATCGGCTCGATCAACCCGAATGTCTTCCAGGACCAGTGCTACAAGCACGGTTCCGTCGCCAGCGAGGACGCAGCGGTGCGGCGACGCGCGATCGCGCATCTGCTCGATTCGGTCGAGCTCGGACGTGCGTGCGGATCGGATGTCCTGTCGCTGTGGTTCGCCGATGGAACCAACTACCCCGGGCAGGGGAGCGTGGCGCGCCGCAAGCGCTGGTTCGCGGAGGCGCTCCGCGAGGTGCACGCGGCGATGCCGCCCTCGATGCGCATGCTGGTCGAGTACAAGCCCTTCGAGCCCGCGTTCTACCACACCGACATCGCCGACTGGGGCATGGCGTATGTGCTCGCGAAGGCCGCGGGCGCGCGCGCGCAGGTGCTGGTCGACACCGGGCACCACCTGCCGGGGCAGAACATCGAGCACATCGTGGCGTTCCTCGCCGACGAGGGCATGCTCGGCGGGTTCCACTTCAACGACCGCCACTACGCGGATGACGACCTCACGCTCGGATCGATCGATCCGTACCGCATTTTCCGCATCTATCTTGCGATCTGCGAGGCCGAGCGCGCGCTCGGGCGAGACCTGCCCGTCGAGTTCATGGTCGATCAGTCGCACAACCTGAAGCCGAAGGTTGAGGCGATGGTGCAGACGGTGGTGACCGCGCAGGAGCTGTTCGCGAAGGCGCTGCTCGTCGATCTCGCCGAACTCGACGCCGCGCGCGCGCGAAACGACATCGTCGCGGCGGAGGAGTGCCTGAAGCGCGCGTTCGCGACGGATGTGCGCGCGGCGCTCGCCGAATGGCGGGTCGCGCGCGGGCTTCCCGCCGATCCGCTTGCGGCGCACCGCGCATCGGGCTACGAGGCGAGGGCTGCTGCCGCGCGGCTACCGCGCAAGAAGGCAATCGGAGGAAGCTACGCATGAGCGGTGGACGCAGGCATGTCGCGATCGATCTCGGTGCGTCCGGCGGCCGCGTGATCGAGGTCACGGTGTCCGGTGAATCGATCGAGACGCGCGTTCTCCATCGCTTTGCGAATGCGCCCGTCGCGACCTCGCGCGCGGGAAGCCCGAGGCTCTGCTGGCCGTTCGAGCGGCTCTTCGAGGAGATCCTCGAGGGTCTCCGTCGCGCGGCGGAGGGCGGCGCCGTCGATTCGATCGGCATCGACTCGTGGGCGGTCGACTACGCGCTGCTCGATGACGACGGCGAGATCGTGCGTCCGATCGCGGCGTACCGCGACGCGCGCACGCAGGAGCCCTTCGCGCGGCTGCGTGCGCAGCTCGGCGACGAGGCGATCTACCGCGCGACCGGCATCGCCTTCCAGCCCTTCAACACGCTCTACCAACTGGCGGCCGATGCGGCGGATCCGATCCGCCCGTTCGAGCGCGCGCAGCGCATGCTCATGCTGCCCGACTACGTCGCCTATCGCCTGTGCGGCGCGATGCTGTGCGAGCGGACGAACGCGAGCTCGACGCAGATGCTCGACGCGCGCACGGGCGAGTGGAGCGCGGAACTCTCGCGCGCGGCCGGGGTGCCCGCGCGCGTGTTGCCCGAGATCGTCGAGGCGGGCACGCGGCTCGGCGAGATCACTGGAGAAATCGCGGACGAAACCGGGCTCGATCCGTCGACGCCGGTGATCGCGACGGCGACGCACGACACAGCCGCGGCGGTGGTCGCGGCGCCGATCGATCCCACGCACGACATCTATGTGTCGAGCGGAACCTGGTCGCTCGTCGGCGCCGAGCTGCGTGGCGCGGTCACCAGCGACGCCGCGCGCCGCGCGAACATCACCAACGAGCACGGTGCCTTCGGAACCGTGCGGTTCCTGCGGAATGTCGCCGGACTCTGGCTCGTGCAGCAGCTCGAGGCCGCCTTCGAGGCGCAGGGACGCAGCCGCTCGTGGGCCGAGCTGGCCGAGCTTGCGTCCGCGGCGGAACCGCTGCGCAGCGTGGTGAATCCTGACGATTCGACCCTGGTCGAGCCGGGCGACATGCCCGCGCGCATCCGCGCGGCCTGCGCCGCGCGCGGC
>CAMBUI010000166.1 GCA_945870915.1 Candidatus Kuenenia stuttgartensis | reverse complement strand
AACGGCGGGGACGGATGGCGCGCCTGCGGGCGATGCTCCGCCGGACGCGCTCCGGCTTTCAGGCGATGGCGTGATCGGCCTCGCGCAGCGCGCGGCGGTCGCGCGCGCGCAGCGCCACGGCGTGTTCGTCGCCGCTCGCGAGGGCGGGGCGGTCGCGGCCTTCCTGCAGAAGCCGACCGGGGACGAGCTGCGCGCCGCGGGTGCGGTCGACCGCGACGGCCTCGCGCTGGTCGACACGGGGCTGATGTCGTTCGATCCGCGCTCCATCGAGGCGCTGCTCGAGGGTTGCGGCGTCATGCTCGGGCGCGGCGGCGATGTCGCGCTGCGGAAGGGCGGTCTCGCCGACCTCGCGTCGCGCGGCGAGCTGCCGCCGGTCGACCTCTACCGCGAGATCCTGATGGCGCTTCCCGCGCCCGCGGTGCGCGCGGAGTACCTCGCGCCGGTCGCGGAGGCCGCGGCCAAGCCGCTCGGCGCGTACTTCGACGCGATGCGCGGGACGCGGTTCACCGTGCGCACGGTCGAGTCGGAGGGATTCCTGCACATCGGCTCGACGCGCGAGATGCTCGAGTCGCTGGTGGGCGACGACGCGGCGGCGCTCGAGTTCGGCGTGCCCTGCGAGTCGGTGCCGCTGGCGCCGCAGGCGGTGTCGGGAGAGGGCGCGTTCGTCGCGCTCGATTCGATGGTGCCCGAGGTCGAGGTCGCCGCGGGCCGCGCGATCGCCGACCGCGTGATCGCCGACCGCCTCGAGCTCGGGGGCGACAACATCGTGGTCGGCGTCGAGGTCGAGGGCGCGCTCGCGCTGCCGCGCGGCGTGTCGCTGTTCGGGATCGCGGTGCACGAGGAGGTCGGGGCGTACATCGCCTGCGGTCCCGACGACGACTTCAAGACGCGCCTCGATGCCGGCGGCACGCTGCTCGGCGTCGACTTCGCCGAGTTCGCGCGGCGCGCGGGGATCGAGGGCGACGGCTGCATCGCCGGCGACGGAACCCTGTGGGACGCGCGGCTCTGGTGCGCGGCGGGCAGCGAGGACCGCTTCTCGCGCGTGCGCTGGATGTGGGAGGGCGCCCCCGCGCCCGACGAGTGGCGCCGCGCGCCGCGCATCTCGCTGCGCGAGCTGGTCGAGCACGCGGACCTCGACGACATCGCCGACCGCCGCGAGGCGATCGCGCTCGGCGCGCTGTGGCCGGCGCCGATCGAGGCGCTGCTGGGCGCGGTCGACGCCGTCGACGCGCGGCTCGTGCACGAGCGCCTGGTCGCGGGCAGCACCGAGGAGCGCGTGCTCGCGCTCGGCCACGGCGCCGAACGGTGCTTCGCGCTCGCCGAGCCGATCGAGCGCGCGCATGTGGCGGCGACCTTCTCGGAGGTGTCGCGCGGGATCGACCCCGAGCTCGAGGCGGGCTTCCGCGATGCGGCGTTCCAGTCGGTCGGGCAGGCGGTGCTGTCGCGGCTCGAGCTTCCCGCGAAGCCGCAGCGCGCGGCGATCCTGCACGACCAGGCGGTGTGGACCTCGATGCCGGTGCGCGTCGACCTCGCGGGCGGCTGGAGCGACACGCCGCCGATCTGCAACGAGGTCGGCGGCAGCGTGGTCAACGTCGCGGTCACGCTGCGCGGGCAGCTGCCGATCCAGGTGGTCGCGAAGCTCGAGGAGCCGCGCCGCGGCGAGGAACCGGTGATCCACATCACCAGCACCGACCTCGGCGAGACGCGCGAGATCCGCACCATGGACGACCTCGCCGCGCGCGGCGACCCGACGCGCTGGTCGGCGCTGGCCGAGTCGGCGCTGGTGCTCGCGGGCATCGCGCCCAGCGACCCGGGCGCGTCGCTGTCCAAGTGGCTCGAGAAGGTCGGCGGAAGCATCTCGCTCACGATGTTCTCGGCGGTGCCGAAGGGCTCCGGCCTCGGCACCAGCTCGATCCTCGGGGCGGCGACCATCCAGTGCCTCGACCGCGTGCTCGGCCGCGAGCGCACGCCCGACCAGCTGTTCGCGGCCACCAGCGCGCTCGAGCAGATGCTGTCGACGCGCGGCGGCTGGCAGGACCAGGTCGGCGGCGTGCTGGGCGGATTCAAGATCGCGCGCACGCGGCCGGGCGCGGTGCAGCGGCCCGAGGTCGAGTCGATCGAGGTGCCGGCCGCGCTCGCGCGCGAGCTGCGCGGGCGGTCGCTCCTCTACTTCACCGGCGAGCGCCGCATGGCGAAGAACATCCTCGAGAACGTGGTGTGGAACTGGCTGGTGCGCGAGCCCTCCGCGGTGAAGGCGGTCGAGAGGCTGCGCGCCAACGCCGAGCGCATGCGGGGCGCGCTGGCGCGGGGCGACCTCGACGCGACCGTGGGCGAGCTCACCGAGTACATGCGGCGCAAGCGCCAGATCGATCCCGGAAGCTGCCCGCAGTCGTTCGACGACCTCGCGGAACGCTGGCGCAAGGAGCTCGCCGCGTGGTGCTTCGCCGGCGCCGGCGGCGGCGGGTTCATGCTGCTCGTCGCCAAGGACGCCGCCGCGGCCGAGGCCCTGCGCGCGAAGATCGAGCGCGATCCGCCCAACCCGCGGGCGCGCGCCTTCGATTTCGAGGTCGACCCCGTCGGCTTGCGCTGCGCCGTGCTCTAGCCGGCGGCGTACGATGGACGCCATGACGCAGGCGCACGAACAGGTCCAGAAGCCGCTGCAGACGAGCCGGCCGTGGCTCACGGTCCTCGGCTGCATGGGCGGCAGCGCGGTCGCGGCGTTCGCCGTGCTGCTGCTCGCGGTCGCA
This sequence comes from Candidatus Kuenenia stuttgartensis, assembly GCA_945870915.1. GTDB lineage: Bacteria > Planctomycetota > Phycisphaerae > Phycisphaerales > SM1A02 > QWPT01. The sequence goes on along the minus strand of CAMBUI010000166.1, from coordinate 3,904 downwards.
GCGCTGGTGGTCGTCGTGTTCTTCCCGCAGCTGGTCGGGCTCGGTGGCGGTGGCGGCCCGCCCGCGGCGTTCCTGACCGCGATCGGCGAGCTGCGCAAGGCGCCCGCGCTCAAGGTCGCGACCCGCGAGATCGCGGTGCGCGTGGATGTGACGGTGCCGACCGAGGCGTCGATCGGCTCCTGGCTCGGCTGGAAGGTCGAGCTCGGCCGCACCAAGGCCGAGGTGGTCGCCCCGGGCAACACGGTGCAGTACATCGTGCCGCTGCAGGTCGACGGAGTCGCGGTCGAGACGCCGGTCGCCTTCGAAGGCGAGGGCGACGGCGGGGGCGACGGCGACGGCGGGGCGCCGGTCTTCCTGGTGGTGCTGCCGCCGCCGCAGGTCGATGTCACGCTCGTCGAGGTGCAGAGCGATCCGCGGCGCATGCGCGTCGAGGTCGACCGCGACTGGGTCGACCACCTCGTGGGCGACGACAGCGCGCGCGATGCGGCGCTGGCGGCGATCCGCGCGGCCGTCATCCGGCAGGCGTCGAGCGAGACCGCGATGTTCGAGGTGCGCGAGAAGGGCCGCGAGGTGGTCGCCGACATGATCCGCGCGCTCCTGCCCGCCGAGCTGCGCGACCGTCGCATCGAGATCCGCTGGTCGGACGAGCGCGCCGCGTCCGGCCGATGATGGCCGCCGAGCCGGGCACCCCGCGCGCCGCTGCTACAGTGCGCCGATGGCCCGTGCCGTCGCCTTCCATCGTTCGCTGCTCGGGCGCAGCATCCTGCTCGGGGTGATCCCCGCGGCGGTGCTCGTGCTCGCGGTCGTCGGCCTCAACGGGCTGCGCGCGTGGCGCGATGTGACCGCGCGCCTCGAGGAGGATCTCTCGCAGGCGACCGACCTGGTCGTGCGCGAGATCGACATCCGCAACCGGCGCAGCACCGAGCTCGCGCGCGCCGTCGCCGCGGCGCAGGAGGCGGGACAGTTCGGGCGCCGCGCCGAGACGCTGCGCATGCTCGAGGCGATGCTGCGGGCGAATCCCGACGTCCACGGACTCTCGATCGCGTACGAGCCGAACGCCGACGGCAACGATGCCGCGGGTCCGACCGCCGGCGTACCCGCCGCGGCGCTCGCGGCGGGAGGACGCCTCTACGCCTACGTGCGGCGCGACGCGAAGGCGCCGGGCGGCGTGCGCGTCGAGACGCTGCAGGATGGCGGCGGCGACGCGGCATCGGCGCTCTGGTACACGCTCCCGAAGGAGCGCTTCGAGCGCTCGGGCGTGCGCGAGCCGGTGATCACCGCGCCGTACGCGTACCTCGGCACCGACATCATCGAGAACGTCGCGCCGATCGTGATCGACGGCCGCTTCGCCGGCGTCGCGGGCGTCGACATCGCGCTGACCGCGGTGCAGGACCGCGCGCGCGCGGTTGCCCGCGAGCTGGGCGGCGACATCTTCCTCGAGACGCGCGGGCGCTTCGTCGCGGCCACGACGGACGGGGCGACGGCCGGGGACGCGGCGGGGGCCGTCGATGGAGCCGCGAATGCGACGGCCAGCGCGGACACCGCCGTCGCTTCGGGCGGCGGCGCGTCGGCCGCGCGCCGCGACACGCTCCGCACGACGGCGGTGGCCGAGTCGACGCTCGCGCCTGTGTTCCGCGAGGCCGCTGGGCGGCTCGGGCGCGGACGCGGCGTGCAGAAGTGGACCGCCGTCGATCCGCGCACCGGCGGCGACACCTACTTCGTGGCCGCCACGGTGCCGACCGGCGGCTGGACGCTCGTCCTCGGCAAGTCGATGGCGGCGGTGACCGAGGGCGTGCAGGAGATCCTGTTCTGGAACCTCATGACCGCGGTGGCGGGCATCGCGGTGCTGGTCGCGCTGCTCTCGGCCGGCGCGGTGGCGATCGCGCGCCGCGTGCGCGCCGCGCAGTCGCTCGCCGAGCGGATCGCGTCGGGCGACCTGACCTCCGCCGCGACGGCGGTGCGCGGGAACGACGAGAGCGCCGAGCTCATCCGCGCGATGGACCGCATGAACACCGACCTCGCGGCGATGGTGGGCGCGGTGCGCGGCGCGTGCGCGCGGCTCGCGGCGAGCAGCGCGCAGCTGGCCGCGTCGGGCGCCGAGCAGCGTGCGACGGTCGGCGCGTTCGGCGAGTCGACCGCGCAGATCGCGGCGGCGATCCGCGAGATCTCGGCCACCAGCGGCGAGCTGCTGGGCACGATCGAGTCGATCGACACCGGGGCGCGCCGCACGGCCGACTCCGCGTCGCGCGGGCGCGAGCGCCTCGACGCCGTGGCGGCGGCGATGACCGGGCTCGACCGCTCGACGCGCGAGATCGCCGACCGCCTCGAGGTCATCGCCGAGAAGGCGGCCGCGATCTCGACGGTCGTGGTCACGATCGCGAAGGTCGCCGAGCAGACCAACCTGCTGTCGGTGAACGCCGCGATCGAGGCCGAGAAGGCGGGCGACGCGGGATTCGGGTTCCTGGTCGTGGCGCGCGAGATCCGCCGCCTCGCCGACCAGACCGCGGGCGCGTCGCTCGACATCGAGCGGATCGTCGGGCAGATGCAGTCGTCGGTGTCGGCGGGCGTCGAGCAGATGGCGCGGTTCACCGGCGAGATGGAGCGCGGCACCGGCGAGGTCGGCGCTGCGGCGGGCGAGCTGGGCGAGATCATCCGCGCGATCGACGGGTCGTTCGCGGCGTTCACCGGCGTGCGCACCAGCATGGCGAGCCAGGCCGAGGGCGTGCGGCAGATCGAGGACGCCGCGATGCAGGTCGCGGTCGGCGCGCGGCAGTCGGCGGCGGCGGCGGGGGAGTTCGGCCGAGTGGCCGACGAACTCGCGCACGCGGTCGCGGTGCTGCAGGACGCGGCGGCGCGCTTCCAGGTGCGCGGCGAGGCCGGGAGGTAGCGCGTGCTGGTGCTGCTCACCACGGTCGGCCATCGCCGCTTCGCGCTCGATTGCGCCGATGTGGTCGAGGTGCTGCCGGTGGTCGCGCACCGGCCCGCGGGCGTGGGCCCGGCGTGGCTCATGGGACTCATCAACGTGCGCGGGCAGCTGCTGCCGCTGGTCGACCTCTCGGTGATCGTCGAGGGGCGCGCGACGACGCTGCGCCTCGCGTCGCGGATCGTGGTGCTCCGGCTCGAGGGCGAGCTGTTCGATGGCGCGGCGACGCGGGTCGGCCTGCTGGTGCCCGACCTCGCGGGTCCGTTCGAACGCAGCTTCACCGGCGAGGGCGCGCACCCCGGGTTCTCCTTCGCGGGCGCGTCGCACCTCGGCCCGACGGTCGCCGACGAGCACGGCATGGTGCAGCTCCTGCGGTGCCGCCGCCTGCTCGAGGGCGATGCGGTGCTGCGCGAACTGCCGCTCTCGGGCGTGGATGGGCACGGCGACGGAGCCGGCATCGACGCCGGCCGCGCCGGCCGCGACGGGCGCGGCGCATGAGCGGTGGTGCGGAGGATCCGTCCGGCGGCCGGCTCCGCGGAGGCGGCGATGCCTTCGCGCGCGGGCGTGGCGATGGCCCGGATGCTCCCGCCGCAGACGCGCTCCGCGCGGCGTTGCGCGCGCGCAGTGGTTTCGCGGACGAGGCGGTCGCGCCCGCGCGGCTCCGCGCGCTCCTCGCGGCGCGCGCGACCGAGCTGCGGCTCTCGGGCGAAGAGGAGGCCGCACGCCTCGCCCTTCGCGATGCGGCGGAGTACGCCCGCCTGGAGTCGCACTTCGCGCCGCCCGAGACCTGGCTCTTCCGCTACCCAGAGTCGTTCGAGTTCGTGCGGGCGCTCGCGGGCACGCGGGGTGCGCGGCCGCTGCGCGCGCTGATCCTGGGCGCGGGCGGCTGGTGCGAGCCGTGCGCCATGGCGGCGGCGCTGCTCGAGGGCGGGCGCGGGTCGCCGTCCGGGGCGCGGCCCGCGGTGGTGGTCGAGGCGAGCG
>CAMBUI010000165.1 GCA_945870915.1 Candidatus Kuenenia stuttgartensis | reverse complement strand
AGCATCGTCGCCGTCGGCCACTTCGATCGCCGCGCGTACGACCCGAAGTCGACGCTGTTCGCGCCCGAGGTGCAGGACCTCATGCGCCAGTTCCCGGCGAACCTCGTCAATGGCGAGCCGCTGCTGATCCCCGTCGATCCGCGCAAGCCGGAGGGCAAGACCAGGCCGCAGCCGTGCCGGCTGGTCGAAGTGCCCGGGGTGTGAGGGGCGGTGCTTCCCGTAGGATGACGCCATGGCCAAGCGCGCGACAGGATCCTCCGCTCCGAAGGCGCCAGCGCGCGCTCCGCGCGGGCGGGCGGGCGACCAGCCGCCGGAGTCGAGGCCGAGGCCGGTGCACCACGAGGGACCGGTGCTCTTCGGCCAGGAGCAGGCGACCGCGCAGCTCGCGCATGCGATCCGCTCGGGGCACATGCATCACGCGTGGATCCTGCACGGCCCGCCGGGGGTGGGCAAGTGCACGGCGGCGATGGAGTGCGCGAGGCTGCTGCTCGATGGCGGCGCCGACGACGGGCACATCGACGCCTTCAAGGCGCCGCGCGACACGCGGGTGGCGGAACTCATCGACTCGGCTTCGCATCCCGACCTCCATGTGATCCGCAAGGAGCGCGCCGAGGATTCGTCGATCAAGGAGCTGCGCGACCGCAAGCAGACCAACATCCCGCTCGACCTGCTGCGAGAGCTGATGATCGGCGGCGTGGTTGGCGACGGCAAGAGCTTCGACTCGCCCGTCTGGCGCGGCGCGTACCTCGGCCACAACAAGGTGTTCATCATCGACGAGGCGGAGCTGCTCGATCCGTACGGGCAGAACGCGCTGCTGAAGACGCTGGAGGAGCCGCCGCCGGGGACCTACATCTTCCTCGCGACCACGCAGGAGGAGCGGCTGCTGCCGACGATCCGCAGCCGGTGCCAGCGGGTGGCGTTCCGCGCGGTCGATGCTGCGGCGATGGGCGCGTGGTTCGACCGCTTCGAGGTGCCCGGCGAGGCGCGGGCGTGGCTGGCGGAATTCAGCGAGGGCGCGCCGGGAACGGCGGAGCTCGCGCACAAGCATGGCCTGCGCGCGTGGAGCGACGAACTGCTGCCGCGATTCGCGGCGCTCGAGTCGGGGTCGTTCGACGGCGGGCTTGCGGACCGGCTCGCCGAGCTGGTGGGCGAGTTCGCGGAACGCGTGGTGAAGGAGAACCCGAAGGCGTCGAAGGAGTCGGCGAACCGGCTGGGCACGCGCTGCGCGCTGCTCACGCTGGCGTCGCGCTCGCGCGCGCAGATCGCCGACGCGGCGCGGCGGGAGGACGCGGATGCGCTCGCCGCCGCGGCCGCGCGCGTGGAGCTGATCGTGCGGCTCGAGTCGGAGGTGCGCGCGAACGTGAACCTCAAGCACGCGCTGGCGAACCTGGTCGCGCAGTGGGGCGCGGTCGCGTGAGCGGCGCGACGCCCGGGCGCGAGATCGAGCGCGTGTGGGTGCTGCGCGGGCAGCCGGCGATTCCCGCGGATGTTCCCGTCGAGGTGTGGCGGATCGAGCAGGGCTACCTCGCGCCTGCGCGTGGCTCCGAGGCGGAGCTCGCGGCGGCTGGCTTTCCCGAGGGACGCCTGCGGCGGATCGTGGAGCCTTCGGGCGCCGAGCGGTTCGTGCACACGGTGAAGTCGGGCAGCGGCGTCGTGCGCACGGAGACCGAGCGCGAGATCACGCGCGCCGAGTTCGAGCGCTCGTGGGCGCGCACCGAGGGTCGTCGGATCGAGAAGACGCGTCGACGCGCGCGCGTCGGCGGGCTGGTGTGGGAGATCGACGCCTTCGACGGACTGCCGCTGGTGATGGTCGAGGTCGAGCTGGCGGACGAGCACGAGGCGTTCGCGATGCCGGAGTGGATCGCCGCGCTTGTTGCGAAGGAAGTGAGTCACGACGCGCGCTACCGCAACGCGGCGCTGGCGATGTACGGGATGCCCGGCCGCGAGGGGTGAGCGGGGACGGTGCGGATCGTCAGCGGAGGTCTTTGGCCTGCGGCAGGTCGCTGAGGTTCGCGATGCCGAAGACGCGGAGGAACTCGGGCGTGGTGCCGTAGAGCATCGGGCGACCGACCTCCTCGGCGCGGCCGACGATCTTGACCAGGCGGCGCTCCATCAGGCTCTTGAGGACCTCGCCGCAGGCGACGCCGCGGATGGCCTCGAGCTGCGCGCGCAGCATGGGCTGGCGGTAGGCGATGATGGCGAGCGTCTCGAGCGCGGCCTGCGAGAGCCGGGTCTGCGCGCGCTGGCCCTTGAGGCGCGAGAGCACCGGTCCGAACGCGGCGATGGTGAGCATCTGGCGGCCGCCCGACACGCTTTCGATGCGGAAGGTGCGGTTGCTCGCGGCGTACTGCTGGTTGAGCGCGTCGACCGCCTCGCGCACGAGGCGCAGGGCCTCGCGGCGGCGGCCGGCGATGGCGGCGGAGTCGCCGGCGCTGGTCTCCGCGTCGGCCTCGGGTGTCTCGCCGTCCTTGCCGCTGGCGCGGACCGCGGGTGGCACGAGGCCGAGGACCTCGGCGATGCGCGCGTCGGAGATCGGACGGTCGGCGAGCAGGATCGTGGCCTCGACGCGCAGCTCGAACGGAACCGGGGCGCAGGGCAGCTCGGGGTCGTCGAGGTTGATGGCGAAGAGCGACGGGTGGTCGGCCTCGGATTCGGCCGCGCTCTTGCGGCTGCGGCGCTTCGGCGCCGGCGCTGCGGGCGTCTCGGCTTCCGTGCCAGTGGTTGCGGGCGCCTCTTCGGCGACCGCGCTCGCTTCATGCTCGGTCATAGTTGGGCGGAGCGTACCACAGCGCGGAGTGGAAACTCCACGCGTTTCACAGGCATTTCAGCAGGTTTCGCGCGATCAGCGGCGTGCGCTGCGGGCGAGCGCGACGCGCGCGTACGCGAGACGCTGGCGGTGCTCGGCGGCGTTGCGCGCGTCGAGGGAGCCCGACTTGAGTCCCTCGCTGCTGGCGTTCGCGAGTTCCTTCTCGGCGTCGGCGAGGTTGATCGCGGTCGAGTTGGTGACGCCGTCGGCGAGGATGGTGAGCGTGCCGCCGTTCATCTGGGCGAAACCGCCGTCGACGAGGAAGGTGTCGGCGCCGCCCGCGGGCTTCTCGATGCGGAGCCGGCCCTGGCCGAGGCGGACGAGGAACGGAGCCGCTCCGGGCGCGACGCCCTTCTGGCCGTCCCACGCCGGGAACTCGATGTAGCTCGCCTCGCTCTCGAGGACGCTTTCGGTGGGGGTGACGACGTTGCAGCGGAGGCCGGCCATGGGGCGGAGATCGTACGCCCGCGGCGGGGCGGGCTCAAGTGGTCGGCCGCGATCGTCCCGCATGCCGGCGTCGTCGAGGCGGAAGCGCCGCTGAAGGCGGAGGTTGGGGCGGGACTTCGGAGGCGCGGACCGGAACGGTCGGATGCCCGGTTCGCGGCTGGCGCCGGTTGTCGCCCGGGCGACGGCGGCCGGCGCGCGGCAAAAAAGACGCCGCCCGTGCATTGGACCGAGGGTCTCGTGCACGGGCGGCGGGCGGAAAGGGACTTGGTTGAGGCCCCGTGGAAACCTGGATGAGATTCCACGAAGCGCCTGACATGACTTCGGGCGCGCCCGTTCTGGGCTGCCCTCCTGGCGAACCTCTCAGCGACGGCGTCGGCGGCTGCCGATGCCTGCCACGGCGAGGACCGCGAGCGCGCCGGGGGCGGGCACGGGGTTGCCGACTCCGGCGAGGGCCGTCGAGAACGAGGCCGTGGCGCCGGAGGAGAGGATGAAGTTGAAGGTGATCGCGATGTTCGACCCGAAGGTGCCCGACGGCACCGAGGGCTGCGAACCACCGAAGGACTGCGAGCCGACGAAGCTGACTCCCGGAGTGGTCCGGGCGACGGTCGTCCAGTTGCTGAAGAGCGTGCCGACCTGGGTGCCGCCGGTGGTGGCGACCCACATCGGGGTTCCTGCGACCGGGCTCAGCGATCCGACGCCGCCGGTGGAGGACGAGGTGATGAGGCCGACGGAGACGCTGCCGTTGAAGAGGCCCGTCATCGGCTGCGTGGCGAAGGTCGGCAGCGTGAGCGAGAGCGCGAACGAGAGGTCCGAGCCCGAGGTGTTGGTGACGCTGAGCGAGCCGCTCTGCGTGGCGAAATCCATGCCGCTGGCCGCGGAGAAGTTGTAGTTGCAGTTCCAGATCGAGGACGAGCCGTTGGTGCCGGTCGCGGAACCGATGTAGGTTCCGACGCCGCCGGCGCTCGTCGAGGTGGGCGAGACCTGGATGTTCTTGCCAAACGAGCCGCTCGCGCCGCTGGCGCTCACGGTGAGCGACATCGGCGGTGCATCTGCATGCGCCGGCGCCACGAGAGCGCACGACGCTGCAGCTGCGGCAATGCGCAGGCTGCTTCCAAAGGACAGCATTTTCGAACTCCCTCCCAAACGAAGCCTTGCGGCTCCCCTTTTTCTTCTGGCCAGACCAGTTCCCGCTGGTAAGGCCTTCCCTCCGGGGTCACGCATGAACGCGACTCCAGTGAGGCGAATCTACTCCGACTCTGCGCCGCGGCAAGTCGGATTGTCAAAATCTTCGGGAACGGGGCGATCGTCTCCCAGGCGTCGCGTCCGAGAAAATGGCACGGACGGGGTGGTGACATCCGCCAGCTCGACCTGGGCGGTCCGCAGGATCGCCTCGATGGTGTCGCAGTCGGGGGCGACCCGGATCGCCTCCTTGATGTACTTGATGTGGCCCATCGACTTGCCGTACCAGGCGACATGCTGGCGCATGCGGATGGCCGCGCGCTGCTCGCCGTTGTAGAGCCGGCAGAGCTCGAGGTGCCGGAGGACGACCGTGAGCTTCTCGGGGAAGGTCGGCTCGGGGCCGACGGTGCCGGTGTCGAGCAGCGCCTTGGCGCGGCGGAAGATCCAGGGCGTGCGCATCGCGCCGCGCGCGATCATCACGCCCGCGCAGCCCGAGACGCGCATGAGGTCGGTCACATGGCCGGGCTCGGTGACATCGCCGTTGCCGATGATCGGGATCTGCGGCACGGCCTCGACGACCTCGCCGATGGCGTTCCAATCGGCCTGGCCGGAGAAGAACTGCACCGTGTAGCGGCCATGCACGGTGACCGCGGCGATGCCGATGTCGGCGAGCGCACGCGCGAGGACGGGCGCGACCTTGTGCTCGGGATCCCAGCCGAGGCGCATCTTGGCGGTGACGGGCACGCGGCCGTTGGTGTGGCGCGCGACGGCGTCGACGATGCGCTTGGCGAGCATCGTGGTGTTGCCGCAGTCGCGCAGGAGCAGGCTCCCGCCGTTCTGCTTGGCCACCTTGTCGACGGGGCAGCCCATGTTGATGTCGATCACGCGCGCGCCGTGGTCGACGGCCCAGATGGCGGCCTCGGGCAGCGGGTCGTCGCTGTTGCCGTAGAGCTGCATGCCCGCGGGCTGGTCGAACTCGTTCGTGCGCGCGAGGTCGAGCGTGCGCGAGGTCTCCTTGAGGATCGCGCGCGAGTTAAGGAGGTCGGTGTACGCGCAGCCCACGCCGCCCTGCTCGCGGCAGACGATGCGGAACGCAAGGTCCGTGTGCCCCGCGATGGGCGCGAGGAGGAGGGGCGAGTCGAGCTGGACGGGGCCGAGGCGGAGCACGGGGTGAGGGTAGCGGGGAAGGCGGTGGACACGAAACGAAACGGGCGCCGGTGGGGGCGCCCGCGCGGGGATCGTGTGCTCGGCGAGTCGGCGTTAGGGGCAGGGGCCCCAGGCGTGGAGAACAGCCGCGAGGTCGAGGTCGTCCACAACCCCGTCTCCGTTGGTGTCTGCACGGGGCGAGCCTTTGGGTACCCCGCCCCAGCTCGCGAGGATGATCGCGAGGTCGTTGCCGTCTGTCGTCTGATTCTGGTCGACGTCGGATGTGCACTGCGCGCCGCATGCGGGGTACCCACCTTCGATCACTCCGAGCATCGGAGCGGTCGCAGTGACGCCCGGCGCGACCGGCACCCCCACATCGCAGACAAACAGATTGGGGCTCTCGTCGACGAGCGTCGGTGTTCCGGCGAGTTCATTGAATTTGAGGAGCAACTGCGTGTCGGCGTCCGAACGGATCTCGCACTCGAAGGGGGGCGTGAAGTCGCTTGTGTAGCGCGCGGACGAGCTGACGCGGATCCAGTCGAGATCACCGAGGAAAGACGGGGATGCACCTTGAGGGATGTAGCCGGCGCCGTAGCGGAACATACCGATGGACATCCAGGAGTCGGCCCAGTCTCCGTAGCATCCGATGTGGTCTCGCGTCTCCACCAGCGCACCGTTGATGTAGATGTAGACGGCGGATCCTCGGTGTACGTAGGCGAAATGCATCCACTCTCCCATGGGGAGTCCCGCGATTGTTCCGCGGAAGTCCCCCGTGGGTCCGCCATTGCAGCCAGACATGATGTAGTTTCCGCTGGAATCCAGCTGAATGCTCTTGTCCTCGAACGAATCACGCTGCTCTGAAATGATGTGGCCGAGGGCGGAGCCCGTCGCAACGCGGATGCGAGCCTCATAGGTGTAGTCGCCGAAGCCGAACACCGTGTTGCCTTGGATCCTGATCGTGTCGCTCGTCGCGCTGAAGCGCGCGAATCCGCTGTTCTGCGCGTGCGCGCTCGTGGCGAACGCCGCGACTGCTCCGATGATGGCCATCCGCTTCATGCTGGTCTGCTCCGGTTGCGCCGTGGCGCCG
>CAMBUI010000164.1 GCA_945870915.1 Candidatus Kuenenia stuttgartensis | reverse complement strand
GGTGGTCCATCGCCGGGTGTCGCTCAGAGGTCGGGCGAGGCGTACAGCGGCGCGACCACCGACAGGAAGGCGCCGAACAGGAACGCCACCGGCAGCAGCAGGGCGATGGTCGCGATCGTCATCCACAGCATCGGTCGCCGGGTGCCGCGGATCAGCGGCACGCAGGTCGCGACCGCGGGCAGCGCGAGCACGACCCCGATCCACGGCGCCCGCATGTAGAGCGCGCCGAATTCGCCGAGCTTCACCCCCTGGTTGCTCACGATGTTGCTGAGCAGCGGATGGAGGAAGAGGCTCGCCGCCATCGCGAGGAAGCAGGTGAAGAGGAGCATCACCGCCTTCACCCGGGTGACGAGCAGCCAGCCCTTCGACGCGGGTGCGCCCGCGCCGGACGACGGGGTGCTGGAGGGTCGGCGGGCGTCGGGTGCGGGAGGGGGGAGCATGCCCGCAGTATCGACGCGGCGCGGCCGAAAAGTGAAGCGGGCGGCCCGAAGGCCGCCCGCGTTGGGAATCGTGTGGTGTGCAGCGCGGTTCGGAACGCCCCGCGTTGGCCGCCGGGCGGTCAGTCGCGCGGAACCAGCCTCGCGGAGCGATCGGCGTCAGTTGTCGCCTTCGCGTCCAGCGCCGCCGCGGCCGCCGCCGCCGCCGAAGCCGCCGCGTCCGCCGCCCATGCCCTGCATCATCGCCTGCTGCAGCGCGCCCTGGACCTCTTCGGCCGAGGTGATCTCGCCGGAGCGGATCTTCTCGGCGAGCTCCGAGCAGGCCTTCTTCATCGGGCCGATCATCATGCCCATCATCGGGGCGACCTGCGCCATCATCTCGGCCTGGGCCGGGTCCATCTGCGCGAGCATGTCGACCTTCCAGCCGGACGAGGTCTTGACGAAGGTGAGGTCCTCACCCTTCTCGGTGGTGTACACGGCGGTCGAGCCGTCGTTCGACTTCTTGGTGAGCTTGCCCATCGAGCCGGGCGCGGCCATGCCGCCGCCCATGCCGCCACCCATGCCTCCTCCGAGCGAGGCAAGCGAGTCGGCGCCGAACTTCTCCGACATCGCCGCCATGAGCGGCTGCATCGCGGTGACGACGCTCGACATCATGTCCTTCATCGCCTTGGCGTTCGCGTTCGAGTCGTCGACGAGGTCGATGAACATCTTGGCGCTCGCCGCCGGATCCGCCGCCGACTCGTTGAGCCGGGCGATGATCGCGTCGAGATCGTCGCCACCCGCCGACGAGGCCGAGCGGCCCGAGTCGGAGCGGCCGCTCGACGACGCGGCCTTCTGCGGCGCGGGGGGATTCATCAGCATGTCGACGGTGAGCGCGTCGGCCATCTTCTTGACGCCGTCGGCGTAGGTCTTGAGTCCGGCCGTCGCGGGATCCTCGCCCATGTTGGCGAACTGGTCGGCGGCGGCGGTGGCCTTCTCCTTGAGGGCGGCGATGGCGGTCTCGGCCGCGGCCTTGAGGTCGCCGAGGCCGGAGGCCTTCTCGCCGGCAGCGCTCGCGAGCATGCGGCCCTGCGCCCCGAGACCCGTGATGCGGGTCACGTGCATGCGGAGCTCCTCGCAGGTGAGCGTGTGGCGCAGCGCATCGCTGTCGGCGTCGGCCGCGGCGTTCGCGAGGTCGGTGGCGGCCGCCTCGTAGGCGGCGTTGAGGCCGCCGGCGCGCTCGTCGGCGATCGACTTCATGAGCGTGTCGGCCGAGCGGCGGAGCTCGGAGGCGAGCTCGCGGCACTTGGCGGCCTGGCCGTCGATGTCGGCCTCGAAGCCGTTCATGAGGTCGAGCGCGGCGGTCGCGGCGGCCTGCAGGCCCTGCGCCTCGCGCAGCTGCGCGGAGACGAGGCGCGACTCCGACATCATCGAGTCGGCGGCGATCTGGTTCTCGGCGGTCTTGCGGGACAGGCTGCGCGCCTCGGCCTTGATGCCCGAGGCCTCCTCGACGAGGGCGAGGCCGGCGCTGGCGCTCGACTCACGCGCCTTGCGGAGGAGCACGGCGACTTCCTGCCCGAGCTCGGACATGCGCGCGGTGCCCTTCGAGATCTGGTCGTTGAGCTGGGTGGCCGGACCCTCGAGCTGGCGCACCGACTCCTGCAGCGCGCGCATCGCCTTCGCGCCGTTCGCCTTGGCGCCGTCGGCCTTGCCACGCGCGCCGGAGAGGTCCATGCCCTCGGCGCTCGAGGCGACGGCCTCGAGGTCGGCGGCGAGACCCGAGGCGCTCATCACGAGGCCGCGGACGATCTCCTCGCCGGACTCGAGCCACGCGGCGCGCGCGAGCTCGATCGAGGCGGAGGTGCGGTACACGCTCGCCGCGAGCGAGCGCGCGGCGGTCTGCTGGCCGGCGGAACCGCCCGACAGGCCCTTCGCCTTGTCGGCGATGGCGCGGAGCGCGGCGACCGACTCGTCGGACGGATTGGTCGAGAGCAGGTCGGGGCGCCCGCCGAGGGTCTTGGCGTAGTCGGCGGCGACCTCGTTGAACTGGCGCTCGAAGGCGGCCTGCTTCTCGAGCTCGGGGTCGTTGCAGCCCGCGACGAGCACGGTGGCGATGCAGCCCGCGACCAGCTTGGCGGTCACGGTGGCGAGCGGGCGCGACGGGGTGCAGATGAAGCCGCGGACGGAGAGGAGCGAGAAGCGTGACGCCATGGGGTCGATCCTGCCTGGAATTTACAGACGGTGAACTGGGCGGACGGGTTGGTCCGCCGTGCGAAACAGCGCGGACAGGGGAGCCGTCCGCGGGATTCGCAGTGTAACCAAACCACCCCTTCATGGGGGGCAACCGACGTCCGCCCGCGTCCGCCCGCGGCCGCTCCCGCTCAGCGGTCGGGGCCGGTCTCGGCGGGGCGGTCGGGCGACTTCAGCGCCGGGGGGGTGTACTCGATCGGATAGTCGCCGCGCGGGAGGCGCATGGAGCGGATCCAGTCGACGAAGTCCTCCTGCAGCCCGCGACGGCCGCTCGTGAGCACCGGCGACCAGCCGCGCACGTCGGGGTGCGGACGGCGGGCCTCGGTCTTGGGCAGCGCGTACTGGAAGATCAGGCTGTCGGTCGGCTTCTCGGGATCGACCAGCGGCAGGGTGTCGATCCGCGTGCGGAGCAGGATCAACATGTTGGTGTAGCGGACGTTGTCGTCCTTCCACTCGCGGTTGTGCAGGAAGAACCGGCCGGCGTCGGCGCCGCCGTGGCACTTGCTGGTCGCGCAGTTGCCGATGAGCCAGGCGTTGTGGACCCGCAGCCGGAAGAGGTTGAGCGGCTCGGGTTCGCCGAGCACGCGGATCTCGCCGTAGAGCTCGCGCGCCTTGAGGGCGAAGAGCGTCTTCACGATCTCGACCGGCTCCTTGGAGAAGAACGCGTTCTTCTCCGCGCTCTTCGCGGGGATCAGGTCGCTGTCGGCGTACTTGTCGAGCATCGCGCGGATCAGGTTCGGCGACACCTGCAGGCGGGGCGGGTTGGCGACGTCGAGCTCGTACACGCGGATGAGGTTGACATCCGCGTCCGACAGCAGGGGGCTCGCGAGGATCCCGGTCGTGCGCGGCGAGACCGGCCGCTCGCGGCTGCCGCCGCCCGACTCGATGGGGCGGTCGACGCCGCCGCCGGCGTCGTCCATCAGCGCGAGCTGCGCGTTCACCTCGTTGAGCAGCTTCTTGGCGTCGTAGTGGTTCGTCGCCTCGAGAAGGCTCTCGAGCTCCGTCTTCGACTCCGCGTACATCTTCTTGTTGTAGAGCCACACCGCGAGCGTGTAGCGGGCGCCGTACTGGTCGGGCTCGAGCGTCGTGCGGAAGCCCTCGTACAGCTCGCGGTCGGTCGGGTACGGCCGCACCGCGGCCACCGCCTCGCGCGGGTACTTGGTCTTGATGCCCGAGATCTCGAGCTCGACGTGCTGGTAGCCGTCCTCGATGAGCGAGCCCACGATCACGCGCCCGTCGTTGAAGACGACGCGCACGCGGCGGCCAACCGGCCCCTCGAGCAGGTAGGTCACCGAGATCAGGCGGTTCTTGGAGAAGCTCTTGATCCGGCCCTTGTCGTCGCGCAGCACGATGATCGCGTCGTCGTCGCTCTCGATGATGCCCGCGGCCACCGACACGCGGTCGACCACGAGGTAGGCGCGCTTGGGAGCCTCGACGGGCAGCGCAGCCTCGTTGGGGATGCCCGCGGGGTTGATCGGTGTGTTCGCGCCCACCTCGGCGGGCGGGGGCGTGGTCGGCGCCGTCCCGGCGGGCGTGGTCGAAGCGGCGCCCGCGGGCGTGGTCGCAGCGGCGCCCGCGGGCGTGGTCGCAGCGGCGCCGGCGGGCGTGGTCGGCGCGGCATCGGGAGTCGCCGGAGCGGGAGCGGCCGGATCGGGAGTCGCCGGCGGCGTTGGATCCGTGATCGGAGGCGCGGTCGGCGGCGTCGTCGGCCCAGGTTTCGACTCCGGCTTCGACTCTGGCTTCGGCTCCGTCTGCGGAGCGGCCGGCGGCGTCGTCGCCGGAGGGGCGGCGGGCGGCTCGGCCTGGAGCGCGAGGAGGGCTGCGATGGTCGCCAGGATCATGGGCTCGGCATCGTACGGGCAGGCATGCGGAATCGACGCGCGTGGACGCGAAGTTCGCCGAGGATTCCCCGCCCGCGAACCCGCGCGGAGGGCCGTTCGGTGGTAGTTTTCGGCCCTCACTCAGGAGGTTCCCATGAAGCTTGGCGTGATGGCGGCACTGTTCAACGGCCGCAAGCTCGAGGATGTGGCCGCGTACTGCGCCGAGATCCGTCTCGACGCGATCGAACTCCCCGTCGGCGGCTATCCCGGCAAGACCTTCTTCGACCCCGCCAAGGTGCTGGCCTCGAAGAAGGAGCAGGACCACATCAAGGGCATCCTGAAGGACCACGGCCTCACGCTCTCGGGCCTCGCCGTCCACGGCAACCCGGTCACGCCCGACAAGAAGCAGTCGACCGCCGACCACCGCGACTTCGTCAACGCGGTCAAGCTCGCGCCGGTCCTGGGAACCGATGTCGTCATCACCTTCTCCGGCTGCCCCGGCGGCTCGAAGAGCGACAAGATGCCGAACTGGGTGACCTGCGCGTGGCCGCCGGAGTACCTCGCGATCCTCGAGTACCAGTGGAAGCAGGTGCTGATCCCGTACTGGGCGATGCAGGCGCGCCTGTGCTCGCAGCACGGCGTCAAGGTCGCGTGGGAGGCGCATCCGGGCTTCTGCGTCTACAACCCCGACACGCTCATCCGCCTGAGCGAGGCGTCGATGAAGGCGTCGGGCCTCAAGGGCAAGCCGGTGCTCGGCGCGAACCTCGATCCGTCGCACTTCTTCTGGCAGGGGATCGATCCGATCGAGAGCGCGCGCGTGCTCGGCGAGGCGGGGCTCCTCTTCTACTGCCACGCGAAGGACACCGAGCTCCACACCCACCAGGGACGCGTCAACGGCTACAACGACGCGCGCCCGTACTCGGACCTCAGGAACCGCTCGTGGAACTTCCGCACCTGCGGCTACGGACACGGACACGAGTTCTGGAAGCCGTTCGTCTCGATGCTGCGCCGCCAGGGCTACGACCATGTGCTCTCGATCGAGCACGAGGACGCGCTGATGTCGGTCGAGGAGGGCCTCGAGCGCGCGGCGTCGTTCCTGAGCGAGGCGATCATCGTCGAGGGCGCGGGCAAGCCCTGGTGGTGTTGAGAGATGTGGTGCTGAACCCGTGTCGATCCGTGTGTGCTGAAGCCGCGTGAAGTCGAGCGAGCGTCGCGCATGCGCGATGGATGCCGCAGAAAGCAGCGAGAACGATGAGCATCGAGGAACGCCGTGCCCTGCTCGGTGAGGTCGAGTCCCCGCGCCGCGGAGCCCCCGTGGTCGCGATCGCCTTCGCATTGGTCGCCGCCGGCGGCATCGCCGCGAGCGCCTGGATGTGGACCCGTCTCGAGGGCGAGCGCGACGCGCGCATCGCCAGCGAGGCGCGGCTCGCGGCCGAGACGCTCGCGCGCGCCAACGAGGTCGCCGAGTCTTCGCGCCGCATCGGCGCCGTCGAGGGCGAGCTCGCGCTCGTCCGCTCCGCGGCGCGCGACGCCGAGGAGTCGCGCGTCCGCAGCGAGAAGGCGGCCGACGCGCTGATCGCCTCGTTCCTGCGCAGCTCGCAGATCGAGCTCGGCGGCTCCACCACCACGCTCGCCCGCGAGGTGCTCCGCGGCGGCGCGCTCGACGACCTCTCGAAGTCGCTGCCCGAGGCGAAGTACCTCGCCGTCGCGCTGGCGGTGGTCGAGGCGCTCGCGCGCGAGCGGTCGGCGTCGAGCCCGGGCGAGCTCTACCGCGACCTCACCTTCGCCGCCGATTTCGCGGGCCGCGCGCGCGCGTCGCTCGATCCCGCGAGCGCGACGCTCGGCGATGCGCTCCACGCGGTGGCGCAGCTCATGTGGAGCTCGCGGCGCCTTCCCTTCGTCGAGGAGAAGGTCGCGGTCGCGCTCCGCACCGACGCGCTCAAGTTCGCCGCCGAGGCGCGCGAGGCGCGCAAGGCCGCGGGCGGCCGCCGGCTCGCGCTCACCCTCGCGCTGCTCGCCGAGATCGAGCGCAGCGACCGGCGCCTCGCCGAGGCGGCGATCCTGCTGTCCGACGCCGACATCGAGGTCCTCAAGGACGGTGGTCCGCTCGAGGCGGCCGCGGTCGAGCACGAGCTCGCCGAGGTGCAGTACGAGCTCGGCCGCACGCAGCAGGCGGTCGATCTCCTCGAGGCGCGCGC
>CAMBUI010000163.1 GCA_945870915.1 Candidatus Kuenenia stuttgartensis | reverse complement strand
TCACCCGCGACGGCGAACTCCTCCATTCGCGTGGCTCGGCGATCGCCCCCGGAACCCCTGAGCAGCAGTCGGCCGCCATCCTGGTCGATTTCCGCCGCCTGATCGCCTCGCTCAGGTCGTCGGTCGCGGCCGGTGAGCCCCCGCTCTCGCTCGACCGCATCGTGATCACCGCCGACAAGGCGGTCGCCGCCATCCTGGCGCCGCAGATGTCGTCGATCGCAGGCTGCTCGGCGGTGCGGCTCGACTCCCACCCGCGGATCGGCTTCGCCTCGCCCGATGTGCGCGAGCAGGTCTGCGCCAGTTGCCTTCCGCTCGCCGGGCTGCTGCTCGAGGACGACGCCGCGGTCGAGCCGACCGGCGACGCCATCGACCTCCTCCACCCGACGCCGCTGATCGATGTCGCCGCGCGCACCCGCCAGCGCATCCTGATGGTCGCCGGCATCATGATCGTGGCCGGATTCGCGGGCTGGACCTTCGGCGCCCGCGCCTGGACCCAGCTCGAGGACCGTCACGACGACCTCTTCGCCAAGGCGCAGAAGGCGTCGCCGGTGCGCCAGCGCTACCGCCGCGACGAGTTCAAGCTCAAGCACCTCGAGGCCTACCGCGCGCTCGCGCCGCACTGGCTCGCCCACCTCGACACCCTGCGGCGGTTCGCGCCCGATCCCAGCAGCGTCGTGCTCGACAGCTTCAGCGCGCAGCTCGATGGCACCGAGATCGAGTGGGTCGACAGCGGCAAGTCGACCGCGAACCCCGACCTCCGGTTCGCCATGCAGGCCAAGCCCGAGCTCCGCTTCGTGCTCGACGGCGAGGCCAAGGACCGCACCACCGCAGACTCCCTGCGCGACGCGCTCGTCAAGGAGAAGGGCTACACCGTCGCCTCGACCGGCGCCGATGCGCGCGGCGGACGACGCCTGCCCTATCCCTTCGCCTACACGCTGCGGACCGCCGACCTCGAGCCCAAGCAGCCGGGTGCCACGGGTGACCAGGCCCCCGCGCCGTCGCCCGCGAAGACGGAGGGTGGCTCGTGACCCGCGCTCGGCCTGACTTTTCCGCGCTGGCGCGGCATGCCCGCAAGCATTGGTTCGCCGGCGCGATCGGCGCCGGCGTGGTCGCGGCCATCGCGACCGGGTACCTGATGGGCGAGCGTCGCTTCTCCAACGAACGCGTCGAGACGCTCAAGGAGATCGACACCTACGTGTCGTTCCTGTCCGACGCGTCGTCGAAGGTCAAGGCGCGGCCCGAGCTCGACAAGAAGCTCCAGTCGATGGCGAACCTCATGCTCGGTCCATCGCTCGAGACGGTCGACAGCGAGGTGCGCCGCCGCCTCAACCGCGCCTGCGAAGAATTGGGTCTGAACGACTTCTCCGTGACCACCGGAACCTCGGTCGGGCGTCCGACGCCTGCCAAGAAAGAGTTCAGAACACCCGAAGCCCGCCGGCTGCGCGACGAGATCGACTTCATGGAGGTCCAGGCCACTGTGATGGCAAGTGGTCCTGTGGACAAGATTTACCGCCTGCTGTTCCGCATCGACGCCGAGCCGTGGATCAAGCGCATCGAGTCACTTCGATTCAATCCAACGGGCGACGGCCAGTTCGTCCGCATGACGGTGAAGCTCACCACGCCGTTCATGCCCGGCACCTCGTCGAAGGTCACGCTCGCGCTCGACCCAGCCAGGTTGCAGCAGGCCGATCGCTACGCGGCGCTCTTCTCGTCGAACCCGTTCCGCATTCCGCCGCCACCGCCGATGCCGCCCGCCTCGATCGCGGCGAATGTGAACCCAGCCGTCGCGACGCCTGCGGCGAACCCCTCGCCGGAGACCGCGCCACCGCCGCCGGTGCCGACTCCGCCTGGCGGATTCCCCTACGGCGAGTGGCAGATCACCGGCATCGTCGAGGGTCCCGCCGGACCCGAGGCGTGGCTGCGCCATGTTCCGACCGGAACGAATCTTGCGCTTCAGCCCGGATCGCCGGTGGGAGAGCTTGTCTTCCGCCGCGTCGAGTATGATTTCGCCGTGTTCGACAGCCCTTCGGGTGCCTGTCGGATTCAGGTTGGAACCAACCTCACCCAGCGGTCGGCGGTCGTGGGAACAGCGTCCAACGGGTGAACCAAAACTAATGTGTGTGTCCCGTGGCCCGAAGCCCGTGGCCAGAAGCCCGTGCCAGAAGCCCGTGGCGAGAAGCTACGGGCGAACCCGGGCCGCGACGGTGCGGCGGATTCGCACTCGGCGACGCGAAATCGGCCGCTCGCGCGGCGTGTGCGTCGTCGCGGATCGGATCGGTGCGTGTGGTCGCGCGCGGCGGCAACGGTCTGCGCGCGCGCAGCTGGGTCTTGCGAAGAAGTGTGTCGCGAAGAAGTGAGTTGTCCTCAACCGGGCGCATCGCCCGGGAACGGAGTCAAGGATGAAGAAGCGTTCACCGCTCTCGGCGAATGGAGTCGCCCCCCTCATCGCGGCCGCCATGGTCGCGGCTCCCGCGGCCGCGCAGCAGCAGCCTGCGTCGCAGGATGCGGCGGCGCCCGTTCCGCCCACGACGCCCGCGCCGCAGGATGCGGCGTCGCGGCAGTCGGTGCGCGTGCGCTTCAACTTCAAGGGACAGACCTACGACCAGATCCTCGACTACTTCAGCCGCACCACGGGCCTGCCCATCGTGCGCGAGTGCGAGGTGCCCAAGGGCACGGTCGACTACATCTACCCGAAGGACTACACGCTCGACGAGGCGCTCCGCACGCTCAACGTGCTGCTGCAGACCCAGAACGTGATGCTGCGCGACGAGGGTTCGCGGCTCTTCCTGCAGAAGCTCGACGACATGAAGCGGGAGAACGTCCCGACCTTCGTCGGCCAGGTGCCGGCGAGCGTGGGCGACGAGGAGATCGTGACCGTGGTGCTGCCGCTCCTCAACGCGCAGGCCAAGCCGGTCGCCGAGCAGCTCAAGGGGCTGGTCGCGACCTACGGCTCGGTCACCGCGCTCGAGCAGCAGAACTCCGTGCTCATCGTCGAGACCGCCGCGCAGATCCGCCGCCTGCAGCGCATCATCGACGAGCTCGACCGCCAGGACGTCGAGAACGTGATCGAGCTGCTGCCGGTCCGCTTCACCAAGGCGACCACGCTCATCACGAGCCTGCAGGCGCTCATGGGCGAGCGCGTGGTCGAGTACGTGATCCAGGACGGCAAGCGGCAGAAGATCGAGGAGAACCGCGTGGCGGGCCTCATGCTCGCCGCCGACGACCGCACCAACGCCATCATCGCCCGCGGCCCGCGCGCGAAGATCGAGTCGGTCAAGCAGACCATCGAGCTGCTCGACGTGCCGATCGCCGACGGCGCCGCGCCCACCGCTTCGGGCGGACGCGGCATGAAGACCTTCCCGGTCGAGAAGGTGAAGGCCGACGCCGCCAAGCAGCGCCTCGAGCAGCTGTTCGCCGCGTACCCCGCCGACAAGAAGCCGACCATCGTGGCGCTGCCCGAGGCCGAGCGCGTGACCATCGTGGGCGACCTCGGGTCGATCGACGACGCCGAGCGCTTCATCGGCGAGATGGAGGGCTTCGATCCCGCGAAGATCGCGGCGCAGAAGCGCGCCGGCGCGACCACGCGCGAGCGGCTCCGCGGCGACCGCGCGATCGCGGCCATCGAGCTGCAGAGCGCTTCGCCCGAGGCGATCCTCGCGGCCGCGAAGTCGCTGCTCTCCAAGCGCCAGCAGGACGAGGTCACGCTGGTCGCCGGTCCGGACGGGCGCACCGTGCTCGTCGGCGGCGACTCGGCCGACATCGCCGGCATCCGCGCCATCGTCGAGACCCTCGACCGTCCGGCCAACGTGGACCGCCAGGTGCGGCTCATGCGCGTCGCCGGACGCGACGCCGAGGCGAGCCTCGAGCGCGCGCGGCAGCTGTACGAGCAGCAGACGCCCGCGGGCGACCCCGCGCGCAGCCTGCGCATCGAGTTCGACGCGAAGAGCCGCGAGCTCGTCCTCCTCGGCAGCGCGCAGTCGATCCAGCGCTTCACCGAGCTGATGAACCAGGTCGACGCGACCCGCGTGGTCGAGCGCGAGACGCGGCAGCTCTCCGTGGCGAACGTCGTGCCGAGCACGATCGTCGCGCAGGCGCGCGAGCTGGCGAAGCAGGTGCTCGACCCCCGCGACGGCACGGCGTTCACGCCGCCGGCGATCGAGGCGGTCGATGCGATGAAGGCGCTCCTGGTGTCGGGCACGCCCGACCAGGTCGCGCAGGTGCAGTCGCTCGTCGCCGGCCTCGACCGCGTGGGCCGCGACGCCTATGGATTCCGCGCGATCCCCGCGCCCGGCGCCGACGCCGCGCGGCTCGTCGAGCGCGCGCGCTCCATCTACGCGCAGCTCGCGCGGGGCTCCGAGCAGGAGCTCCCCGAGCCGACGGTCGAGCTCGATTCGTCGAGCGGCGCGCTCCTCGTGGGCGGCCGCACCGCGTCGATCGCGATGTTCGAGCAGGCGCTCGCGCAGGCGCGGCTCCTGATGCCGCCGCCGCGCAGCGCGCGGATCGTGCCCATGCGCGCCGCCAAGGCATCCGAGGTCGCCGCGAAGCTGCAGCCGCTGCTGGCGTCGGCGTCGCCGGTCGACCCGTCGCGCAGCGTGCCCGCCGCCGAGATCAAGGTCATCGAGCCCACGAACTCGCTCTACATCGTGGGCGAGGCGCCGCAGATCGCGATGATCGAGTCGTTCGTGCGCGACCTCGACATCCCGTCGCCCGAGGAGCTGCCGCCGCTCCGCCTGCTGCAGCTCCGCGGCGGCGACGCCGCGCAGGTCGCCGCGATGCTGGCCAAGCGCTACGACGAGCGCGCGCCCGAGGAGCGCCGCTCCAAGCCGGTGCGCATCGAGGCCGACTCCACCACCAACACGCTCATCGTCACCGCGCACGCGTCGGTGTTCGACGAGATCAAGGGTTTCATCGGCGAGCTCAACCGCGCCGGCGACACCGGCGCCGGTCCGTCGCGCGAGACCTTCGTGATGGCGCTCAAGGCGGCGCGCGCGACCGACCTCGCCACCGCGCTCGACAAGCTCTATCCGCCGCCGCCGGTGCCGCTCGACGCGCGCGGCCGCCCGCTGCCGCACCTCCAGAAGCCGAAGGAGGTCTTCGTCACCGCCGACGCGACCACCAACTCGCTCATCGTCGAGGCGCCGGCCGAGCGCCGCGCCAGCTTCGAGCAGCTCGTCGTCACCCTCGACCGCACGCCGCTGCCGCCCCAGGCGGAGCTGCGCACCTACCGCGTGGAGAAGGGCGACATCGAGCGCATCGCGCAGACGCTGCGCGACCTCGGCGCCCGCGGCATGCTGTCGCGCCCCGGCGTCGACGGCGCCAAGCCGGTCGAGGTGGTCGTCCAGACCGAGGCGCAGAGCCGCACGCTCATCGTCGCCGGCGACACGATGACCTTCGAGAAGACCGAGCAGCTGCTCGTCGAGCTGCAGGCGGTGCCGACCAAGCGCGGCGTCCGCGTGATCGACGTGGGCGCGGCCGACGCGCAGGGGCTCCTCGCGAAGGCGCTGCGCCTCGCGTCGCTCGAGCCGCGCGACGGCGAGCCGCCCGTGGTCGAGACCGAGATCGACGCCGCCAACGGCACCATCGTCGCGAGCGGCGACGAGGAGCCGCTCGCGCGCTTCGCCGACGCGTGCCGCCAGCTCGCCACCGCGACCTCGCCGAGCGCCGACGTGCGCGTGATCCCGATGACGCACGCCAAGGCCGCCGACGCCAAGGCCTACCTCGACGGCCTCGCCGCGGGGCGCCTCGGCCAGAGCGCCGGCTTCGCGCGCGAGCCCGTCATCGAGGTGCTCGACCGCACCAACTCGCTGCTGGTCGCCGCCGACGCGCGGCAGCACGAGCTGCTCGCGGTGCTGCTGCGCAACCTCGACGTGCCGGTCGGAGCGACGCCGCCGCTGCGCATCCTGCAGCTCCGCACCGCCGACGCCGCGACGCTCGCCAACGCGCTCATGCAGTCGTACGCCCAGCGCTCGCCCGAGGAGAAGGGCGCCAAGCCCGTCCAGATCACCGCCGAGGCGCAGACCAACGCGCTCATCGTGGCCGCGCACCCCGACCTGCTGCCCGAGATCCAGCAGATGGTCGAGGACCTCAACGGCGCGACGCGCCAGTCGGCGTCCGACCGCGAGATCCGCATCTTCTCGCTCAGGATCGCGCGCGCCGCCGAGCTCGCGAAGACGATCGACGAGATGTACCCGCCGCCGCCGGTGCCGGTCGATCCGCGCGGACGCGTGCGGCCCGAGCTGCAGCCGCCGCGCGAGGTCGTGGTCCGCGCCGACGCGCAGACCAACTCGCTCATCGTCGACGCGCCGATCGCGCGCATGGCGGGCTTCGAGAAGCTCGTCGAGCAGCTCGACCGCGCGCAGTCGATGCCCGAGTCGGAGATCCGCACCTGGCGGCTCGCCGACGGCAACCTCGAGGGCGTCGCGAAGACCATCCGCGAGCTCGCCACCGCGGGCAAGTTCGGTCCCGAGGGCGCCACCACCGTGGTCAGCACCGACGGCGTGTCGAAGACGCTCGTCGTGAGCGCGGCCGCGACCGTGTTCCCCCGCATCGAGCAGGTCGTGCGCGGCTTCGAGGGCGCGCCCGCGCCCGCGACCACGCTGCGCGTGTTCAAGCTCAAGGGCGCGAAGCCCGAGGCGCTCGCGCCGCTCGTGCGCAGCGCGCTCGAGGGCCGGCTCGCCGAGATCGACCCCGCG
>CAMBUI010000162.1 GCA_945870915.1 Candidatus Kuenenia stuttgartensis | reverse complement strand
ACCTCGTTCATGACCGCCTTGATGCGCTCCTCGAACTGGCCGCGGTACTTGGTGCCCGCGACCATGGCCGCGAGGTCGAGCACGACCAGGCGCTTCTCGTGCAGCAGGTCGGGGACCTCCTGGTCGACGATGCGCTGGGCCAGGCCCTCGACGATCGCCGTCTTGCCGACGCCGGCCCCGCCGAGGAGGACGGGGTTGTTCTTGGTGCGGCGGCAGAGGATCTGCACGACGCGCTCGATCTCGTTCACGCGGCCGATGACCGGGTCGAGCTCACCCGCGCGGGCGAGTTCGGTGAGGTCGCGGCCGAAGCTGTCGAGCGCGGGGGTCTTCGACTTCTGTCCGCGGCGGGCGGCGTCCTGGCCGGACGGCGGGGCGCCCATCTGCGGCGGCTCCTGCGGCTCGGACTGCGGCGGGGCCTCCTCGCTCTCGACACCGGCGCCGAGCAGGTTGAGGACTTCCTCGCGGACCTCCTCGAGCTTGAGGCCGAGGTTCATGAGCACCTGGGCGGCGACGCCGTCGTGCTCGCGGAGCAGGCCGAGCAGGAGGTGCTCGGTGCCGACATAGTTGTGGTTGAGGTTGCGCGCCTCTTCGATCGCGTACTCGATCACCTTCTTGGCGCGGGGGGTCTGCGGGAGCTTGCCCATCGTGACCATCTCGGGGCCGCTCTTGACGAGCTTCTCGACCTCGAGGCGGACCTTGCGGAGGTCGATGTCCAGGTTCTTCAGCACGTTGGCGCCGACACCCGAACCCTCCTTCACAAGTCCGAGCAGAATGTGCTCGGTGCCGATGTATTCATGGTTGAGCCGCTGGGCTTCCTGGTTTGCCAGGGCCATCACCTTGCGGGCACGGTCGGTGAGTCGTTCGAACATGGGAACTCCTTCCTGATCCTGCGTTCCTGAACCGCTGACGGTTCCTCAGACCCTTATTCCTCAGGTCCCGAACGCGGCGCCATGCGGCGGGGTTCGCGGTCCTGAACGCCATCGTATCTCTCGCACTGCACCGGAGACGGGAACTCCGCACCGGTTGGGCGACGAACAGGGCAAGAATCATGCCCGCCGCCCAACTCTTGTTTTCGGCTGTCGGACCCGTCGGAATACTCGAAACGGGCGGTATCCTTCAAAACCACGATGACGAATCACGCCACGCTCGCCGCACTCGCTGCCGTTCTGGCGACCTATGCAGCCGCGGCTGCGGATATTCAGTCGAGAAATCTGGAACTCGAGCCTCAAGTCAAGCTCGAGCTCGCCGACGGCCGTGCGCTGCGCTGCACGGTGCTGCGGTGGGATGGATTCGGTCTCGACGGTTCGTGCGGCGCCATCGGCTGGGAGTCGTTCCGGCCCGGATCGGCGCTGCTCGCGCTCAAGGCGCTGGTGTCCGACCGCGACACCGAGGCGTGCGCCGACGCTGCGGCCGTGATCCTCTCGCTCGATGAGTCGAGCGTCGCCGCCAGGACGGCCGTCGAGTGGGCGCGTCGGAGCGGCGCCGACGAGGCCCGACTCGAGGCCATGCGGCGCGATGCTGGTGCACTCGCGATCGCGCGCGCCCGGAAGCTCGCCTCGGAGCGCGAGGCTGCACTCGCCCGGCTGACGCCGGAGGCCGCCGCGTTCCCATCCAAGCCCTGGCCGGCGCTGCACAGCCAGGATCTCGACGCGGTCGGCGCCGCGACGGTCGAGGCCGCGCGCGCGCTGCTGTCGCGCACCGGCGGCAGCGCCACGCTGCACGAGACGGCCCACATCGCGCTGCTCGCCGAGAGCGGCGACGACGCGTTCGTGCGCGAGGCCGCCACGCTCGAGCGCGTGTTCCGCGACTGGCGGCGGCGCTTCGAGGACTGCACGGTCAACATCGCCGAGCAGGGACGCATCCCGGTGCTCGTGGTCTCCGACCGCGACCGCTGGCGCCTGCTGCTGCACGCGGCGTTCGGCGGCGACGCCGCGCAGCATCCCGACGCGGTGACCGTCTACCCGGCGACCGGGCAGCCCTCCGAGCCGCGCCCGATCGTGCTCGTGCGCCCCGACAGCGACCCGATGCGCCGGCAGTACAACGCGACCGTCGGTCTTGCGCGGGCGGTCCTGCACCTCGCGGGTTCGCCCGAGCGCGGACCCGCGTGGCTCAACGAGGGGCTGCCGCGGGTCATGGCGACGGGCGCCGTCCCCGAGGCGGGCATGGACCGCGAGCTGCGGACGCGCGGGCTCAAGGCGCTGCGCACGGGCACCAGCCTCGCGTCCATCGTGGGCGCGCGCTACGGCGACCCCGCGTGGACCTCCGATCCGGAGCTTGCGCGATCGCTGGCATACCTCCTCGCCTCGTGGCTCGACCAGCAGTCGCCCAACGCGCTGGTGCGCTACGCCGAGTCGCCGCGCACCAGCGAGGGCGAGGCCGCCCGCTTCAGGCGGTGCTTCGGCATGACGGTCGAGGACGCGGTCGCGCGCGCGAACGCGTGGTACCGGACCAACGATTGAGCTGGCGCGCGTAGGTCGGCTACTGCACGCGCCCGTCCACGATCCGCACCTGCCGCTGCGCGCGCGCGGCGACCGCCGCATCGTGCGTGACCATCACCATGGTGAGTCCCGCGGCGTGGCGCTCGGCCAGCAGGTCGAGGATGCCGCCGCCGGTGTGGATGTCGAGGTTGCCCGTCGGCTCGTCGGCGAGCAGCA
Organism: Candidatus Kuenenia stuttgartensis; assembly: GCA_945870915.1. Classification (GTDB taxonomy): domain Bacteria; phylum Planctomycetota; class Phycisphaerae; order Phycisphaerales; family SM1A02; genus QWPT01. Next base: position 4,101 of record CAMBUI010000162.1, on the reverse strand, counting down.
CGCGCGGTCGGTTGATGAGTGCGCGCGCGATCGCCACGCGCTGGCGCTCGCCGCCCGAGAGTTCGGCGGGGCGGTGGCCGAGGCGGTGGGACAGGCCGCAGGTCTCGAGCAGCTCGGCCGCGCGCTTCCGCAGCGCCGACCGCTCCGAGATCCAGCGCAGCCGCGAGAGCCCCACGAGCGCCGGCAACATCGCGTTCTCCAGCACGGTGAGCTCGGGAAGCAGGTGGTAGAACTGGAACACGAAGCCGACGTCGCGGTTCCGGTAGCGGTTCTCGCGCCGCGCCCCGAAGCGGTTGAGCTCCTCGCCGCCGAAGCGCACCGGTCCCGAGTCGGCGTCGGCGCGGTCGAGCCCGCCGAGCAGGTGGAGCAGCGTGCTCTTGCCCGAACCCGAGCTGCCGACGATCGCGACCCACTCGCCCTCGCCGACGGTGATCGACGCGCCGCGCAGCACCGGCACATCGACGCGCCCGAGGCGGTAGGTCTTCTTCACATGGTCGGCTTCAAGCAGCATGTTCATGGGAAGGACTCACTCGTAGCGGAGGCTCTTGACCGGATCGGTGTCGGCCGCGCGCGCCGCGGGCACCGAGGCGCCGATCACGCTGAAGACGATGCCGCCGGCCATGGTGGTCCACGCCGTGTGCCAGTCGAGCGAGTCGGGGATGCGGCTGAAGTAGTAGACGCTCGGATCCCAGATGAGGAAACCCTCGTGGTGCAGCAGGACCACCGAGACCACGGCCATCGCGGCGGTGCCGAAGCCCCACAGGACCACATGCAGCGCCGATGCCCGCAGCGTGCCGCGGACGGTCAGGCCGAGCATCGCCGCGGTGGCGACCCAGGCGAGGATGCGCAGCCACGCGGGCGCCGCGGTGCCGAGCAGGTTGTGGATGTCGTTGATGCGCGCGATGATCGCCCACGCCAGCAGCACGCCCACGATCGAGCCCGCGATGCCGATGAGCAGCCCGTACCGGAGGAAGATCCACAGGACGCCGGTGCGCGACGCGCCGACCGCGCGCAGGATGCCGATGTCGCGCGTCTTCTCCTGCACGATCGACCAGAAGATCGCGAGCACGAGTCCCGCGCACACGATGTACACGATCGAGAACAGCGTGCGCATGAGCTCGCGCTCCTTCTCGACGGGGCCGATGAAGTCGGAGAGGCGCTCCTCCCAGGTCTCGATGCTCACGAGGTCGGGGAAGGGCGGATTCACCGGCATGGACCTGTCGAGCGAGATGCGCTCGTGGAAGCGCGCATAGGCGCCGCGCACCGCATCGCGCAGCGCCGGCGCGGCGACCCCGGGGCGCGCGCGCACGACGATGGTGGTCGCCCGGCCCGGCGTCTCGCCGATCACCTTGGGGCGGCCGTCCTCGTCGAACTCGGTGCGGGAGACCATCGGAGCGGCGTCGAGACGCAGCATCTCCTGCGCGACGGGGAGCGGCAGCAGGATCCGGTTCGCATCGATCTGGAACAGGCCGCTCTGGAACTCGTTGACCACGGTGAAGTCGCGCTTGCGCTCGCCGCCGAGCGATCCGCCCTCGGAGACGGGCACCAGGGTCAGGATCACCTTGCCCGCGTTCGGCATGAAGTAGTCGGCATCCTGCGGTGCGCCCGGCGCCTGGCTGGTGCGGTACGCGCCGTCGCGACCCCGCCGGTTGAACGGTGAGATCTCGATGCCGAGCACGAGGCCCGGCCGGCCATCGGCGGTGGCGAGGCGCATGCCGTCGGCCTCGCGGTGGTAGAACGGGTTCCGCAGCGGGTCGTCGGGCGCCATGGCGGCGAGCGCGGCGTCGGCGGGCCTGCTCCAGTAGAGCTTCCTGCTGTAGTCGGCGACACGGTCGAGCGACGCGGGATCGATGCCCCACACCTCGACCATCTCGATCTGCTTGCCGCCGTCGCCGGTGCCGTACTGCATCTGGAGCAGGCCGAAGGTCTCGACGATCGGGCTCGCGGCGGCGGCCTCGGGCAGCGACTCGATCTCCTTGATCAGGTCCTGGTAGTAGGGGATGCCGGTGATGGGTCGGGTGACCACCACGTCGCCGGTCATCGTCTTGCCCGATGCGCGGACCATCTCGAGGAAGCCCGACATCACGCTCACCACGACGATCACGAGCGCCACGCACAGCGCGACCGCCGCCACCGCGATGAACGGAATGATGCGCGAGGTCAGGTAGCGGTTGGCGAGAAGCGGGGCGTACATCGTCCGGGCCGAAGGGTATCACCATTCCCGCTAGCGATGCGGCTCCAGCACGTACTCCTTGCCGCCCCAGCGGATCGGCACGCGCCGGTTGAGCATGCGTGCTCCGTCGAACAGCCACCACGCGACCGTCGCCGCGGCGAACGGGTGCAGGGCGCTGCCGAGAAGGGGCGCGCGCTGGCGCTGGTGGATCAGTCCGACCGCCGCGAAGATCGCGACCACCGCGCCGCCGCCGAGCGCCGCGAGCGCGAGCGCATGGTCGTCGCCGCGGAATGCGCCCAGCGTGCCGATCGCGACCGCGGCGAGCGCGGACAGCGGGAACACCCCGGAAAGCACCAGCAGCTCGATCGCCGCGAAGCGGAGGCGCGTCGGCTTGCGCCCGCAGGCCTCGATGAAGATGCGCGTCCAGCCCGACCGCATCGAGCGGACCGAGTCGTACATCGCGACCTCCATGCGCCGCGTCGCGTCGACAACCCCGAGGCGGTAGCCCTTGGCGTGCATGCGCCAGGCGAACGCGAGGTCCTCGAGGAGCGCGTCCTTGACCGACTCGTGCCCGCCGAAGGCGATGTAGTCGTCGCGGCGGAACAGCAGGAACTGGCCGTTGGCGAACGGCCACCGCCGCTCGTCGCGGTTGGCCTTGTCGATCGGGAAGATGCGGATCAGCACCGTCGACGCCACCGGCTGGAGCACGCGCTCGAACCGGTGCTGGAAGGTCAGCCGGCCCAGCGCCGAGAGCAGTGCGGTCCCGCGGGCCTGCGCGATGGCGAGCATCGCGTCGAGCAGGTCGGGGGCGAAGCGGCAGTCGGCGTCGGTGAAGAGCAGCCACTCGCCCGACGCGGCCTCGGCGCCCACGCGGCAGGCGTTGCACTTGCCGGCCCAGTCGGGCGGGCACGAGGCGTTCTCGATGTAGCGGATGCGGGGGTCGCCCTCGGCGGCCGACTCGAGCAGCTCGCGCGTGCGGTCGGTGCAGCGGTCGAGGACGTAGATGACCTCGAAGTTCCGCCGCGTCTGCGCGCGCAGCCCGCGCACGCTCGCCTCGATCACCCGCGCCTCGTTGTGGGCGGGGATCACGATGGAGAGGAGGCCGGTGGCGGGCGGGAGGCGGTCGCCGTCGCGCACCCGCGGGATGCCGCGCTGCGCCTGCGCGATGCGCACGATGATCACGAGGGCCGTGAGGATCGCGAGCGCGCTGATGGTTCCGAGGATGATGCCGAGTGCTTCCACTGGACGGGCGTTCTCGCGGGGCGGACTGGCCGGTCGGCGGACTCGCCGCCGGGCGCGGCATGGTAAGCCGTTTTCAGTACCCTGCGCGCCGCATGCGCATCCTGCTCACCAACGACGACGGCATCCACGCACCCGGAATCGCGGCGCTCCACGGCGCGATCCGCGACCTCGGGGAGGTGCTCACCATCGCGCCGGCCGATGTCCAGAGCGCCACGAGCCACGGCATCACCTTCCACACGCCGCTCCTGGTCGAGGAGGTCCAGCCGAACGCCCACATGAAGGGGTACGCGGTCGAGGGCCGTCCCGCCGACTGCGTGAAGCTCGGGCTGCGCCGCATCTGGCCGGACCTGTTCGGCGCAGGGCAGCTGCCCGACCTGGTGATCTCGGGCATGAACTCGGGCGCGAACGTCGGCATCAACGTGATCTACTCGGGCACGGTCGGCGCGGCGGTCGAGAGCGCGTTCCTCGGCGTGCCGGCGATCGCCGTGAGCCTCCACATGGGCGGCGGTCCCTCGCACTGGCGCCGCGCGGCCGAGATCGCCCGGCACGCGATCGACCAGGTGATCCGCCACCGCATCGACCCGCACACGGTGGTGAACATCAACGTTCCGCGCACCCACGCGGCCGACGCCCCGATGCCGCGCATCAAGGTCGTGACCATGAACACCGCCGCGGGGATCGACAAC
>CAMBUI010000161.1 GCA_945870915.1 Candidatus Kuenenia stuttgartensis | reverse complement strand
ACCCCGTGTTCATCCACGGCGAGGACGGCGAGCGCAGCCAGATCCTGCGGAAGTTCCGCGAGAGCGAGCGGTCGGTCCTGTTCGGCACCGCCAGCTTCTGGGAGGGCGTCGATGTGCGCGGTCGCGCGCTGCGCAACGTGATCATCACCAAGCTTCCCTTCGATGTGCCCGACCATCCGCTCATCCAGGCGCGGCACGAGAAGATCGAGGCCGCCGGCGGCAACGCGTTCCGCGACGACCAGCTGCCGCGCGCCGTCCTGCGCTTCAAGCAGGGGATCGGCCGGCTCATCCGCAGCGCCGACGACTCGGGGCGGATCGTCATCCTCGATCCGCGCATCGTGACCAAGTTCTACGGCAAGCGGTTCATGGCCGCGCTGCCCGACGGCGTCGAGCCGGAGTTCGTGTCGGCCGGCGTCGCGGACGACTTCTGAGCGCGCGGGCGCCCGGGTCTCGACACGAGACCGAGGACGAGCGGCAGCACCACGCACGCCGCGTACATGCAGCACAGGCTGCCGACGAGCATCACGGTCCCAAGCGACCGCATGCCGCGGTGCTGGGCGAACACGAGCGCGCCGAATCCGATCGCGGTTGTGAGCGCGGTGAAGCCGACCGTGCGCACCGTGGCCTGAAGCCCGGCCGGATCCTGCCTCGCGCGGTGGATGATGTGGATCGCGCTGTCGATCCCGAGCCCGATCAGCATCGGGATCGCGAAGAAATTCGCGAGGTTCACCTCGATCCCGAGCAGCGGCATCGCGCCGAGCGTCATGCCGACGCCCGCGAGCACCGTGCCCACCGCGAGCGCGGCGAGGCCGAGGCTGCGGAGATCGAGCCACGCGATCAGGGCGATCGCGGCGATCGACAGCAGCGACACCACGAGGAAGGTCTTCACCATGTCGTCGACCGAACCGTGCTGGGTGAACGGCACGCCCGTCGCGCCCGGGTCGACCGCGCGCACGCGCGCGACGAAGCGGCCGAGGTTGTGCGGGTCCCACGCGTCGGCCGCGGGAAAGTACGACACCAGGAACTTCCCGCCCGGCGAGACCATCCGGTCGCGGATGGCGGCGGGCAGCGCATCGCGCAGCGGCATGCGCGCGCCCTCGAGGATCGCGCGGGCCGCCGCGGATGCGGCCGTGGGATCCGGCGCCAGTGCCGCCAGCTCGGCGGAGGCGATCCTCGCGCGGAGCGACCGCCGCGCCTCGGTCTCGGGCTCGACCACCGAGAGCGCCGAATCCGTGCGCAGGATGACCTGCTCGTCCTTCGCGCGTGCCTCGAGCGACGCCACTTCGTCGAGCGAATCCGCCACCGAGACCGCGTACCAGCTCGCGGCCGCACTGTCGTGGATCAGGCGCTCCTCCCAGTGCACGCTCTCGAGCCCCTCCGACTGCAGGTTGAGCAGGTTGAGGTCGAACCGCGGCCCGAGGAGGGCGGGCATCGAGAGAGCAAGGGGGAGAACGAGGGAGGGAACAAGGACAGGCAAGCACGCGAGCGCCACCGTCATCCGATGCGGCGCCGGCGTAGGCGCGGTGGCGGGCGTGTCGGCGGCGACCTCATCCGCGGCGACCCCATCCTCGGCGACCTCATCCTCGGCGCCCCCATTCTCGGCAACCCCGCGGCCGCGCGGTCCATCGCCGAACAGCACGAGCAGCGCCGGAAGCACCGTCACCATCGCGATCGCGCACAGGACGAGCCCCGCCGCGGCGACGATGCCGAGTTCGCGCAGTCCGCCGAAGTTCCCGAACAGCGCCAGCAGGAACACCGCCGCCGACGCCACCGCGCCCGTGAGCGTGCCCGGTCCGACCGACACCAGCGCGTCGCGCACCGCGTCGATGCGCGGCCTCGACCGGCGGAATTCGCCGTAACGGCTCACCACATGCACCCCGTAGTCGAGGCCCGCGCCCACGAGGACGAGCATGAACACCATCGACAGCAGCGTGAGCCGCCCGACGAGCATGCTGGCCGCCCCGTAGGTCCACGCCGAGGCGACCAGGAACGCCATCGTCGCCAGCAGCGGCCGCCGCAGCCCGCGGAACGCGACCGCGAACAGCACGATGATCACGACCAGCGACGCGATGCTCGCGCGCGTCATGTCGCCGGTCGCGGTCGCCATCTCGTCGTGCTGCAGCACCGGCTTGCCGGTCAGGCCGATGTCGACCGACGGAAAGCGCACGCGCGCTTCGTCGATGTGCGCGCGGATCTCGAGCACCGCCGCGCGGAACGGCTCGGTCTGCCCGAAATCCTTGGCGAAACGCACATCGACGAGCAGCAGTCTGCCGCCCGGCGCGCGCAGGTACTCGCGCTCGTGCGGCTTCGACAGTTCTCGCGCGACCAGCGGATGATCGCCCTCGCGGCCCGCCGCGACCGCCGCGATCGACGGCGCCGCGGCGGCCATCGCGGCCAGCTCCGCATCGCTCGCAGCCCAGCTCGCCAGCCGCCACTGCTCCTCCGGCGTGATGAACGCCGACACGCGATGGCGCGCCAGCCGCTCCGCCAGGAAGTCGACGGCCCTCCGCGCCTCCTCCTCGTGCCCCTTCGGGTCGACCGCGATGATCGCGCCCTCGAGGTCGCCGAATTCCGCGAGAAAAGCGCGGTACGCCGGCATGTACGGCCGGTCCTCGAGGATGAGCGAGTCGGTGTCGCTGTCGATCCGCAGGTGGAACGCGCCGAGCCACGCGCCCACCACGGCGAGGATCGCCGCCAGCGCGAGCACGGTGCGCGGCCGCCCCGTCACGAATCCGGCGAGCGACCTCATCACGGGGCGGCGGTCTCCGACTTCCCGCCGAACACCGCGTTGCGCCCGAGACGCGCGAGCAGGCCGACGGTCGCCGTCGGCTTGTGCAGCCCGACCATCACCGCCTCGAACGCGCGCAGGAACCAGTCGACATCCGCGTCATCGATCACCAGCGGCGGGATCAGCTTGACCACATCCTGGTTGTGCCCCGCGACCTGGCACAGGATGCGGTGATCCTCCATCAGCGGCACGACCACCGCCTGCGCGAACAGGTTCCTGTCCATCGCATGGGTCGCCGCCCAGTTCGCCTTGAGGAGCAGCGACCTCGGAGCACCGAACTCGATGCCGATCATGAGCCCGCGCTGGCGCACCTCGCGGAGCATCTCGAAGCGCGGCTTCATCGCCTCGAGGCCCTCGCGGATCCGCGCGCCCATCCGCCGTGCGTTCCCGGCGGCGTCGGTCTCGTCGTACGCCGCCAGCGACGCCAGACCGGCCGTCATCGCCATCGCGCCCTGGTGGAAGGTCGAGGAATGCACGATCGCCCGCTCGAGCGACGAGAACACCTTCCGCCAGACCTCGCCGCGCACGAGCACCGCGCCCACCGGCACGTATCCGCCCGAGAGTGCCTTCGACAGGACCACCATGTCGGGCTCGACCGCGCCCTCCTGGTCGATCGCGAGGAACGATCCGGTACGGCCGAGGCCCGTCTGGACCTCGTCGGCGACGAACAGCGTTCCGTGGCGGTGGCAGAGCCGGGCTGCCGCCTCGAGGTAGCCCGGCGCATGCAGGTTCACGCCCTTGCCCTGGATCGGTTCGATCACGAACGCCGCCACATCGCGCGACGCGAGGGCCCGTTCGAGCGCCCCGAGGTCGTTGAACGCCACCGGCCGGCACTCGGGCAGGAAGGGCGCGAACCCCTCGCGGAAACTCTCGCAGCCGTTCAGCGACACCGATCCGCTGGAGAGCCCGTGGAACGCCTTCGGCGCGTAGAGCAGGGCGGGACGGCCGGTTGCGCACTTGGCGAACTTGATCGCCGCCTCGACCCCTTCGGTGCCCGAGTTGGTGAAGAACACGTGGTCGAGCCCGCGGCCGACGCGGCGCTTGAGCTCCTCGGCGAGCAGTCCGGACAGCAGGGGAGCCTCGAACTGCACCATGGTGGGCAGTTCGAGCGCGAGGTAGTCCTCGAGCGCCTTCCGGATCGTGGGATGGTTCCTCCCGAAGTTGCACACGGCGTATCCGCCGAGCATGTCGAGGTAGCGGTGGCCCTGCGCATCCCAGAGGTGGGCGCCGGCCGCGCGCACGTAAGTTTGGTCGTAGCCGATGGTTCGAAGAACGGTCGCGAACCGCGGGTTCACATGCTCCGCGTGCAGTGCGGCGTTGCGCCCGGCGTTCCTTGCGATCAACTCGGCGAGGTCGAAGCTCACGATGTGCGGCCTTGCTGCGGGAAACTGGTGCGCGTCGCGCGGAATTCGTCGCACGTCCTGAGAGACGACACGGCAGGGCACGGAGTGTACCCGAGGACGAAGCCGGGACCTCCCTCCCCGTCCCACCCCATTGACGGCGATTTGAGCGATTCACACGGTTTCCTCCATGGTGGCGCGGCAACCCTTCAGTAGCATCGCCCCCTGACCAGGGTGCGCGTTCATGAAAGGACGAATCATGAGCAGAGCAAGGACGACGGTTTTTGGCGTTATTTCCGCATGCATCGCCTGCCTCGCGGCCGGCGGCGCGTCTGCGCAGCATTCCGTTGCGCGCGCGTGGGACGACACGATGCTCGAGTCGATCAAGCGCGACCGGGTGCGTCCGCCTGTGCAGGCCCGCAACCTCTTCCACCTCTCGGTGGCGATGTACGACGCGTGGGCTGCCTACGACCCCGCCGTGCGACCGTACTTCTTCGAGGAGAAGATCTCCGCGAAGGATGTCGAGGCCGCGCGCCACGAGTCGATCTCGTACGCCGCCTACCGGCTGATGAAGCACCGCTTCGCGCTCAGCCCGAATGTCGCGGCGATCAACACGATCCTCGACGCCCGGCTCACCGCGCTCGGCTACGCGCCGGGCGTGACGACCACCGTCGGCAACACGCCTGCGGCGGTCGGCAACCGCATCGCGGCGCTGGTCATCCAGCGCGGACTCGCCGACAACTCCCACGAGGAGATCGACCACGCGTCGTATCCCGGGACCTACCCCGACCTGAACCCGGCGCTCGTGGTCGCGCTGCCGTTCAACCCGACCGTCATCGTGCCGACGCGGTACCAGCCGCTTGCGCTCAGCTTCTTCGTGGACCAGAACGGCAATGTGATTCCCGGCGGTTTCCCCGCCAAGGTCGCGCCGTTCTGGGGCTTCGTGACGCCGTTCGGCCTGCAGCCCGGCGACATGGATCCCGCGCGCCCCGGCGTGTACCTGAACCCGCCTCCGCCGCCGGTGCTCAACGGCGTCGGCGACGTGGCGTGGCGCGCGGGCCACGAGGGTGTCCTCCATGTCTCGAGCATGCTGACCCCCGACGACGGGGTGATGATCGACATCTCGCCGGCATCGATGGGCAACAACCCGCTCGGCACCAACGCCGGCACCGGGCGCCCGCTGAATCCGGTCACCGGCCAGCCGTACGCGCCCAACCTGGTGAAGCGCGGCGACTGGACGCGCTGCCTGGCCGAGTTCTGGGCCGACGGTCCCAACTCCACCACGCCGCCCGGCCACTGGAACGAGATCGCCAACACCGTGAGCGACCATCCGGCGTTCCAGCGTCGCATCGGCGGCACCGGTCCCGAGCTCGGCGCGCTCGAGTTCGATGTCAAGATGTACATGATGCTCAACGGGGCCATGCACGACGCGGCCATCACCGCGTGGGGCGTCAAGGGGCACTACGACACCATGCGCCCGATCGGCGCCATCCGCTACATGGCGCAGCGCGGGCAGTGCACCGACGCGGCGTTGCCGAACTTCGATGCCAACGGCCTGCACCTCACCCCGGGCGTCGTGGAGCTGATCACCGAGGCGACCACCGCCCCGGGACAGCGCCACGAGGACCTCGCGGGCTACGAGGGACAGATCGCCGCGCTCAGCTGGCCCGGCGCCCCCGCGTCGCCGGCCTCGCAGCACTCCGGCGTGGTCTGGATGCTCGCGGGCAACTGGACCTCGTACCAGCGTCCGACCTTCGTGACGCCGCCGTTCCCCGGCTATGTCTCTGGCCACTCGACCTACAGCCGCGCGGGCGCCGAGGTGATGACGCGCCTCACCGGCAGCGCGTACTTCCCGGGCGGCATGGCGGTCTACACCTGCAACCAGGGCCAGTTCCTGGTCTTCGAGGATGGCCCGAGCCAGACCTTCGACTTCCAGTGGGCGACCTACTACGACGCCGCCGACAACTCCGGCCAGTCGCGCATCTACGGCGGCATCCACCCGGACTTCGACGACTTCCCCGGCCGCGTGCTCGGCTCGCAGGTCGCCGACAAGGCGGAGGCGCGCGCGCTCGCGCTCTTCGAGCCGCTTCCCCCGGCGTGCCCCGCCGATCTGAACGGCGACGGCACCGTCGGTGGCGCCGACATCGCGATGCTGCTCGGCGCCTGGGGCGGTCTCGACGCATCCGCCGATCTCAACGCCGACGGCGTGGTCAGCGCACCCGACCTCGCGATCATGCTCTCGTCGTGGGGTGCGTGCGGCGGCTGAGCCGCGCGGCGCGGTTCCCGACTCGACTCCGGCCCGACTCCGGATACGACTCCAGATACCACAGGCACTTACGCGCGCGACGCGGTCCCCGGCGGACCGCGTCGCGCGTTTTGCCCGTGTTTCGCGGGAGAAAATTGTCGGAGTTCATCGCTGCGATCGCACGCCAGCATGTATTTGACGCATGTCCCCGTGGCTCCCCTATGCCAGCGACAGTGGGTGACTTGAACGCCGTGTCCAAGCAACGCCCGGACGAAACTGACCGCTAGGACGACCGACGACATCCGCAGGCCCACGTCAGCGCGCGATGCGCATGACCGTGTGTGGCTGGCTCCGCGCGCCCCGCGCGGGCCTTCGCACGCCCTCATGCGGCGAGCGGTCC
>CAMBUI010000160.1 GCA_945870915.1 Candidatus Kuenenia stuttgartensis | reverse complement strand
GCGCGGCCGCGAGGGCCTGCTCGAACGCCTCGCCGCGCGCGGCGGCGTCGAGGGGAAGCATCGGACGGGCGACGGGCGGCATCGCGGCGAGGACCACGCACGCGACCACGGCGCCCGCGAGGAGCGCGAGGCCGAGCCGCAGAGTGCGGCGGCGCGGTGGATCGTGGCCCGGTGGGCCTTGGCTCGGGAACTCGTCCGTCACGCGCGCAGCCTACCCCAACGGCGGCGGGCGCCGCGGCGCGGAAACGCCGCCCGGCAGGCCGCCGGTGTCGTCACGCGAAGCGCTTGACGACCAGCGTGTCGTTCTGCCCGCCGAAGCCGAAGCTGTTCGAGAGGCAGATGTCGACCTTGGCCGCGCGCGCGTGGTTCGGCACGTAGTCGAGGTCGAGCGCGGGGTCGGGCGTGCCGTAGTTGATCGTCGGCGGCAGCATGCCGTCGCGGATCGCCAGCACGCAGGTGATGAACTCGACCGCGCCGGCGGCGGCGATCAGGTGGCCCATCATCGACTTGATCGAGCTCATCGGGATGTCCTTGGCGTGCTCGCCGAAGACGCGCTTCACGCCGCGGGTCTCGATGGAGTCGTTCTCCTTGGTGCCGGTGCCGTGGGCGCTGATGTAGTCGATCGCGGCGCGGCCGTCGGGACGGCGCTGCGAGGGATCGATCCCCGCCTGCGCGAGCGCGACGCCCATCGACGCGGCGCCGCCGCGGCCCTCGGGGTGGATGTCGGTGATGCGGAACGCATCGGCGCTCGAGCCGTAGCCCGCGACCTCGGCGAGCGGCGTCGCGCCGCGCGCGAGCGCATGCTCGAGGCTCTCGATCACGATCATGCCCGAGCCCTCGCCCATGACGAAGCCGTCGCGGGTGGCGTCGAACGGGCGCGAGGCCTTGGTCGGATCGCCCTTCGAGGTCGAGAGCGCGGTGAGGCGGTTGAAGCCGGTCACGCCGAGCACGTGGATCATCGTGTGGGTGCCGCCCGAGATCATCACGTCGGCGTCGCCGCGCTGGATGAGGCTGAACGCCTCGCCGATCGCCTGCGTGCTGGCGGCGCACGCCGTGAGGCAGTTGAGCGCGGGCCCGCGGATGCCGAACTCGCGCGCGAGGTGGGCGAGGGGCATGTTCGGCTCCTGCTCGACCTCGCACATCTTCTCGAGCACGCGGTGGGCGGTGTCGGCCCACGGCACGCCGTCGACCTTGCGCTGCTCGGCGTTCCAGCCCGCGAGGTTGGCGGCGGCGTAGTTGTCGAAGTCGAGGACGCCCTCGCCCGCCCCGAGGTAGAGGCCGACGCGCTTACGGTTGAGGCCGGCGAAGCCGTCGAGGCCCGCCTGCTTCCACGCCTGGCACGCGGCGCCGAGCGCGAACTGCGAGTTGAGGCCGGCGCTGGCGTGGACGCGCGCGTCCTTGACGAAGCGGTCGATCGCGTAGTTGCGGACCTCGGCGCTGAAGTTCGTCGGGAACGTGCGGGCGTCGAAGCGGGTGGTCGGTCCCATGCCGCTCTCGGAGTTGAGCAGGCGCTTCCACACGCTGTCGATGTCATGGCCAAGCGGGGTGATCCAGCCCATTCCGGTGACGACGACGCGACGGTTGTTGGTCTTGGTGGTCATCGGTGTGGGCTCACGCGTGGCGGCTGATGATCGCGGCGCTGTTCTGGCCGCCGAGGCTCGGGGTGCAGACGAGGATGTGGCGGAGCGCGCGGGGCTCGCTCGGCGCGGCGGCGGCGGCGAGCCGGCCGGTCGCGGCGCTGTTGAGGCGGGCGGGCAGGCGCTGCTCGGTGATGCACTTGACCGCGACCGCGACCGCGATGGTGCCGAATCCGGCCACGGTTGCGCCGATCGACGGCGCGAGGGTGACGACCGGCTTCGAGGGGAGCGCCTCGCCGAAGATGCGCTCGAGCGCCTTCGCCTCGAGGCCGTCGATCGCGGGCACGCCGCAGCCGTAGGGGATGATCGCGTCGATCTCGGAGGCCGCGACGCGTGCGTCGCGCAGCGCGGCCTCGATCGCGTCGGCGAGCGACTCGCCCGAGGCGTCGGGCACGAGGCCGACGGTGTCGTCGCACCAGCTCTGCTAGGCGCCGGTGCCGGAGAGCACGGCGTGGATGCGCGCGCCGCGGGCGGTGGCCGTGTCCTCGGCCTCGAGGACGAGGATGCCGCCACCCTCGCCGACGAGCGCGCCGGGCGACGCGGGATCGAACGGCTTGACCTTGCGGGTCGCGTCCTCGTCGACGGTGCAGCGGGCGAGGCGGCCGGCGAGCTCCTGCCGCAGGTACGCCATCGGGTTGAGCTTGCTGTCGGCGCCGCCCGAGAGGCAGGCGTCGGCGGCGCCGCGCTCGATCACGCGCTGGCTCTCGGCGAGCGAGAGGCCGCTGGAGGCCTCGTTGCAGGTGATCGTGTTCGACGGCCCCTGGCAGTCGTGGATGATCGTGACATGGCACGCCAGCATGTTGGGGAGGTACTTGAGCAGCCAGAGCGGCGTGAGCTCCTGCATCCCCTGCTGTCCCCAGTGGCCCGGGTCGAACTTGCCGGCGCCGTCCTTCGAGGTGGCGAGGGCCGCGGTCAGCTCGTCGAGGTCGGCCGCGATGAGTCCGGCGCCGATGTGGCATCCGACGCGGTCGGGGGCGATGGTCGGCGCGTGGTCGGGGTCGGTGCCGCGGGTGGAAAGGCCGGCGTCGCGGACGGCGGTCAGGGCGCCGCCCACGGCGATCTCGATGTCGCGGGCCATCACCTTGGTGGCCTTGCGGTAGCTCTTGGGGACGAGGTCCTTGACGTCGTAGCTCTCGGGGAGCTCGCCGCCGGAGGCGGAGGCGAACCCGCGGGCGTCGAAGGCGCGGATCGGGGCGAGGGCGGACCGACCCTCGCAGAGGGCCTGCCAGAGGGGATCGATCCCGAGGCCATGGGCGGAGACGGGCCCGAGGCCGGTGATGACGACGCGGCGGCGTGACATAGGGCGCGGAGTATAGAAAGGACGGGCGCGGCGCGCCTCGTTCACGCGGCGCGGCTCGGTCACGCCGCGCGCCTCGGCCACGCCGCGCGCCTCGGTCACGCCGCGCGCCTCGCTCACGCCGCGCGGCTAGTTCGCCCGACGGGCGATGAGCATCGCCAGTTCGAGCGCCTGCTCGTAGTTGAGCCGCGGATCGACCTGCGAGCGGTAGGCGCGCGAGAGGTCGTCGTCGGAGAGTCCGCGGGCGCCGCCGGTGCACTCGCTGACATCCTCGCCCGTGAGCTCGATGTGGACGCCCGCGAGCGCGGTGCCCGCGGCGCGGTGGATCTCGAAGGCCTGCTCGACCTCGGCCAGGATGTGGCCGAACTTGCGGGTCTTGACGCTCTTGCCCGCCCACGGCCCGCCGGTCGGCACGACGGTCTCGGTGTTCCCGTGCATCGGGTCGCAGACCCACGCGGCGTGCAGCCCGGCGTCGCGCACCGCGGCCACGAGCGGCGGAAGGCCGCGGCCGATCGCGTGCGCGCCGAACCGGGTGATCAGGACCACGCGACCAGGCTCGTTGTCGGGCGTGATGGTGCGGATCGTCGCGAGGAGCGCGTCGGGGGTCGTGCCCGGCCCGACCTTGACGCCCACCGGGTTGCGGATCCCGCGGCAGAACTCGATGTGCGCGCCGTCGCCGGCGTTGGTGCGCATGCCGATCCACGGGATGTGGGTCGACAGGTTGAACCAGCCCTCGCGCCGCGGCACCTGGCGGGTGAGCGCCGCCTCGTAGTCGAGCACCAGCAGCTCGTGGCTGGTGTAGAAGTCGACGCGCTGCATCTGGGTGATGGTGCCGCCCGCGAGCGTCTCCATGAACCGCAGCGACTCGCCGATCGAGTCGACCATGCGCTGGTACTCGGCAGCGAGCGGCGAGTGCTTGACGAACGCGAGATCCCAGTTCTCGGGGTGGTGGAGATCGGCGAAGCCGCCGTCGACCAGCGCGCGGATGAAGTTGAGCGTGAGCGCGCTGCGCTCGTAGCCGCGCAGGAGGAGCGCGGGGTCGGGCGTGCGCGCCGCGAGGGTGAACTCCGGGCGGTTCACGTTGTCGCCGCGAAAGCTCGGCAGCTCGACGCCGTCGCGCACTTCGGTCATGGCGCTGCGCGGCTTGGCGTACTGCCCGGCGAAGCGGCCGATCCGGGTGATGCGGCGGCGGGTGCCGTGGACCAGCACCAGGCTCATCTGCAGCAGGATCTTGAGCTTGGCCGCGATCGCCGACGAGTTGCAGTCGGCGAAGCTCTCGGCGCAGTCGCCGCCCCAGAGGATGAATCGGTCGCCGCGCGCCGACTCCGCGATCTGCGACTTGAGCGACTCGATCTCGTAGCTGGTGACCAGCGGCGGAAGCGCGCGGAGCTCGTCGAGCGTCCGCCCGAGCGCGGCCTGGTCGGGGTAGACCGGCTGCTGCGTCGAGGGGTAGTCACGCCAACTCTGCGGGGTCCACGCCATCCGCGAGAGGGTAGCGGCTGCCGAATGCGGGCGACAGGACTTGAACCTGCACGGGTGTTACCCCACGGGAACCTAAATCCCGTGCGTCTGCCAATTCCGCCACGCCCGCGGAGGTCGAGATTGTACGAATTTGGCCGACCGAGCCGATTCCACCCGAACGGCGAGGTCCGCCCCCCCGGGCCCCCTCGAGGCTCAGACCCCGCCGCGACGCCCCCCACCCGGCCACCGATGAAGAAATTCCACCACTTCGCCTCGAACGCCGTGCCCCTCCTCGCGAGGATCCTGCTGTTCCTGGCGTTCGTCCCGACCGGCTGGCACCACGCGATGGACTGGACCGAGTTCCAGGGCGCCGAGGCCGACCGCCTGCGCGCGCTCGGCGTGAGCTCGGCCGTGACCCGCAACACCGGCGAGGAACTCGTCCGCTACGAGACCATCCAGCAGACGGCGGCCCAGGGCGACGGCGCGTACGAGCCCGTGCTGCAGGCGCGGTCGCTCCACGAACTCACCCTGACCTTCGACGAACGGGGCATGCCCAAGCCGCAGATCGCGGCCTGGGTGGTGTCGGTGTTCGAGCTCGTCGGCGGCGGACTGCTCCTGATCGGCCTGTTCAGCCGCGTCTGGGCGGCGGGAATCGCCTTCTGGGCGGTCGGGCTGTTCGGACTGTTCGCCTGGCACGGGCACAGCTGGGCCGACATGTGGGCGACCAATGTCCCGTCGCGCGCGAGCATGCTGAGCCTGGTCACGATCGCGACCCTCGCGCTCGGCATCGCGTTCAGCGGCGCCGGGGCGTTCAGCCTCGATGCCTTCATCTTCCGCCGTGGCGGCGCGGGTGGCGGCGGCGGCGGCGACGACGAATAAGCCACGCGGCGCGCGGGGCGTGCCTGGCGTCGGGAACGCGTTGCATCCCCGTCGCAGGCCCGTGGTGTCCATACGATGCGACGCATGCCCGAGC
The DNA here is from genome assembly GCA_945870915.1 of Candidatus Kuenenia stuttgartensis. Lineage (GTDB taxonomy): Bacteria > Planctomycetota > Phycisphaerae > Phycisphaerales > SM1A02 > QWPT01. The sequence continues at coordinate 1,501 of CAMBUI010000160.1, read as the reverse complement.
CCAACGACCACGCACGAGACGCGACGCCGCCCGAACGCGGCGCGGCATCTGCTGCGCGCGTGCGGACGGCGACCCGCGGCAGCATGGTGCGCGGCGTGATCGTGTCGCTCGCGGTGCACGGCACGGTGGCCGCGGCCATCCTCGGCGCGGCCTGGGGCGTGTCGCGCCGGGACGCGGCGCTTCCGCCCGTGGTCCTGGTGGCCGACTTCGAGAATCCCGCGCCGGGCGTCGCGACGAAGCCGAAGGCGGCTGCGTCGCCGCAGCCTCCCTCGAAGGCACGCGAACCGGACGCCAAGAGCGACGACTCCGCGGCCGCGGCGCTCGCGGCGCGGCTGCGCGCGCTGGAATCGGCGGCGGCGGACCATGCCGAACTCGACGCCCTCGCGGGCCGGTTCGGGGACCGATTCGAAGCGCTTGCAGCGCCCGCCGCGGGCGAGCGCGCGGCCGACGAACCGCCGGCGACGACGGCCGTCGGCGCGAGCTTCGCGGGGCTCATCGCGGGCAGCGCGACCAAGGTCGCCTATGTGGTCGACGCGTCGGGCTCGATGGTCGGCCGCTTTCCCGCCATCGTCGACGAGGTCGAGCGCTCGCTCATGCGGCTCGAGCCGACGCAGCGGTTCACCGTGATCTGCTTCCGCAAGGACGGCGCGGTGGCGTTCGAGGGCGACCCGTCGCTGCGCGCCGCGAGCCGCGACGCGCGCGCGGCGGCCGTGCGCTGGCTGCGCGAGCGCGTGGTGCCCGCCGGGCGGTCGAGCCCGCTCGAGGCGCTGTCGATGGCGCTCGGCAGCGGCGCCGACTGCGTCTTCCTGCTCTCCACGACCCGCACGGGCGACGGCAGCCACGAGCTCGACCGCGACTCGATGCTGGCGCTGGTCGACCGGCTCAATCCACGCGACCCGGCGAGCGGCCGGCGGCGCGCGAGCATCCAGTGCATCCAGTTCCTCGAGCCCGACCCGGGCGCCACGCTCGAGGCGATCGCCGCCGAGCACTTCGGCGTGGGCGGATTCCGCTTCATCCCGCGCAGCGCGACCACGCTCGACGGGGCGCGACCGTGAGTTCCGCGCACCCGCGCCCCCTGCTCCGACCAGCCCGACCTTCCCAACCGACGCGAACCCCGTGAAGCGCAACCCATGAACGGCAGCATCTTCTTCTCCTCGTTGAACGGCGACGGCTCGATCGAATGGATCGGCAGCGCCATGATCTGGCTGCTGCTCGCGATGTCGGTGGCGAACATCGTGATGATCGTGCGCGCCGCGACCGCCAACGCGCGGCGCACCATGCTGCCCGCGAGCGCGGTCGGCGAACTGCGCGGCGCGCTCGCGGCCGGCCGCTACAAGGATGCGATCGAGCGCGCCGGCCGTGGCGACGACGACTTCTCGCGCATGGTCGCGCGCGCGCTGTCGCAGGCGCCCGGCGGCACCGAGGCGATGGCGCGCGCGGCCGAGCAGGCCGCCGACGAACTGCTCGCGGCGCGGCTGCGCGGGGTCGAGCCGCTCAACGT
>CAMBUI010000159.1 GCA_945870915.1 Candidatus Kuenenia stuttgartensis | reverse complement strand
TGCACTCGACGAACACCACCGGATGGCAGGCCGTGAGCGGCACGAGCCTCTCGACGCCGCTGGTCGCGGGCGCGACGGCGCTGATCCTCCAGGCGCGTCCCGACTACACGGTCGCGGGCGTGCGCTCGGCGCTGTTCACCACCGCGTCCGACTTCGTGTCCAACGGCGCGACCGATCCGCTCTTCATCCGCGGCTACGGCGTGATGAGCGCGTTCGACGCCGCCCGCAAGGACCGCGCCGCCGAGGACATGAACCTCGACGGCGCGATCAATGCGCAGGACCTCGCCATCTTCCTGTCCTCGTGGGGATCGTGCGGCGATCCCGATCCAGCGACGGGCTTCTGCATCGCCGACTTCAACACCGACGGCGTGATCGACGCCGCGGACCTCGCGCGGCTGCTGGGCGGCTGGGGCGGCTGATCCGTCGCCCGCACCGACCGCGCGTGGAGCGTGGGCGCGGCTACCTGACCGCGTACTCGAGCGTGACCACCACGCGGGCGGTCTTGAGGATCGAATCGGTGTCGAACTCGCCGTAGTCGCTCGAGCCCGTCTGGCCGCGACCGACGATCTGGTAGACGCCCTGCGACGCGCTCACGAGGCTGCCGACGCCGGAGCCCGAGCCGCGGGCGAGCGTCTGCGCGCGCTCGTACGCGTTCGCGGTCGCCTTCTCGAGGAGGTCGAGCTTCGTCTGCTCGATGGTGCTCACCGTGAAGCTGGGCGAACCGCTGGACACCTCGAACCCCTGCTTCACCATCGCGCCGGTGACCTCGATCGCGGTCGTGCGGAGCAGCTCGAGGTTGCCCGTCCGCGCGCCGAGCGACTGCGCGAGCACGTACGCCTCCAGCTCGTTGGTCTGGTTGCCCTTCTCGTCGCGGCGGTAGAGCCGCGAGATCGACACGCTGCCGGGCACGAGCTCCTCCTCGCGGAAGCCCTTGGACAGGAGGAACGCGCGCAGCGCCGCGAAGGCGCGCTCGCGCTCGGCATCGGCCTCGGCGAGCGTGGCGGCCTTGCCGCTGACGGTCGCGGACCACCCACCGCGATCGCTCGCCACGTCGAGCTCCGCGACGCCCTTCACGCGGATCACGTTCTCCTGCTTCATCGTCTTGAGCGCGCGGCCGACCGTATCGCTCGCGCCCAGCACCGCGAAGGCGAGCGTCGCGCCGAGCAGGAAGACGCCTGCGCCCGGCGTCGAGATCCAGCGCGCGATGCGGCCCACGGTGCCGTATCCACCATCTTCGTTCGGAGCATTGGACGATCCCGACATGGTTGCCTCCCTGCAGCGCACCCCGAACAGCGCGAAGCGGTGACTGCGCGGCCATGCGCGGTCGCCTGCGGACATGCGCGGTCGACTGCGGTCATGCGCGGTCGCCCGCGGACATGCGCGGCTTTCCCATCCGTTCGCGGTTCTCCACCGAGGTGTGGGGCGGAGGGTAGGCGCGCGCGGCGGCGCGTCAACTGGAAAGTTGCGTGAATTCGCGGGGGCTGCGGTGCATGGGCCTGAAGCGCGAGGAAGTGAGGCGCACGGAAGTCAATCGCACGGGACTGCAGCGCACGGGACCGCGCTCCCGCACGTCGACCTCACGGCGCCCGGTACTGCGCGCGGAGCGCCTCCAGGCGCCCGAGCAGCGCGGCCTCGAGCGCCGCGTGCGAGGGCCTGCCCGCGAGGCTGGTGCGCTCGTCGGGATCGGCCTCGAGGTCGTAGAGCTCGAGCAGCGGGCGGCCCGCGTCGTCCTTCAGGTCGAGGAATCGGATGAGCTTGTGGCGGTCGGTCGCGACACCCTCGTGGCGCGGCACGGTGTGCGGGCCCTTCGACTCCTCGAAGCGGTAGTAGACGGCCTCGCGGAAGGGCTTGTCCTGCGCGCCGCCGGCGCGGAGCAGCGGGAGCATGCTCTTGCCCTGCATGTCGGCCGGGATGGCCGCGCCCGCCGCCTCGAGGAAGGTCGGCGCGAAGTCGAGGTTCTGGACCAGCGCGTCGGAGGTCGACCCGGCCGGGATCCGGCCCGGCCACCGGACCACGAGCGGCATGCGGAAGCTCTCCTCGTACATCCAGCGCTTGTCGTACCAGCCGTGCTCGCCGAGGAACCAGCCCTGGTCGCTGGTGTAGACCACGAGCGTGTCCTGCGCGATGCCGAGCCGGTCGAGCTCGTCGAGGATGCCGCCGACCGAGTCGTCGACCCCCTGCGCGGTGCGGAGGTAGTCCTTGGCGTAGCGCTGGAACTTCCACGAGGTCTGCGCGCGCGCATCCATCCCGCCGATCGCGGCGTACAGCGCGTCGTTTTCGGCGAGGTAGGTGCCGCCGATCCCGTCGCGGACCGGCGCGGGGAACCGCCCGAGCTCGTTCGCCATCCACTGGTCGAGCTGCGCGGGCTTGCCCTCGGGCTGGAGCCTGCGCGCCTCGACCTTGAGGTCGTACTCCCACGAGAGGTCGCGCGACACGAGCATCGCCTGCATCGAGCTCGCGGTGCTGCGCCCGGCGTAGTCGTCGAACAGCGTCGATGGCTCGGGGATGACGACATCGCGGAACAACGCGTAGTGCCTCGGCTGGGGCATCCAGTTGCGGTGCGGCGCCTTGTGGTGGAGGAGCAGCGCGAACGGCGTGCCCTGCCTCGCGCCCTCGGCGAGCGCCCCGAGCCGCGCGACCGCCTCGCGGTGGATGATGTCGGTGACATGCCCTTCGCGCACGGTCTTCACGCCGTCGACCACGAAGGTCGGGTTCCAGTAGTCCCCCTGCCCGACCAGGACATCCCAGTGGTCGAAGCCGGTCGGATCGCTCGACAGGTGCCACTTGCCCACGACCTCGGTGCGGTAGCCCGCGGCCTGGAGGAGTTTGGGAAAGGTCTGCTGCGCGCCGTCGAACTTCTGGTCGTTGGTGGCGAAGCCGTTGATGTGGCTGTGCTTCCCGGTGAGCATCACAGCGCGTGACGGGCCGCAGATGGCGTTGGTCACGCTGGAGCGGTCGAAGCGCATGCCCTCGCGCGCGATGCGGTCGATGCCGGGGGTGGCGATCAGCCCGGGCGCCGCCGACGCGCCGTAGCACGAGATGGCCTGCGTGCAGTGGTCGTCGGACATGATGAACACGATGTTCGGCCGGGCGGGCGGCGCGGCGAGGGCCGCTGCGGCGAGAAGCGTGGCAAGCATGCACGCAGCGTAGCGGACATCGTGCACGGCACGTGCCATGCAGTGCCTGGCACTGCGTGGCACGTGACGTGCGCTCCGTGGTACCGCCCTGCCGAACGACAGGTTGTGGAGGAACTCGAGATCGTGTGGGGTGCACGGCACGTGCCAGCCAGTGCCTGGCACTGGTTGGCACGTGCCGGGCACTGGCTAGGGGAGGAGGAAGCGGGCGCGGCGGAGGTTGCCGTACTCGCTCTCGGCGGCGCCGTGGCCGGCAGAGGGGATCACGAGCAGCTCGAAGTCCTTGCCGGCGTCGATGAGCCGCTGTGCGACCTGCATCGTGGTCGCGGGGTCGACATTGTCGTCGAGTCCTCCGACCACCAGCATGAGCCTGCCGCCGAGCCTCGACGCGTCCTCGAGGTTGGAGCTCGCCGCGTAGCTCTCGTCAACAGGCCATCCCATCCACTGTTCGTTCCACCAGATCTTGTCCATGCGGTTGTCGTGGCAACCGCAGTCGGCAACCGCCGCCTTGTAGAAGTCCGCATGGTCGAGCACCGCGCGCATCGCGTTCTGCCCTCCCGCGCTGCCGCCAAAGATCGACACCTGCGAGAGATCCAGCGACGCGTCGGTGGCCGCGAGCGCCCGCATCCAGGCGATGCGATCGGGGAAGCCTGCGTCCTTGAGGTTCTTCCAGCACACATCATGGAAGGCCTTGCCCCGCCAATTCGTGCCCATGCCGTCGATCTGCACCACGATGGCGCCGAGTTCGGCGTACTCGCGCGAGCGATTGCGGAGTTCGAACCACTTGGGCACATGCTGTCCGTGCGGCCCCGCGTAGATGTTCTCGATGACCGGGTACTTTCGCGCGGGGTCGAAGTCGCTCGGGCGGTAGACGAGCCCCCAGATCGCGGTCTTGCCGTCACGGCCCTTCGCGGCGAACGGCTGCGGCGGACGCCAGCCCGCTTCGCGCATCGCCCGCGCGTCGCCCGCGCCGAGCTCGGCGACGACCGCGCCATCCGACGCGCGGCGCAGTTCATACACCGGGGGGATGTCGGCCCGCGCCCGCACGCAGACAAGGGCGCTCCGATCGGGCGAGACATCCACGCGACATGTCCCGCCACCCGACGTGAGCGGCGTGAGCACGCCGGTATCGATCGACACGCGGGCGAAGTGCAGGTGATACGGGTCCTGTCCCGCGTCACGGCCCATGATCGCGATGTCGATCGTGCGCGCCGCCTCGTCGACATGCTCGACCCGGCGTACGTTCCACGCGCCCTCGGTCACGCTGCGCTTGACCGTGCCCGTCGCGACATCGATGAGCTCGATGTGATTCCAGCCGCTGCGCTCGGTCATCCACAGGAGCTCGCCCGTCCCGTCGAGCCAGTGCATCCAGACCTTGTTCGTGTAATCCACGAAGCTCGGATACGACTGCTCGGCGACCGTGCGCGCGGCGCCCGTTGCGACATCGATCGCCAGCACACGCACAACCTGGTGCCCACGCTGGTTGTAGAGAAACACGATCTCGCGCCCGCCCGAGATAAAGCGTGCGCGGTCCAGCGACCACGGGGTCGGGCAGAGCGCGTGATCGATCGCGACCTCGCGCACGGCAAGCGTCGCGCCTCCGGGCGCCCGCTCCACGCGGAAGAGCCGCGGAGCCGGCCGGTCGATCTCGTCGCCCGGCTTCGTGTAGTCGAGCGTCTTCAGCTTCGGCTCGAGGCGATCCTTCGGCGCGGCCTCCACGATGTGCACCGGATGCCGCACGCCGCGGCGGACCTTCATGGCCACCACCGCATCACCCGCGGGCGCGATCCAATGTCCGCCAAAGTAGCCGTCGGTGTCGACGCCATCCGTGGTTCGGAACACTTCGCGCCCATCGGCGCGGATCACGAGATTCGGCCCATCCTGCGCAACCTCGATCGCCGGTGGCGACGCAGCGGGCGCATCGCCCTGCGTCTCCCGCTGCCCGTCGGTCTGGTCGACCGCCTCGGGCTCGCGTGCGGGTTCCCGCGCGGGCGCACGCTCGATGACGGCCGTCTTCTCGACATCGGCCGCGACGACATGCCCGAGCAGCTCGCCGTCGCCCGACTTCACCAGCCACGCGTGACCACCGAAGGTGTGCTGCCTGCGCTCGGCGCGCGGCGCCACGCGGCCGTAGCTGCGCTCGCTCCCCCGGGCATCGACCCACACGAGTTCGACCTCCTCGTCGAGCCTATTCGCAAAGACGATGCCGCTCGAGGGCCCCTGCCCGCGGCTCCGCGCCCGCCCGGGCCGCAGCCGCAGTTCGAGCGCGTCCCGCAGGGCCTTCGAGGCGTCCGAGTCACCCTCCGCCGACCGCTCGACGAGCGCACCCGTCGCAAGATCGAACACCGCCGGCCGCTCGACCGACTCGAACGACACGACGACCATCCCGCCTTCGACGACGACACCCCGCACGGGCAGCCGCTCCGCCGCAACGCCCTTTCCGTCCGCTGCCGACACCGCGATCCGCGACGCCGCCTCGTGATCGAAGAGCGGCTTCCTCCCGCTCGCGCGTGCATCGACGAGCCACCAGCGCCGCGCACCGTCCCTGGCCGTCTCGCAGTACCAGAGCCGCGAGCCATCGATCCAGGTGCGCGGCCCAACGGGATCGTGATAGAGCGCGGTCTGCGCCCCGATGCGCGCACGCGCGGCGTCGAGGCGAGCGCGCATGGAGGTGAGGGAGTCGTCGCGGACTTGCGATGATTCACCCTGGCAGAAGCCTGTCGAAGCCATCACTGCCGAGAGACCGAGGAACGCTGTCAGCACGATCAGAGAGTTGCGCATGCCCCGATGGTATGCGAACGGGTCACGCGACCGCAGCAGCGTGAACGTCGCGCCTCGGAGTTCGTAAGGCATCGATGAGTTCACATCGCGTGATGCGCGGCTGCGTGAACCCCAACACAACCGCAACGACATCCCTTGCACCGCGGCGACGATCCCTGAACGTGAGGTGGCGACCGTCTCTCCCCGTCGCTCCGTCGCAGCATTCCGTCACACCCATCCAAGGAGTCCCAGATGAGTCTTCGTCGATCCCTTCCCCTGATCGCAGTCTCGATCGCCGCCTGCTTCGGCGCAGCCGCATTTGCGCAGTCGACCGCCGACTTCCGCGTCCTGCCCTACCAGATGAACCCCGCCCTCGATGGCATGCAGCTGACCTGGTTCACTGTCAGCGGCACTCCGGGCACGCTCACCGTCACGGGCCCTGGGCTCAAGTCGCCCGTCGTCCTTACGAGCACGCCCGAACTCGACCCCGTGCTCGACTACCAGATCTCCGCCGAGCTCACGGCAACTGGCGCGTTCCCCTTCAGTACCACCGCCATCTTCGAGTCACCGGGCGTACCCGCCCGCAACTGGCGCCATCGCATCAACGTGACCGGCCTGCAGGCCGACACCGAGTACTCGTACACCGTCACCCAGGGTGCGTCGGGCTACTCGAACACCTTCCGCACCGCGCCCACGGCGTCGAGCAGCCGCGCGCTGCGCTTCGTCGCCATCTCCGACAGCGAGACGCTCGTCCTCGGGCGTACACGCTTCCGCGAGTGGGCGCGCACCACGCCGCAGACACCCGGCAGCTCGGGTCGGCCAGCCGGAACCGGCCGCGGACGCGACCAGTACTTCCTCACCGAGACCGCGGGCTACCAGGAGAACATCAGGAACATCAAGTCGCGCAACGCCGACATGCTCATCTTCGCAGGCGATCTCATCGAGGGCACCTCGAACGAGTGCCAGCGGCGCTGGGATGAGTTCTGGCGCCACAACG
>CAMBUI010000158.1 GCA_945870915.1 Candidatus Kuenenia stuttgartensis | reverse complement strand
GACCACGCGCGGCCGCGGGTACGACCACCCCGCGGCCCACCCGCGCCACTCAGCGTCGGAGCGTGTCTGCGATCGCGGTCTCATGGACCTTCATCGACAGCCGGTCGAGCGCCTGCTTGGCCGCGTTGAACGCGTCCGGCTCGACCGACCTCGGGTCCCGCGCGGCCGCGTCGCACCGCTCCCGGACGTCGGACATCGCCCGCTCGAGGTCGGCGACGTAGGACGGGTCGAGCGCCGTGCGGACGCGCGCGAGCGCCTCGCCGATCCACTTGAGGTCGAGCTCTGAGTGCACCCGCAGGTCGATCACGCGGTGGAGCGTCATGTCGGCCCGCGCGTTCTCCAGGCTCTCGCGCTCGATGCGGTCGACCTCCTCCTGGGTGAGCCCGTAGCTCGGCACGACCTGGATGGAGGCCTCGCAGGCGCTGCGCCGCTCGACGGCCGTGACCGAGAGGACGCCGTTCTGGTCGATGGCGAACGCGACCTCGATCTGCGGGATGCCCGCGGGCATCGGCGGGATCCCGCGCAGGTCGAATGTCCCGAGCGAGCGGCAGTGCTCTGCCAACTCTCGCTCGCCCTGCAGCACATGGATGCGCACGCTGGTCTGACCGTCCTTCGATGTCGAGAAGCGCTCGTGGGCGCGCGCCGGCATCGGGCTGTTGCGCATGACGAGCTTCGCCACCGCGCCTCCCACGGTCTCGATGCCGAGCGAGAGCGGAATGACATCGAGCAGCAGCAGGTCGCGCCGCCCCCCCGCCACGATCGCAGCCTGCACCGACGCGCCGAGCGCGACCACCCGGTCGGGGTCGAGCGCCGCGTAGGGCTCCTTGCCGAAGAAACGCGCCACCGCCTCGCGGACGCACGCGAGCCGCGTGGATCCTCCCACGAGCACCACGCGGTCGATCTCCGCGACGGTGGTCTGCGCATCGCGGAGCGCGCGCGCACAGGCCTCGAGCGTGCGCGCGACCAGCGGTGCGCAGACCGCGTCGAGTTCGGCGCGGGTGAGCGCGAGCGTGCGGACACCCGCGGAAACGCCGGCCTCGACGCGCACCGACGCGCCGTCGGACAGCGCGACCTTCGCGCGCTCGGCCGCCTCGACGAGCGCGGCGCGGTCGTGGTCCGCCGCAGCGAGCGCGGGATCGGCCTCGATCCAGCGGCGTGCGACGGCGCGGTCGACGTCGTCGCCGCCGAGCGCGGTGTCGCCCGCGGTCGCGAGCACCTGGAAGCAGTCCGCGCCCGTTCCCGCATCCTCGCCGGGCACGATGTCGAGCACGGTCACATCGAAGGTCCCGCCGCCGAGGTCGTAGACGGCGATGCGCTCGGCGCGGCGCGTCTGCCCGATGCCGTAGGCGAGCGCGGCCGCGGTCGGCTCGTTGACGATCCGCACGGCCTCGAGCCCCGCGAGACGCGCCGCATCGCGCGTGGCCTGCCGCTGGGCATCGTCGAAGTAGGCGGGAACGGTGATGACGGCGCGCCGGACCTGCGTCCCGAGATCGGCCTCGGCCACCGTGCGGAGCTCGCGGAGCACCTCGGCCGCGACCTCGTGGGGCGTGACGGTGCGGCCGGCGATCGCGAACGCCGCGATGCCGCGCGGGCCCTCGACGACCGGCACCGAGAAACCGCGCGCGAACTCCGCGGTCTCGCGCGCCGACCGACCCATCAGGCGCTTGGCACTGGCGACGGTCTCGGACGCGAACGCCGCGCGCGCGCGTCGGGGCGCATCGCCGACGGTCACGATGCCGTCGGGATGGAAGCGCACGACCGAAGGAACGATCGCACCTCCGCTTCCGCCGCCGAGCACCCGCGGCCCGGAGTCGAAGCAGTACGCCACCAGCGAGTTCGTGGTGCCGAGGTCGATGCCGACGATCGGGTCGGTCGGCACCGGAGCGCGGGGGCGTTCGGTTGAGGCGATGGGCTCGGGCATCGGGGCGCCGATGGTAGAGCGGGATGGCGCGGTGCGCGCAGGCCGAAAAACACCGCACCCCGCGCGGTGGCGGGGTGCGGGATGGGTCGGGTTGCAGGCCGCGCGTCGAGCGCGGTTCCAACGACAGGGTTCTCAGAACACCCGCTCGGAGCGCCGCCTTCGGAAGTTCGCCGTCAGAGTGCGCGGGGGCTGCCGCACTCCGAGAGCTTTCCGAGGATGAAGGCGCTGAGGGGCTCTTCGGCCGGAGCGGTCGATCCCTCCACGCTGCCGGTCACCGGAACCTGCGTCTGCAGGATGCGGGCGGCGTGGGGATGCTCGATCCGGATCGCGCGCAGGAGTCGTTCGCGCGCGGCGCGCTTGCGGTCGAGGGCCTCGCCCAGGAGCACGCCGAGTTCGGGCTCCGCGTCGGGGGCCGTCGGGCGGACGCCGTGTTCATCCAGCCGCCAGCGAGGTCCGTCCTCCGGGTCGCTGGGCTTCGCGTTCGATGAGGATCTTGAGTTTGGTGAGTGCACGATGCTTCCAATTGTTGATGGTCGAGACTGGAACGCCGAGAGATCGGGCTGCCGCTTGATAGTCCAGGCCTTCGCAAACGATCAGCCGAATCGCCGATTGCTCGGTCGGGGTGAGCTGACACAGCACCGCGTCGATCCGATCGGAGTCCCACGGACGGCTGTCCGCATGACCTGCGTGCAGACCCGCCTCGCGTGCGCCCACCACTGCCGGGCGCTCGTCCGGCGTCTCGATTCCCGGCACCATCCTGCCGGAGCGTTCGAGTATGACTCGGTACCGCTGTGCCCTGCCATGCTTCCGCCTGACGAGGTTCTCAGCGATTCGTAGGAGATAAGCGACGCTCAGCGTCATCCTTTCGAGATTTCGCACGCGCAGGAGGCGAACGAACGTCTCGTGGGCGATCTCCTCAGCCTCTTCGTCGCAGACCAGCCGCCGCGCGAAGGCGAACACCCTGTGGTAGCTCGACGTGTACATGTCGCCCACGATCCGGGAGCGGATCGACTTCAGGGTCGCTTCGTCGGGCTGCGACGGCACGACACCGCACGGCTCCTCCACGAGCGCAGGGGTTGCATTGCTGTGAGCGGTTCCGTGCTCGACCAAGCGGGGCCATGCTAGGCCAGCGGCGCCCTCCGCCAAGGGGGCGCGCGCCGAATCAACCATGTTCGCCAGTTCGGCGCGCAGAAATCGCGCGGCGTTTGCGGTCGGTCGCGGTGCATCCATGCGTCGCGACGCCTCCTGCACAGGCGGTGCCATCATGCGTTCCACTCCGTTGAGTCCCCGCCCTGGGAGGCGGAAGTGTGGTGGGATGTGGTGGGTCCGCCAACGACGCGCAGCACCGACCGATTCTCGGACGCGGCCGGCGTCCACGCCGCCGCGCGGAAGGCAATCACCGTCGCGCGCGGGGTCTTTCGCCCGCCCGGCGAAATCGCCGCGCAAAAAGAAAAAGCGCCCGCACAGAGGCAACGCGCGGGCGCTCGGAGAGTTTCGAAGTTGAGTCCTGTCCCGGCCGAGCCGGTGCACGCGCGGGCGTGCCGGTCCAGCAGATCCCCGCGTGCCGTCGACGAGAGTCCCCGGCTGGTCTGCCGGAGACCCTCGTCGAGGGGCGCTGCCCACGCTCCCGCGTCCATGCGGCGCGTGACATCGCCTCGCGACGCAGTCCGTTGCATCGCGCGTTCCCTTCCATCCGCCCCCGTCGCGTGACCACGCGGCGGGTTCGAGGTCGTGTTGTTGGGGCCGTCGTCCTTGCGGCCCCGGCGCGCGCATCCCTGCGGCGCGCACGAGGAAAACGCCGCGCAATCGCGGTGTCTTTCGAGCATCGCCACAAGTTTGAACGAGATCAGGCTATCGGCGCCTCTCGCCCGCGACCGGCTGGGACTCGATCACATCGCTGAACTGCCGCAGGGAGAGCCCACGCAGGAACGCACGCAACGCGTCGACCGAAGGATCGGCGCCACGCACCGTGAACGGCCGGCGCGCGCCGTGATCGACGACGAGCACCTCGCTGCGATCACCGGCGTCGCCCGCGCGCTCGGTACGCGCGTCGTAGCCGGTGGCGCGCACGAGCTCGACGAAGCGCGCCGCTTCGGCGTCGTCGAGTGCGAGCGTGAAGTCGGTCGCGCGGTCGCGCGCGCGGATCCCGCCCGACGAGGCGAACGCGCCGTCGGTACGGACCTCGTAGTAGCTCGTGCGGGTGTTGTCGGCGCTCATCCAGCGGAACTCGACCGCGAGGCCCTGCGTGCGATCGACGCGGACGGGAGTCGGCCCGCACGCGACGAGCATCAGCGGAAGCAGCACGATCAGCGGCGTTCGACGCCGCGCGGCGCGGAGCATCGCGCGGATCACAGGCTGACGCCCGCCTTCGGCGCGTCGGGAGCGGGAGCGGGAGCGGGTGCGGGAGTTGGCTCGGGAGCAGGCACAGGCGTCGGCGCGGGCGTGGGCGCAGGCGTGGGCGCAGGCGTGGGCGCGAGCGTGGGTGCGGGCGTCGGCGTGGGCGCAACCACCGCTGCATCTGCGGGCGCAGGCGCGGCCACCGGTGGCACCTCGACGCGCTTCGGCGCAAACCGCGCATACGGATCAGCGCCCACGTCGTAGCGGATCGGGAGCTCCGCGCTTTCGGCGAGGGCCTCGTCGCTCGCCCACGCGAGCGCGGCGAGCGAGCGCACGACGCGGCGCATCGCCGTCTCGGTCTCGCCACCGGGCGTGTACCGGCGCACGAACGCGAACCGCTCGCCGTCGGCGTGGACCTCGAGCGTGGCGAGCACCTCGCCCGCGTTGGGCGTGAGGAGCGCGACATTGCCGAAGTCGTCGGCGTACCGCGCGCCGCTGAAGCCCGCCGAGACGAGCGCGTTCCACACATCCGCCATCTGTTCGCGCGCGAGACGGCGCACGCGCGCAGGGCGCGCGCCGGCGGGAGGAAGCCGATCGGTCTCGCCGTGCAGCGTTCCATCGGGCAGGAGGACGAACCTCGCCGGACGCTCCTCGACCCGCGCGTGGTCGGCGACGCCCCGCCCCGGACGCACCACCACCTCGAGCCAGAGGTCCGACGGAACGCGTCCCGCGGGGTCGACCGCGGCGTTGGCGACCATCGGCGGCGCGCTTGCGCATCCCGACGCCGGCAGCATCGCCGACGCGGCCGCCAGCGCGACCGCGCCCGTCGCGGTCACGACGGAGCGAACGGGCACGAACCAGCGGAAAGCAGCGCCTCGGAGCATGGCGGGAAGGTACCCGAACCGAAGCCCGAAGACGCGCTACCCTGCCCGTCCTATGCGCACCAGCGTGCTTTGGATCAACGACTACCTCGACCGCCCCGCGGACGCCGCGGAGCAGGCGGCGGTGCTCACCTCCGCCGGCCTCCCGCTCGACGGCGGAGACACCGCCGAGAACGGCGAGCCCTGGCAGGAGATCGAGACGACCTCGAACCGCGGCGACTGCCTGTGCCATGTCGGCATGGCGCGCGAGATCGCCGCCGTCACCGGGCGCCGCGTGCGGATGCCGAAGGCCGAGCTCCGGACCGGCGGCGGACGCGCGTCCGACTTCATCACCGTGCGCAACCACGAGCACGCGATGTGCCCGCGCTACACCGCGCGCGTGATCAAGGGCGTGAAGGTCGGACCGAGCCCGGAATGGCTGCAGCGGCGCCTCGTGGCCATCGGCCAGATCCCGCGCAACAACGTGGTCGACGCCACCAACTTCGTGCTCTTCGAGCTCGGACAGCCGACCCATGTGTTCGACCTCGCGACCCTCGGAGGCCGCGAGATCCACATCCGCCGCGCGCATGAGGGCGAGGCTTTCCTGCCGCTCGGCAGCGACGCGAAGGAGGTGCGGCTCACCCAGGCCGACCTCGTGATCGCCGACCGCGACCGCGCGGTCGCGCTGGCGGGCGTCAAGGGCGGCGCCGGCGCGGGCGTCACCGAGACGACCACCGACATCGTGCTCGAGGCCGCGACCTTCGACGTGGTCGCGGTGCGCGGCGCGAGCCGCCGCCACGGCATCGCGAGCGACTCCTCGTACCGCTTCGAGCGCATCGTGCATCCCGCCGAGATCGACGCCGCGGCCGACCGCCTCGCCGCGCTCATCCTCGAGATCGCCGGCGGCACGCTCTGCGAGGGCGTCGTCGCGGACGGCGCACCCCTGCCCCAGCCCCGCTCCATCGCGCTGCGCCCGGCGCGCGCGCGGCAGATCCTCGGCTTCGACATCCCCACCGCGCGCATGGTCGAGCTCCTCGACACGCTCGGGTTCGCGCCGCGGCTCGTCCACTCCGCCGACGGCGAGGTGATCGAGACCACCGCGCCCGCCCGCCGCGTCGACGTCGAGCGCGAGATCGACCTCATCGAGGAACTCTGCCGCCTCAACGGCCTCGACGCGGTCCCCGTGAGCGACACGATCCCGATCCGCGTTCCGCAGCGCAGCCCCGTCGAGCGCGGCACGCGCGACGTGAAGGACCTGCTCGCGGGCATGGGCTTCATCGAGACGATCACGCACTCGCTCGTCTCCGAGCGCGCCGGCGAGGCGTTCCTGCCCAAGGGCGCGACACTGCTGCGCGTCGAGGACGAGCGCGCGGGCGGCGAGCCGGCCCTGCGGCCGAGCGTCGTGACCAGCCTCCTGCGCGTGCGCCGTCACAACGAGGACCAGGGCGCCGCGAACCTGCGGCTGTTCGAGTTCGCGAGCGCGTTCCACTACGCCGGCGGCACGCATGTCGAGCGCCCGACGCTCGCGCTGGTCGCCGATGCGCCCGCCGACGCCCGCGACGCGCAGGGCGCCTACCGCCTCATGCGCGGCGTGGTCGAGCGGGTGCTCGCGCTCGTCGCCCCCCGCGTGGCGCGGATCGAGTTCGTGCGCGGCGACGCCGCGGCTTCGACCGCGACCGCATGGCTCTCGGCCTCCGCCCGCGTGGTCGTCGACGGGCGCGACATCGGCGTGGTCGGCGTGGTCGAGCCGCGCGTGCTCAAGGCGCACGGCCTCGAG
>CAMBUI010000157.1 GCA_945870915.1 Candidatus Kuenenia stuttgartensis | reverse complement strand
TCGGCGAGCGGCTTGATCGCGGGCACGAGGTAGCTGTGCTCTGCTCCCCAGCCGCCGTGCAGCACGATGACCGTGTTGCCGGGCTTCGATTCGACGCCGTACTCCGCGATGTAGTGTGTCAGCTTTGCCCCGTCCGCGTCGGTGGTGTTCATGTACCACTGGTTGACGGGAATGCCCTCGTCGGTCGGAAGGGTCGCGGCAGCGCTTGGCGGTCGGCCTTCGGCAGGCTTGGGTCCGGCCGCGCACCCGATGGCCGCTTGGACGAGGGCGAGACCTGCGATGCAGCGGAACAGCAGCTGTACTGACATTGGCACTCCTGCGTGGGGGGATGAGACTAGGGGCGGAGTCCTTTGCGTCTCGCCCGCGGGGATTTCACGGTTCGCCGGGAAGTTCCCACGAATCGACGCAACCGCCACAGTTGTCCGTCCGTGGCCAGCGGACTTTCTTTCTGTTTGAGCCGTTGCGGCCACCCAGTCGTGGGGGACCTCTGCTCTTGCGCGCAGCGTCTCCCGAGGTGTCTCCCGAGGTGCACGGCACGTGCCAGTTAGTGCCTGGCACTGCACGGCACGTGCCGTGCATCGGTCGGGACGAAGGATGGTCTGGGGATCACGCCGCATAGAGACGAACCGCGTCACGCCGCAGGGATTCGAGGAGCAGGGGGTTCCTGACGCCGCGAAGGGTGATCACATCGACGGGGCGGCCAAGGATCTCCGCGAGGTCGTCGCGAAGACCCATGTAGGCGCCGAAGAGATCGGGCGCGTGGTCGGGGAAGTCGACAAGCACATCGATGTCGCTGCGGCTTGGGTCGAAGTCATCGCGCGCAGCCGAACCCACGAGCTCAAGGAACGACACGCCGCGCCGCGCGCAGGCGGCTCGGATGCGGTCGAGGTTGTCGGAAACGAGACCGACCATGCGGAGAGTCTACCGCGCGAGTCCGCGAATCGAAACGGTCAGTCTCGCGATCGCCGCGGCGACGGTGGCAAGCGATGGTGATGGATGGCCATCACGGTTCCATCGGGAAGAGAGGTCCCTCCGACATGACTCGCGCCATGTACGGGCAAGTCCTCCGGAAGGTCCAAGGTCCGCTGGTCATTCGGCGCGAGGTCCGTGTGGCGCTTCCTCGGCCTTCCCGCCCGCAACCTTTCCCTCCATGCGCGCGGAGGCAGAGGGGGGGCTCGTTGATCGCGGATCGGCGCTCCCGCAGCGTGTCAAGTCGATCTGGAGGTCGCTCGGCCACTCCCAATCCAATCCGAAGTAGATCCTGACTTCGCCATATTCAGGCGCTGAAACGGCGATGGAACCCATGCCGTCGCCCAGTCGAGCGCCCCAAGTCCCATCGGATCCGGTCAGCCCCCCTGAAGCGCAGGCACACTCTGCGCCCCGAACTTGAGAAACACCGGGGAATGTTCGACCTGGACGCGAGCAGATTCGATCGGGGCGGATGAGCTGCGATCCGTGATGCGGACCGTCACCTCTCGCGACGTGACGCAGCCGAGCAGAGCCACGCTCAGCACGTTCGCCCCAAGGTGAGGAAGGACTCGGCCGAACCCGTGCGGTCGATCATTCGCGGTCGTCATGTGGCACCTCGGCTACGCATTTGGAAGCGGACATCCCGCGTCGATCTCGGCGTGCTCGGGAACGAACGCGAACGACCCGCCTGAACCGCTGGCGGGGCCTCGCTCATTGATCCGCCATCCTCACCCGCAACCTACCACTCCGCGGGAGCAGCGTCGTCACCCGCGGGTCGCCGTTCGCATCGGTTCGGTCCCGCCCCGGCGGCCCCGACCCCGGGGGTAGTGACCGCTCCAGCGGGACCGACCCTTTCTTAACCCGGCACCCTCCTGTGGAGAGACCCGGAGAGACTTTCGGCCCATCCGGTCGGACAGCGGGGGTGTCCGGGTGACCCGTCGGTGAAGACTCCGAGACTCGCCGCGACCGCCCGCCCTGGCCCACCCTTCGAAATCCCGGCGCACAAAGCGAAAGACGCGCCCTCATGGAGGACGCGTCTCTCGTTCGTTTGGCGAGGGCTGCTGTTCGCAACCACTCGGTTGTTCCATTTCCGCCTTCGGCGGGAAGCGAAGAACCAGTGTTTCATTTCCGCCTCCGGCGGAAAGAGAAGAACCTCGGTCGCGGGCGACCAAGGTTCCTCTTGAAGTACTCCTGAGCCGACCCCGTCGGCAACCAACCGGAGCCGTCCGCCAGAGAACTTCCTAGCTCTCTCGGTGGACCTGACCCGATCCCTCGTTCGCAACCGCCGCTGCAGAAGAGCCTTACGCCCTTTCAAATTCATGAACGGCCGGACAAGAAGGCCGTGGTCTTCACTCGTAACCGGTCCGCGAGCCGCTTCCGCGGTCGCCTCGTGAATGCGCCCGAAACCGCTGCTGATCACAACTCAGGTTGCCCGCGACGAGCGAACGGTGGCGTGCCGCACGTGAGAATGGCCCGCTCGCATGACCGTGTGTTTCTGGAAACGCGCCGATGGGTACCGCTAGGGCTGCGCGAGCCAGAGTTTGTCGGATGCCGCTAACGATGGACTCGACGAATCTGCGCCGAACAACCACGAAATCCGCGCAAGCTCAACCCTTCCAGTGCTTGAGTGCATCCTTGATCAGCGCGTCGGTCCTTGCGTCGATCGCCTCCGGAGTCCATTCGTCTAGGCCAAGCACATCCTGAGAGGTTTCCAACAGAACCGTCGGCAACTTGCCACGCTTCCCCTGCACCTTGCCGCTCTTGCCAAGCGCGAGCTTCTTCCGCTCAAATCCAAGATTCCGCGCCGATTGATTCGCGTATCCGGCAAGCATTGCTAGGTTGCCAAGACAGTGGCACCGTCTTTGGTACTCAGACACCTGCCCATCTCGTTTCCACGCCGCGAGGTCCTTAGCCCACTCCTTGTTCGGCTCGGGCACGCAACTTTGAGGGAAGATGTGCTCGACCTCGAATTCGGATTTGCCCTTGCCGTGCGGAATGGGGTGTGACGCCTCTCCGGAGCGAAGGCGCTCAATTCCGCGGAACACCGCTGCAATGCGAGCTGCGTCGGCGGGCTCGTAGATTCCGCTACGGTTGACGCAGTGGTACTGCCGGATGTCTTGGTCTGAGGCAGAGGCCTTTAACAGTTCGGAGCGAAGGACCTCGATCCGCTTAGATTCGTCCCCCGCATGCTTGTTCGAAGAAGCCAAAAGCTGCATAAACCTTGACCGCAGCGGCGAAAACTCCCGTCCGGATAGGAAGTGCCTGGCCAAGAAGACCTCCACGGCCCGCAGCAGTCCCCTCAGAGCGCTGTCATTTACTGCTTCACTCTTCCAGGCTACTAGACCTGCAATCATCGCAGGATCCGGCGGACCAGACGAGAAGGCCTGAATCTGCTTGAGCTGCCGGACGATGTCATCCGGCAGCGGTCTGTGATGCTGCGACTCAAATCGCTCCGATTCGCCGAGGAGGAACAGGAACGCTTCGGCACCTACATAGAAGCGCTCTTGAAGGAACGCTGCGAGTTCGGCCGACGCCGGCTCTCGCTCGTTATGCAGTCGAAGCAACAGTCGACGAAGCTGCACAGCAGAGCGCTGCTTGTTTGCCCGCTCGCCGTCAGCTCGAGCCTCAGCAATGAGGAAGTTGTATAGGAGATCCTCCCCAAGGGCAGGCCCGATACGACGCCCCGCCCCAGCCTGCTTCGCAAAGCGAGCGATGCGGTCCTCGAGAGATTCCCAGTGCCGATAGACAGCGGGGTTTGCATCCCCGATTCGGCGGAAGAAGTAAGTCTTGGCATGATCCCATTGCGAAAACTCCATTCGCTTGCCGTTTACGGAGTCAAACACAACAACCGGATCTTCGTCGTTGCCGTCTAGTGTCACGCAAAGAAATCTCAAACGAGAGCGAACGATGCTCTGCAGGCGGGCCCCGTCAATATCGCTCTTCGGCTTTGGAAGTTGGTCCTGAGATCTCCGGTGCGCCCAGAATTCTTCGGGCGATGGGAACTTCTCGAGCTCGGCAGCCTTCGGCGTCGGAAGTGCATAGGCCTGGACTTCATCAAATGAACCGCTGCCAACCCAGAGGCAGTACCGGAAGTACTCGTAGGCCCTAAGAATCTTGCCCCACTGCTTTCGACTGCCGAACTGCTTGCGCCACTGCCCCAAGGCGGCACACTCAAGTTCCTTGTGATCTGCGCGCTGAAGTTTCAGCACGGGGATCTTTGTGGCCTGGTTCGTATCAACTGAATCGCGAACATAGAACAGGGGATCTATGTTGAACTTCAGCTTCCGCGGGGGCGAAGCGGTCTCCGCAAGATGGTCCCGAATCGCAGCAAGAAGAAGCAGGATCGTGGTTACCCGCTGCTGGCCGTCAATGAGTTCCTTCTTCGTCGTCGGGTTGCTCGCCGAAGAGGTCACCTTCTGGAGAACGATTCCCAAAAAATGGACTCGGTTACTGTTTGGATCGCGATACAGATCGCCCAAATCACGCCATAGCCCATGGAGGTGCTCGTTCTCCCAAACATATGCACGCTGATACTCGGGGACCCAAAACTGATAGGTCGTTACGGGCGGCAGCATGCTTTCGAACGGGATGTACTCCGGCGTCATGACGGATTATTCTAAATCCAGCGCGATGCGGTAGGTGGGGTACATCGGATGAGGTGAGCGGGATTTTGCGCGTAGGCGCAGCTTCATTGGAAAAGCGAGTGAAGCGGAGCTGCTGTGAGTCCGCCAGACGGATCGTGCGCTAGCGCCCCTCGATCCAGCAAAGGCCAGAGCGGATGAGTAAGCGTTCGCATCGGTTCGGCCCCGCCCCAGCAGTCCCGACCCTCCGCCATAACCGCCGGGTCAGGCGCCGTGAGAGAACGGAGAGACCTTTGGCCTCGCCGCGCTCATCAGCGCCTATCTGCGTATACCGCCGGTTATGTCCGCCCGTCCAGAGACGAGGTCCTCAAGACACGTAAGCCATGAAATCCCAAGCAAAAGCGAAAGACGCGCCCTCATGGAGGACGCGTCTCTCGTGCGTTTGACGAGGGCTGCTGTTTGCAACCACTCTTGAAGTAGCGGGGACAGGACTTGAACCTGCGACCTCCGGGTTATGAGCCCGACGAGCTACCAACTGCTCTACCCCGCAGGCTGCGAGGATAGCAGAAGCCGCGGCGGAAGGCAAGCGCGTCGACGGCGAGGCGGGAACCCCGCGATTCCTCGCAAAAACAGCGCGCGGATCCGTAGGATCCCGTTCCCCGATTCGGCAGCGATCCAGGAACAGCGAAGGAAGCGACATGAGCAACAACGCCACCGACACCAACCGCGTCATCTACTCGATGCTCGGCGTGTCGAAGACGATCAACCAGAAGCAGATCCTCAAGGACATCTACCTGTCCTACTTCTACGGCGCCAAGATCGGCGTGCTGGGCCTCAACGGCTCGGGCAAGTCGACGCTGCTCAAGATCCTCGCGGGCGTCGACAAGGAGTTCGAGGGCAAGGTCGAGGCCGCGCCCGGCTTCCGCGTCGGCTACCTCGAGCAGGAGCCGCTCAAGCACGAGAAGCGCACCGTCGAGGAGGTCATCCGCGAGGGCTGCGGCGAGGTCACGAAGCTGCTCGAGGAGTTCGACCGCCTCAACGAGAAGCTGTGCGACCCGGACATCACGCCCGACGACATGGACAAGACCCTCGCGCGCGTCGGCGACCTGCAGGAGAAGCTCGACCTGATCGACGCCTGGACGCTCGACAGCCAGCTCGAGATGGCGATGGACGCGCTCCGCTGCCCGCCCAAGGAGGCGACCTGCGACAAGCTCTCGGGCGGCGAGCGCCGCCGCGTGGCGCTCTGCCGGCTGCTCCTCTCCAAGCCCGACGTGCTTCTCCTCGACGAGCCCACCAACCACCTCGACCCCGAGTCGGTCTACTGGCTCGAGCAGTACCTCGCGCGCTACCCGGGCACGGTCATCGCCGTGACCCACGACCGCTACTTCCTCGACAACGTCGCGGGCTGGATCCTCGAGCTCGACCGCGGCATCGGCATCCCCTACAAGGGCAACTACACCGGCTGGCTCGAGCAGAAGCACAAGCGCCTCGCCATCGAGGAGAAGCAGGAGTCGGTGCGCCAGAAGACCCTCGCCCGCGAGCTCGACTGGGTGCGTCAGAACCCGAAGGGCCGCCAGGCGAAGTCGAAGGCGCGCGTCGCGGCCTACGAGAAGCTCCTGAGCGAGGACAGCGAGAAGCGCGCCCGCGAGATCGAGATCTACATTCCGCCGGGCCCGCGCCTCGGCAATCTCGTCATCGAGGCGAAGCAGCTCTCGAAGGCCTTCGGCGACACGCTGCTGCTCGAGAACGTCGAGTTCTCGATCCCGCCGGGCGCGATCGTGGGCATCATCGGCCCCAACGGCGCGGGAAAGACCACGCTCTTCAAGATGATCGTGGGCCTCGAGAAGCCCGACAACGGCACCTTCAAGGTCGGCGACACCGTGCAGCTCGCGTACGTCGAGCAGACGCGCGACTCGCTCCCCGCCGGCAAGAACGTCTGGGAGGTGATTTCCGACGGCAGCGAGGAGATCAAGCTCGGCAACGCCAAGGTCAACAGCCGCGCCTATGTCGCGCGCTTCGGCTTCTCGGGCACCGACCAGCAGAAGATGGTCGACACGCTCTCGGGCGGCGAGCGCAACCGCGTCCACCTCGCGCGCCTCCTCAAGAGCCACGCGAACGTCATCCTCCTCGACGAGCCCACCAACGACCTCGACGTGAACGTCATGCGCGGCCTCGAGGAGGCGCTGGAGAACTTCGCGGGCACCGCGGTGATCATCAGCCACGACCGCTGGTTCCTCGACCGCCTCGCGACCCACATCATCGCCTTCGAGGGCGACGCCAAGATCCACTTCCACAACGGCAACTGGTCGAGCTACGAGGAGGAGCGCCGCAAGCGCTTCGGCGAGGACGCCGCGCAGCCGCACCGGCTGAAGTACCGGAAGCTCACCCGTTCCTGAACCGACGCGGCGTGGACCGTGGCGCATGCCTCGGCGGTTCCATCGCGGACCCGCCGCGCGCCGCGCATTCGCGGCCGAATGG
>CAMBUI010000156.1 GCA_945870915.1 Candidatus Kuenenia stuttgartensis | reverse complement strand
GCCTTCCGTCGCCGCGACTCGTGGCTGCTCTCCGCCGCCATCGTGTGCGCGCTCGCGGCGGGCGCGTTCCTGGTCGGCATGCGCGCGGTGCCGGTGACCGACCGCGACGAGCCGCGCTTCGCGCAGGCGTCGCGGCAGATGGCCGAGGGCGACCGGCTCGCCGATTGGATCGTTCCGAAGGTGGGCGACGAGCTCCGCCTCAAGAAGCCGCCGCTGATCTACTGGGTGCAGGCGCCGACGGTGCTCGCGATGACCGGCGGCGACCCGTCGCGCGACGCGATCTGGATGTACCGGCTGCCAAGCGCGCTCGCGGCGATGGTGGCGGCGCTGGCGACGCTCTGGCTGGGACGGCGGATGCTCGGCGGCAACGCGGGCCTGCTCGCCGCGTGCCTGCTGGTCGTGTCGCCGGTGATCGTGACCGACTGCCACATGGCGCGCGCCGACGAGGTGCTGCTCGCCACCACCACGCTCGCCATGTGCGTGCTGTGGACGCTGTGGAGCGACCACCGCGCGGGGCGTGCGGCGGGATTCGTGCGGACCGCGCTCTTCTGGCTGTGCGTCGGCCTCGGCATCCTCGCGAAGGGACCGATCACGCCGTTCGTCGCGGGCACCTGCGCGCTCGGCTGCGCGGCGGCGCGGCGCGACTGGCGCTTCATCTGGAGCCTGCGGCCGTTCACCGGCGCGGCGGTGCTGGCGGCGATCGCCGTGCCGTGGGTCTGGCTCGCCGGCAACGAGGTGGGCTGGGACACGCTGCGCGCGGCCTTCGACAAGGAGGTCCTGCAGCGGGCGAAGGAAGGCGCCGAGGGTCACGCGGCGCCTCCGGGCTACTACGTCGTCACGCTGATGGCGTTCTTCTTCCCGGGTGCGCTGCTCGCGGCGCTGGCGTTCGAGCGCCTCGTCAAGCGCGCGTTCGTGGTGCGGCATGCGCCGGGCGCGGGCCTGCTCGCGCGGGTGCGGGCGCGCTTCGGCAGCGCCCGCGGGCGCGACGCCGAGGTGTTCCTCTTCTTCTGGATCGTGCCGACCTGGATCGCGTTCGAGCTGATCGTGACCAAGTTCCCGCACTACGTGCTGCCGGTGTATCCCGCGCTCGCGCTCGCGGTGGCGCGGCTCGCGCTCGGCGGACCGCGCGCGCTGCCGAAGGCGCTCAACGCGGGCGACCGCTTCACCGCGAACGCCTGGCTCGCGGTCGGGCTTGTCCTGTCGCTCGCGGGCGCGGGACTGGTGGCGTGGCTGCAGGCGACGGGGCGCACGGCGGATGCCGTCGGCGCGTGGCCGGAGCTCGCCGGTGGCGGTGCGGCGACCCTCGCGCTCGCGGCGATCGCGACGCTCGCGGCATGCGCGCTGGTCGTGCAGGCATGGCGCGCGGCGCGCGACGGGGCGTTCGCGCGCGCGCTCGCGACGGCGATCCCTGCCGCGCTGCTGGCCGAGATGGCGCTGTTCGGCGCGTGGCTTCCGGCGGCGAACTGGGTGTGGAACACGCCGCGCATCGTGGGTGTGGTGGCCGGCGACTCGGGCAAGGTGCCTGCCGACCGCGACTTCCCCCGCATCGGCGGCGTCGGCTACCAGGAGGACTCGCTGCTCTGGACCACGCGCAACCGGCTCGACCGGCTCGGCGACGCGGTGACCGAGGGAACCCGCTCGGGAATCGAGGCGTGGTGCCGCGCGAATCCCGGTGGCTACCTGTTGATCCCGCGTGGAAATGTGGGAGACTTCGCGGCGTTCGGCACCGTGGTCGGTGAGCTGCGCGGCTTCAACTACTCGGATGGCGATCCGGTGGACCACGCGGTGATCAGGCTCGGGACCGCGCCTTCCGGGAGGTGAGCATGTCGTTCGTCGAGTCGGCCGTCGGGTCGTTCGTTGCATGGGGGATGGAGTCCCTGCTGCGGTTTCCCGCGGTGTTCTGGACGGCCCTGCCCTACGCCGGCGCCGCGCTGGGCGTTGCGGCGGGCGCGGTCATCGCGCAGGGGCTGTGGGGCGCGCGGCGCGGGTGGCAGCCCTCGTGCAGGCGATGCGCCCACGACCTGCGGAGCGCGGATCCGGGGTCGCCGAAGTGTCCCGAGTGCGGCGCAGACCTCGCAGCGGCAGGCGCGGTGATCGCGGGCGCGCGACGCGTGCGGCCGGCGTTGGTGGTGGCGGGCGTGGCGCTGCTGGCCGCCGCGGGCATGGCGCAGGGCTGGTTGCGATCGGCCACCGTGCTGCGGCGCGGACTCGCGGACCGGGTACCGGCGTCCACGCTGCTCCTGCTCGCATGCGAGACCGGGTCGTCGTCGGAGTTCTACGGAGAGGCGCTCGAATCGCGCGTGCTGCGCGTACGGGGCGCATCGTCGCTCGGCTTGCTGGAGCAGACGCTCGAGATCCTTGCGGTCGATCCCGTGAAGGCGGGCGTGGGCGCCACCGCGGCGCAGGACCGGCTCGGGAGCCTGGCGAGCGTCGTCATGGCGTCGTTCACGCGCGGGGAAGTCGAAGCGCTCGCCGACCGCGCCGCCGAGGAGATGCTCGCGGGTGACGGCGGACAGCAGCGGATCCTCGACTTCGTGCAGCGCGCGGGCAACGGCAGGTCGTCGAATCCCGCCGACTTTCGCCAGCGCCTGGGCGAGGCGCTCGGCAAGTCCGACGAGGGGCGCCGGCTGCTGGCGCCGCGACCCACCGTCGTGCGCGATGCGGAGGTCGGGGGACGCATCGAGGTGGTGGTCCAGTCGATCCTCTCGCGGGGCGATACGGGGCGCGGCATGTCGGGCGGAGGCATGCCGGGGGGCGGCTCGTCGCACACGGTCATCATCGAGCGTGCCGTTGCGACCGCTGCGGACGGCGCGACGCGCGAGCTCCCGGAGATCGCCGATTCCGTCTCCAACCGCTTCGATCGCGACGAGTCGCTCCACGAGTTTCTCGCGGATCTCCCGGCGGGCGTGTACTCGCTCGAGATCACGGGGGTCATCGCGCCGACGGTGCTGCTGCCACAACGCGATCCGTTCGGAGAGAGGCCGTGGATCGCCGCCAAGGACGCCGCGGGCCTGGAGGGCGCCAGCGCGTACCGCGAGCGCGCGAAGCTGACCGTCGTGCAACCGACGGTGCCAGCCGTCGAGTTCGCCACGGACCCCGAACTGGTCGAGCGGCTGCGCACGGAGTTCGCGTCGGTGCGCATCGCGGCCCGCGATGGGCGTGGTGCGTCGGTGCGGGTCGAGGGCATTTCGGCGCTCGGGAACGGATCGGGCGCCGACGGTGGCCTTGGCGCAGGCGACGACGTGATCCTGTCGTACGCCGTCGAGGCGCGGCAGGGCGACGTCTTGCGTCCGATCGGATCGTTCCGCAAGGTCCAGGGCGGGACGAGCACGAGTGGTCTGCAACTGCCGCGGGAGATCGACGCGGGCAAGCCGTTTCGGCTGGTGTTTCGGCCGACCAGCGCGGGGGCGCTTGAACCCCGGCAGCTGGGCTTGAACAGCTGGAGTGCGCCCATCGCGTGGGCGGCCTTCGCGCTCGACTTCGAGTCGGGCACCTCGGCACCGACGGTGACGGACCTTCCGCTCGACACGACGCCTGCGGTCGCGGAGTCCGTCGCACGCGCTGAGGCGGAGGCGATGCTGCGCGAGTATGCCGAGAGCCTCTGGGGAGGACGGGGCGCGAGCGCCGCGAGCAATCGGCGGTGGCGGATCTCGGTGCAGCCGTCCATCATCCGCAACGGCGAGGTCGCCGAGATCCCTCCGTTCTGCGGGCGATTCGAGGCGTTCGTGGATGGCTCACTCGCGGCGCCGGTGATCCGCGCGTGCGTGGCGGGCGACACGGCGGCGCGCATCGGTGAGTTCGATCTCCTGCGGCAGCCCGCCGCGGAGGGCGTCGTGGTCGTGCGCTACACGCCGGAACCCGCACTCGGCGAGGCGCTGCTGCGCGGTCGCTTCCGCTACATCGCGGAACCGTTCGAACTGCGCTTCTCCAAGTCGGGAAAGCCGACGATCGAGATGATCGCCAAGTAGCCGGATGCGCGGCGAAATGCGGATGCGGATCAGCCGCGCGCGAAGAAGCCCGCAGCGCGCGCGGCGATGGCGCGCTCATCTTCGGCGGTGAATGTGCGTTCGGCGCGCGTGGCGACGCCGACCACGCCGAGCACGCTGCCGTCGGCGGACAGCACCGGCACCGCGACGCTGCCCGCGAGACCGGTCGCGCGTGCGCCGGGGCGCACGTCGCCGGTCGTGTCCTGCTGCAGGTTGCACGAGTTCACGGCGCAGCCGCGTTCGGCAGCCAGGCCGGCCATGCCCTTCCCGACGGGCACGACCGCGACGATCGCCAGCACGGGCTCGGGGATGCCGATCGCGCAGCGGAGGTGGAGCGCGCCGTCGGCGCCGATCGCGTGCACGGTCCCGCTGTCGGCGCGGAGGTCGGCAAGCAGGTCGGCGAGGAGCGACTGGAGGAGCGCGAGATCGTCGGAGGAGTCCATGCGGGCAGTCTACGCGTCGCGCTCGTACGCGCGCGCGAGCGACGTGCGGACGGTGTCGTCGATCTCGTCGGGCGACGCGATGTCGACGCGATGCGTGAGCCGGTCCTTCTTCGCGGTGCCGCCGGTGTCGATGAGGCGCTTGGTGAACCGCTCGCCCTTGAGCGCGAGCGAGAGCCGCACGACCTTGCGGTTCGGCACCGAGACCTGCGCGAACACATGGCTGCGGTACGCGGGAATGATCGTCCCGCACGGCGAGATGCCGACATCGGGGCCGCAGGCGCGGCAGAGGTCGAGGAGCGCATCGCCGATCGGGCGCAGGTGCGCCTTGGCGCCGGCGAACTGCGCGTCGACGACCGCGGGACAGCCGGCGAGGTAGTCCGCTTCGGTCGAATACCAGGGATGGGCCTCGCCGACGGAGCGGCCCGCGATCCACGACGCGCAGTGCGCGCCGATGCCGTGCGCCGACCGCAGGTGGGCGATGCGCGCGGCGCGGTCCGCGCCCGCGCAGTGCGCGTCGAGATGCACGCACCACTGCGCGATGGTGCGGCCGGTCGTGTCCTTCAGCCCGCGCTCCCATCCGGCGATCATGAGGACGCCGGGGTGGACGCGGTAGAGCGGCTGCGCGGGTGGCTTCCTCGCCATGCGGTGGTCACTCCCGGGTGAAGACGAACACGCCGTGCTTGTTGCCGACCACGATGTCGGGGCGGGCGTCGCCGTCGAGCGCGCCGGTCCAGAGCTGGGTGCCAACGCCGCTGTCGGCGTCGACCTGGTGCTTGACGAAGCGCGCGCCGCCCGCGGCCGCGGGGTCGCGCACGAGCCTGAACCAGCAGAGGACGGGCGGGGCCATCGGCTCCTCGTCGCCCATCGGGCCGTGCGCCCAGCGGCGCTTGCCGGTGACGATGTCGGGCAGGCCGTCGCCGTCGATGTCGGCGATGCGCAGCGCATGGAGCTGGCTGAAGCCCGCGCCATCGGCGTTGTCGGCCGCGGTGCGCCCGAGGATCACGCGCTCGGTGAACGAACCGTCGGCCTGCTGCTCGAACCACGAGAGCCCGTAGCCGTGGGCCTTGATGCTGGTGATGACATCGGCGCGGCCGTCGCCGTTGGCGTCGAGCGCGTACATCTGCGCGCCGCCCTCGCCGAAGTTCGCGGCGTGGAGGGGCCAGGGCTCGTCGGTCGGGACGGCGGCCGCGGCGCCGTCCGCACCCGACGCGGCGCCATCCGCACCCGCTGCGGCGCGGGGCGTCGCAGGCTGCTCGTACCAGCCGCCGCTGGTGAGGATGTCGATGCGACCGTCGCCGTTCACATCGCCCGCGCCGTAGCCGTGGGTGTAGCGGTGGATGGCCTTGTCGCCCTCGTCGGACTTCGGCGTGATCGCGCGGAAGCGCGCCTTCGCGAGCGGAGCCGCCCAGTCGATCTCGGCGAACCCGAACTGTCCGCCGGTGTGGCAGAGGAGTTCGGGGCGGCCGTCGCCCGTCACATCGACGAGGTCGGGCGACTCGCCGTCGGCGACATCGAGGATGTCGTGGCGCGCCCAGCGCGACTCGGCATCGCGGGTGCTGACGGCCGGGTTGACGAACACCGACGCGGGCGTGCCGGGAAGTCCGTAGACGAGGATGTCGCTCCACCCGTCGCCGGTGAAGTCGTGGGCGAACTGCAGGAAGTAGTCGGAGTAGCCGGTGTCGGCGCGGTACGGCGTGCGCGACGGGCCGTCGGGATTGTCGCGTTCGGGCGTGTACGCCGCGCGCTCGGTGAAGCCGGGGCCGAACCAGATGAAGCGCCCGGCGCAGACATCGGCGTAGCTGTCGCGGTCGAAGTCGGCGACGGTGCAGCCCTCGGCGACGAAGTCCTTCGAGACGACGCGGCGGGCGAAGGCGGCGGCCGGCGGTGCGTGGTGGACCGAGGAAGTCGCGGAAGCGGGTGTCGTGGCCGCGGGAAGCGTGGCCGCGGGATGGGTGTCCGCGGGAAGCGTGACCGCGGGAAGCGTGGCCGCGGGATGGGTGTCCGCCGTCAAGCGGCCCACGGCGAGCAGGATCAGCGCGGCGGTCGTCATGCGCGGATCATCGTCGCCACGCCGCGGTGCAGCAAGTGCAGCGCGACAACCCGCTGTCGGGCTCGGGCATGGGGAGGTTCATGGTGCAGCACGGGCACTCGGCGTGGCGCAGGAAGCGGCGGCCCTGCGCGGCCCGGTGGCGCTGCGTGAGCAGTCCGCCGCACGCGGCGAGGCCGAGGGCGACGAGCACCAGCGCGATCGCGACCTCCACGCCGAAGGCCGCCGAGGCCAGCGCCGCGTCGGACCGGTCGATCGCCACGACCGCGTCGAGCATCCCGAAGACGCAGGTGCCGGCGCAGCACAGCAGGACGCCGGCGACCACGACGCCCATCACCAGGGCGGCGAACGCGTCGAACAGGTCGCGCGCCAGCGCGAGCGCGCCGCGGCGATGGTCGCCGTCCATGTGGGCGATGTAGCGCGGCTCGCCCGCGTCGTCGCGCAGGAAGTCGGAGGGGCGCGCGTGCAGCGCGCGGCGCAGCCGCAGGCGCGTGCGCAGCGCGTCGACGCCGGTGACCTCGGGCAGGTCGACCCGCTCGCCGGTGTCGCTGCGCTTCGGGTGCTCGCTGGCGAGCGCGGGCCAGAGGCTGCCGCACTCGCCGCAGACGCAGAGCTCGATCGCGTCGCCTGCAGTTGCGTCGCCTGCAGTCGCGGCGCGGTCGGTCGCG
>CAMBUI010000155.1 GCA_945870915.1 Candidatus Kuenenia stuttgartensis | reverse complement strand
CGAGCGCCTCGAGGCGGCCCGATTCGTCGAGGATCACGTGGATGAAGTGGTCGCGCTGCGACTCGTCGGCGACCTCGCCGTCGGCGAGCATCTCGGCGTAGGCGCGCAGCGACGCGAGCGGCGTGCGCAGCTCGTGGCTGGCCTTGGCGACGAACTCGCTCTTCATGCGGTCGGCCTCGCGCTCGGCGCGGACATTGCGCACGACGACGGCGGCCAGCGCGTCGGCGCCGTCCTTGACCGACGAGACGGTGATCACGACCGGCGTCGCGTCCTGGTTGCGGAGCTCGCACTCGATGCGGCGGCGCTCGCCCGCGCGTGCGGCGCTCACGCCCTGCACGGCGCGCAGCACCTGGGGCGGCAGCGCCTCGACCGCGGCGCGCGTGCCGGCGACGCCGACCTCGGCGCCGAGGAGCTCGCACGCCGCGCGGTTGGCGAAGCGGGTCTCGCCGTGCGCGTCGACGAGCAGCAGCGCGTCGGCGAGGCTCTCGAGGATCGCGGTGCGCTCGGCGCAGCGGACCTCGATGGCGCGCCGGAGGAGCGCATCGTCGGTCGCGCGCGCCTGGACTGGGCGGGAAGCATGTTGCGGATCAGCGTGCGGATCGCCGTGCACGCCCGCCCCCGCGGAGCGCGGACCTGCGCCGGAGTGCGCCGATCCCCTGCCGACCGCGAGCATCGTGGCCGCGACGCCCAGCGCGGCGGCGCCACTGGCGACGATCCACGCGGGCGTTCCGCCGAGCGCCGAACCCGCGGCGGCGGCGGCGGGAACCGCAGCGAGTGCGAGCAGCGGCAGGCCCGTCCACGCGGAACCCGCGCGGCGCGGCTGCGCCTCCTCGCCTGTCCGGTCGCGTCTCGGCTCTTCCATCGTGCGGGCTCCATCCTCGGTCGAGCGTTGTCGAATCCTGCGATGTCCGTGGCGGGCCGGATGGCGTGCGTCGTCGACGCCGCCGATCCACGTCCCGCCGGCGACGCTCAGTGCGCGCCGCCCTCGGCGTCCACCGCGGCCAGCGCCTCGGTGGCCAGCGCCGACGCCGGGTCGATCGCCAGCGCCTCGCGCAGGACCGACCGTCCCTCGTCGTGCTTGCCGGAGTGCCAGAGCGACATGCCGAGCGCGACCTTTGCCGGCGCATCCTTGGGCGCGCGGTCGCACGCCAGGCGGTGCCAGCGGACGGCCTCCTCGTACTCGCCCTTCTCGGCCGCGACCATGCCGCGCAGCGTGTAGCCGCTGGCGTCGTCGCTGGCGAGGGCGATCAGTCGCTCCGACGCGCTCTGCGCGCGGGCGAGGTCGCCGAGCTCGAGCGTGACCGTCGCGAGGTCGCGCCACGCGTCGACATCCTCGGGATACTCGCGCACGGTGTCGCTGAACACGACGCGCGCCTCGGTGGTGCGGCCGAGCATCGCGAGCGAGCGGCCCTCGTGGCGCATCGTCTCGCGGGTCGGCACGAACCGCTTGCCCGAGGTCTGCTCCGCGGCCGCGCGCTCGCGCTGCCGGCGGGCCGTCTCGAGGCACTTCTGGTACTCGCCGGCGTCGAAGAGCGCGGCGACCAGCTTCTCGCCGATCAGCGGCGCCTCGGGGTCGATGACCGACGAGCGCTCGTAGCTCACCGCGGCGGCCTTGGAGTCACCGGAGAGCATCGCGATGTCGCCGAGCAGCTCGTGCATCGCGCCGTTGTGCTCGAAGTACGCCAGCTTGGGCAGGAGCAGCATGCGCGCGTCGTCGAGGCGGCGCTCGGTGATCATCAGCTCGGCGGCCGCCAGCTGGTACGAGATGCGCTCGGGGTCGATCTCGCCGGCCTTGGTGTAGTCGGCGATCGCCTTGTCGTTCTCGCTCCAGCGCTGGTGCACGATGCCGCGGTAGTAGTACGGCTCGGCGAGGTTGGGATCGCACTCGATCGCCCTGCCGAACGCCTCGAGCGCCTTCTCGAGCTTCTTCGACTCGAGCTCGATGCGGCCGAGCAGCGACCAGTACTTCGCCTCGCGGTTCGAGCGCACGAGCGCCTTCTCGACCTCCTTGCGCGCCTTGTCGAGCTCGCCCGACTCGAAGGCCTGCTTGGCCTGGTCGAAGCTCACGAGGCTGGTGGTGCGCTGGAAGCGCGCGTCGGCCTCGAGGCGGGCCTCGCGGCCGGCGGCGCGGGGCGCGCAGGCGGTGGCGAGCAGGATCGATGCGGCGACGGGGAGGGCGATGAGGAGCTTGGTGCGCATGTGTGTACCTCGGAATGAAACGGAGCCGCGCCCAGCCGGGCGCGGCTCCAGGGATGTCAGGTTGATCGGCCGTTCGAAGGGGCCGGTTCAGTCGGTGCGGGGAATCCGTCCCAACTTCTCGGTCCGCCTCGGGGCGCGGTCAGTTCTTGCTCTCGAGGTCCATGCCCTCGTTGGCGCCCGCCTGGGCGTCGTCCGACGGGTTGGTGCCGCCCGCGGGGTTCGCGGGAGCCGACGCCGACTTGCCGGCGCCGACCTGCTTCGAGATCACGCGGCGCATCATGCCGTGCTCGTAGTCGGCCTGCGCGGCCGAACCCTTGCCGGTGAGCTCCGCGCGGAGGCGGACCATCTCGGGCTGGTTGTGCGAGAGACGGAGCGAGTTCTCGCAGTGGAAGAGCGCGAGCTCGCGGTCGCCCGCAGCCATGGCCTCGAAGGCCTTCTGGTTCTGCGAGGTGGTGAGCGTGTCGCGCGACCACGGCAGCAGGCCCTCGCGGGTGCCGATGCGCACGGCGTGCTCGAACTCGTTGGCCTCGTCCGACCAGACCTTGGCGATCTCGTCCTTCACGATCGTCGGGGTGACGAGGAAGATGATCTCCTGGCGGGTGAGCTGGTCGTCGTAGCCCTTGAACGCGTTGCCGAGGAGCGGCACGTCGCCGAGACCCGGGACCTGGCGGCGCTCGATCACGGTGTCCTCCTTGAAGAGGCCGCCGAGCACGAGCGTCTGGCCGTTCTTGACGCGGACGTTGGTGACGATCTCGCTGGTGTCCTCGTTCGGCACCGGCAGCGTGCTGCCGTTCGAGTCGACGAGGTTCTCGATCTTCGCCTCGCTGACGCTGGGCGCGAGCTCCATGCGGATCGAGCCGTCGTTCGAGATGAACGGACGGAAGATCAGCTTGATGCCCGAGTCGAGGAACTCGACGCTCTGCGTGGTCGCGGTCTGCGTGGTGGTCGAGCTCAGGTAGCCGACGCGGCGGCCGATGAGGATCTGCGCGCGCTGGCGGTTGAGCGCCATGACGCGCGGACGCGCCAGCACGGTGGTGTCGGTCACGCTGTCGAGCAGGCGGAGGAACACCGCAATGTCGTCCGACAGGACGCCGACGCGCATGGTCGACTCGCGCTCCCAGCCGGCGACGGCGGTGTTCGACGAGTTCGCGACGCTCTGGCCGGCCTGCTTGCCCACGTCGCCGTTGAAGAGGTCCGACGCACCCGAGAGCGGGTTGGTCAGGTTCGCGAAGTCGAGGTTGCCGATGATCGACACGTCGACGCCGAAGCCGTCCTTCTGGATGACCTTCGACGACACGACGGTCGACTCGACCACGACCTGCGACGGCGGGGTGTCGATGTCCTTGAGGAGGGTCTCGACCGCCTTGATGTTGTCCGGGTAGTCGCTCACGACGAGCATGCCCTGGAAGGCCCAGCTGTCGCTGCCGCCGTCGGACTCGGAGGGCTGGAAGCCCTTCTCGACGTCACCGACGAACGAGACCGCGCCGGCCTCCGAGAGGATGGGCTTGATGAACTCGCCCGCATCCTTCGCGTTCAGGTACTCGAGCGGGAAGTTGCGGCTGACCTTCTTGAGGCGCGACTTGGTGACGTCCTCCCACTCCTGGCGGGTGTAGACGTAGATGAAGTTGCCCGACTCCTCCATGCGGAGGTCGTTGGCGCGCATGATCACGTCGAGGGCGTCGTAGAGGCCGACGTCGTAGAGGTTCGCGCTGACCTTGCCCTGCACGCCGCGCGACGCGATGATGTTGCGGCGGCCCTGCATCGACAGCATCTGCAGCGCCTGCAGGATGTCGGTGTCCTGGAACTGGATGGTGAAGGTCTCCGCCGCGGCCTGGCCCGCGTTCGGCTTGACCTGCGCGTTGCCGGCCGCGGGTGCGGCGGCGGGCGCGGTCGCCGGGGACTGCGCGAGCGCGAGGCCCGACGCGGTCAGCGTGGCGATGAACGAGGCCTTCTTCGTAAGGTTGAAGAAGGCGCGGCGTGCGGCGTTGTTGTTGCTGTTGTTCATGGTTGGTTCACTCGTTTCGAAAGGCCTGCCGGATGCGCTTGCGCTTACCGGTTGTTGTCTCCCCCACTCGGAGCTGTTCCCGTACCGGCTCCACGCATGCGGATCTCGAAGCGCCTGCCGCCGTGCTCCAGCACCGCGGCCCCCTCGAGAACCTCGACGAGCACGAACCGATGGCCGTCCGCGCTCTCGAGCGCGTCGCCGATTCGGTGGGTGCGTCCGTCGATCACTGCCATGGACAGTCCCCGTCCGGCCGACTGCAATCGGAACCGCTCCGTTGCGCGCCGCGCCGCCTCAAACACTTCCAGCGCAGGTACTTCGGCGCTTCCGCTGTCGCTCTTTTGCGACGGGACGATGCTTGCGCGCGATGGCGTCTGGTTGTCCGAGCTGGGGAACGTGTGCGGATCGATGCTGAACGGATCGATAAGACGCGCGCCCTGCGGCGACAGGCCGCTTTCGAGCTCGAGCTCGGGCTGGTCCTCGGCGGGCGCCTTCGCCGGATCGTCGGCGATCGCGGTCTTCGGGATGCTCGTGAGGATGCGGAGGCGCGCCCAGAGCAGCAGGCCCATCGGCTTCGCCCACGCGACGACGGCGAACATCGCGACGAACGCGAGCGCGCCCTTGCGGGAGCGCATCCACGCCATCGCGCCGGATCCGCCTGCGCGCGGCCGCCCCGACGCTCCGTCGGCGGGCTTCGCGCCGACGTACATGCCGGTGGTCGGGTTTCCGCTGATGTTGTGCCCGCTGATGTTGTGCCCGCTGATGTTGTGCTTCGGCTTGTGCATCACTGGTCCTCCCCTGCGCCTTCGACGGCCGCCGAATCGGCGCCGGCGAGGTCGGTTGCTGCGATTCCCGCGGCGAACACCGCATCGAGCTCGAGCCGCGCCTCGACGAGCGAAGCATCGCCCGGCGCCACCGCGGCACCACCGCGCGCGGCGGCACGGGCCGCCGCCGACTCGTCGGGCCGCTGGATCTCGATGTGGATCGGGCGCACCAGGCGGCGATCGCCCTCGGCGCGCGCCAGCACCTCCATCACCCGCTCGAACGACGCGCGCATCTCGACGGTGACCGGCACCGCCCGCAGCGGCGCGTTCGCACGCGCACGCGAGGTGGCCGAGGTTCCGCTCGAGGTGGCCGAAATTCCGCTCGGGGTGGCCGAGGTTCCGCTCGGCGTGGCCGAAATTCCGCTCGGCGGGACCTTGCCTCCGTTCGACGCGGCCGCTCCATCCGGCGTCGCCGGCACGGGCTCACCGGCGACGATCGTCTGCGTGCCCATGTCGGGGCCGGTGCCGACCGCGAGCATCCGCATCAGGTGCGCCTGGTCGGCGCCCTGCGGGATGGTGCGCAGCACGCGCGCCGCGGCGGTGCGCGCCGACGCGAGGTCGACCCGCATCGCATCGCGCTCGGCGGCGATGGCATCGTGGCGCTCGACCTGCGAGAGCAGGCGGCCGCACTCGGCGGCGCGCTCCTCCGAGGCGACCACGGCCGGCCAGAGCAGCATGCCCGCGGCGCCCGCGACGGCGAGCACCGAGAGTCCGAGCACGGCGAGCGAACCGCCCGTCGCCGCGAATGTCGACGAGAACGCCGCCGAAACCGTCGTCGGAAGGCCCGTCGAGCGGCCACCGCCGTTCCCGTGACCAGTGTGCGACGGCGCGGCGGAAGCCTGCGCCGGATTGCGATCGTCGAATGCAGCGCTCATCGTCCGCCCTCCTTCGCCGTACCCGCCGGATCCTGCCCGACCGCATCGACCGACGCGATCTCCGGCAGCCTCCAGCGCTTCTCCAGGTCGACCTTGAAGTGGATGCGGAACTCGCGCGCGTTGCGTCCGCGGAACTCGCGGCTGCGGCTCGACTCGAGGCTCACCTGCGCCACCGGCGTGAGCGCCGCGAGGCTGTCGATGATGCGTCCCACATCGGATTCGTTGGCCGCGATGCCCGCGATCTCGCCGCGCAGCTCGCGCCGCACCTGCTCGTCGCGCGCCGACCGGCGGATCCGCTTGTTCGTTCCCTGCACGTTCGCGTAGTCGAGGTCGATGCGCTCGAGCACCGCACCCGCGGGCAGCGCCGCCGCCACCGCGCGCACCACGGCGCTCGCGGGAATGGCCACGCCCACCGCGCGCTGCGTCTCGATCGCGCGCTCGAGCTCGCGCCGCTCGGCGCGCAGGCCCGCGATCTCCTCCTCGAGCGCGATCACCGGGCCGCTCGACGCGCGCGCCGCCGCGAGCTGCGCCGACGACCGCTGGTCCATCCAGCGCGCCGACGCGGTCAGTCCGAGCGCGACCGCGCCCAGCGTGCCCGCCATCCACAGCACGCGCCGCGAGGCGCGGCCGCGCACCACGCGCTGCACGATCGAACGCGGGACGAGATTGATGTCGTTCCTGCTCATGCCGCGGCCCTCCCCTGCGCCGCATGCGGCGCGTGCTGGTGCATGCCCTGCTTCGCACCACGGCTCCCGCCGTGGCCATGCGCGTGCGCCTCGTCGTGCCGCCCGCGGCAGGCGAGCCCGTAGGCCGCCAGCCAGGAGGCGAACTCGCCGGCGCCGAGGCGCACCTCGCCGCCCTCCGCCGCCGCCGAAGGCAGCTCGCGGTCGAACGGCACCACCTCGGCCCGCGTGGTCTCGGCCACGATCTCCGCCAGGCGCGGCTCCGCTCCGTGCGGACCCGACACCACGACGCGACCGGGCTGTCCGCCGCGGAATGTCACTCCGTAGTAGCGCAGGCAGAGCGCGACCTCGCCCGCGAGGGCGTCGATGGTCGCGCGCGTCGCCGCCAGCGCGGATTCCTCCGCCACCGCATCGACCGCGGGCGCCATGCCGCGCACCGCCGCAATGCGGTGCGCGCGCAGCGCCGCCGCCGCCTCGATCGGCACCGAGAGCCGCGACGCGACCGCATGGTCGAGCGTCTCGCCTCCCACGGGAATCTCGCGGCAGAACGCGATCCGGTCGCCGCGCAGCACCATGATGCACGAGCCGTGCTGCTCGACGTGCAGGACC
>CAMBUI010000154.1 GCA_945870915.1 Candidatus Kuenenia stuttgartensis | reverse complement strand
ATGCTCGAGACGATGTCGCTCGGGGTGGCCGACTTCGCGCGCTTCCCGTGGCTCGACGCACCCGACGCGTCGCGCATCGGCGAGGCGACCAGGACGCTCGTGAACCTCGGCGCACTCGATGCGTCGGATCCGGCCCGAGGGCTCACCGAGATCGGCCGCGCGAGGGCGCGCGTGCCCGCGCATCCCCGGCTCGCGCGCGCGCTCGTCGAGGGCGCGCGCCTCGGCTGCGGCCGCCGCGTCGCGCGCATCGCGGCGGCGCTCTCGGACCGCGATCCGGCGGAGGACATCCCGGCGCAGGCGCTGCTCTCGCTCCTCGAGAAGGACGATCCCCGCAGCGACGCGCTCGTGCGCGAGCGGCTGGTCGCGGCCGCCGAGAACCGCGCGCTTCCGCGCGAGGCGGACCGGCTCGCGATCCGCGAGGCCGTGCTCGTCGCGGAGCAGTTC
This sequence comes from Candidatus Kuenenia stuttgartensis, assembly GCA_945870915.1. Taxonomy (GTDB): domain Bacteria; phylum Planctomycetota; class Phycisphaerae; order Phycisphaerales; family SM1A02; genus QWPT01. The sequence continues at coordinate 6,819 of CAMBUI010000154.1, read as the reverse complement.
GCGCGGAACCTCCGCGACACGGGCGGCGACGCGACGAACGCCGCGCTCGACGCCGCGCTGGTCGCAGGGTTCACCGACAGGATCGCCTTCAAGCCGGAGCGCGACCGGCCGCACTGCGCGCTCGCGGGTCGTCGCAAGGTCGAGCTCGCGAAGGAGTCGCTCGTGCACGACCCCGGTTTCCTCGTGGCGCTCGAGGTGCGCGAGTCGGGACCCGACCACGACCGGCTCGTGACGATCCCCGTCGCGCACCCGGTCCCGCGCGAGATCGTGGAGCGGGTGCTGCCGCAGGCGTTCTCGCGCCGCGGCACCGCCGGTTGGAACAAGGAGTCGCGCTCGGTCGAGACCGCCGAGGAGGAGCTCTTCCTCGACGCCGTCGTCGCGCGCAAGGCGCGTCCCGCGAAGCCCTCTCCCGAGGTCGAGCGCGAGCTGGTCGCGCGCATCAAGTCGGGTGAGATCCGCCTCGAGGGCTGGGACGAGCACTGCGAGCCCTGGCTCGCCCGCGTCCGCTGCGTGGCCGCGTGGTTCCCCGAGCGCAACCTCATCACCTACGGGGACGACGACCTGGACGTCATCCGCACCGAGCTCTGCTCCGGCTGCATCCGTGCGCGCGAGGTCGAGGCGCGGTCGGCCATCGACGCGCTCCGCAGCGCGCTTTCGTGGGACGACATCCAGTTCGTCGAGAAGATGGCTCCGGCGTCGATCCCGACTCCGCGCGGCTTCCGCATGAAGATCGAGTACGCGCCGGGCTCGCCGCCGCGCGGGCGCGCCAAGATCCAGGACTTCTACGGCCTCGACGAGACGCCGAAGGTCGCCGGAGGCCGCGTGCCGCTGGTGGTCGAGATCCTCGGGCCGAACCTCCGTCCTCTGCAGGTCACGCAGGACCTCGCCAACTTCTGGCGCGTCCTCTACCCGGAGATGCGCAACGAGCTCCGCAGGCGCTATCCGCGCCACGACTGGCGGTGACCGCGGCCCGGGCGGCGGATGGCACGGATGGGACAGGCATGCACGGCTCGGATGGGAGCTCGGATGGGACAGGCAGCTCGGATGGGACAGGCATGTGGAGCGGACGGATGGCGACGGATGGGACAGGCATGCATCAAGCCCTCCGCAGGCCGCGCCGAGATCCGGATTTCAGAGCTGCTTTCGGCATGCAAAAGTGCACCGAAATCGAGAACCGCCGTCTTTGGCGCGTAGTCTCGCGCGCATGGCCCGGCCCCGCTCAGCAATCGTGGATCCCGAAAAGATCGGCGTGTACCACTGCATCTCGCGCTGCGTCCGACGTGAATCGCTCATCGCGACGCCGGCACGCCGCACGTGGATCATGGAACGCCTCCGCTTCCTCTCGTCGCATGCCGCGATCGATGTCCTTGCATTCGCGATCATGACGAATCACATACACCTGCTGCTGCGGATCCGGCCGGACGGAACCGACGCGATGTCCGACCGCGACGCCGTGCGGCGGCGCATCGCGTTGCTGCCGAGCCAACGCCTCCGCCGACGCCTGGGGATCCCGAGCGACGCGGAACCGGCCGATGCCGAGATCGACCTGTGGCTCGCCGATCCCGCGCAGGTCGCCCGGGCCCGCCGCGACCTCTGCAGCCTCGGCTTCTTCCATCGCCTGCTGAAGGAGCCGTGCGCGCGCATGTGGAACCGCGAGGACCGCGTGTCCGGGCACTTCTGGGAGGGTCGCTACCAGTCGTTGCCCGTGCTCGACGAGGCATCGCTCGCGCGAGTCGCCTCCTACATCGAGCTCAACGAGGTCCGGGCGTGCGCCGCAGCGACCCTCGAGACGAGCCTGTGGACATCCGCGTCGCTGCAGTGGAGGCGGCTTGGCGATGGGATCGCGCGCGTCTGTCGCGAGGCCGTCGATCGCACCGCGAGCCTGGACAGCGCGGTGGAGGCGCTGGAGCAGATCCGATGGGAGCCCGCGTTCGCGTCCGCGGCCTCGCTGCCGCCGCGAGAAACGCGCGAAGGGTGCGTCCCCACGCGAGGGGAACTCCTCGACTTCCCGCTTCCGCTCGTGCACTACATCGATGCCGTTGACCGCCTCGGGCGCCGGCTGCATCCCGCCAAGCCCGGCGGAATCGATCCGCGTCGTCCGCGCCCGATCGCGACCGCGCTGCTCCGGGCCGAGTGGAGCATCACCGATGCAGGCGAGGCTCCGCGACGGATGCTGGACCAGCTCCGTGCATGGTCGCGCGCGACGGAGCCGCACCGTCGGTTCCGAACCGGGGCATTTCGATCGCTCCCGCCGGTGCCGCGTCCGGACCTCTCCACGAGAGTTCCACGAGGGAGCTGCTACGGCTCGGCAAGTGCACTCGCGGCGGAGGCCCGCCGGCGGGGAACCCGGCGCGTGCTACCTATTCGGCTCGACGGCGACGCCTGGCCCCCGGGCTGAGCCGGCGTGGATTCGCGCGGAGTGTGCCCCCCGCAGTGGGAATCCCGGCGGAGCGGGTGCCACAGCGTTGGTGCAGACGGCGAGCGTGACGACAAGACCCGCGCTGATGCCGCTCGCGACGACGGGGATTGCAACGACGGGGATCGCAACGACGGGGATCGCAACGACCGGGATTGCGCCGAAGCGGGTTGCGCCGACTCGGCGGCGCGGTTGGCGCGAATCGTCATCGCGCGAGCTCATCCATGCTTCGCCGAGGGTCAGCCCCCACCGAACCGCTTGCGGACGTCGCCGAGGAACCGGACGATCTGCCCCTGTTCGCGCGGGTTCGAGGCCTGCTCCACATCGCTCGCCCAGAAGTCGAGGAAGCGCGCCGCGCCGTCTTCGGTCAGGCTGGGCATTTCGTTCGCGGGGCGATTGCCGGCGCGCTCGCGCCCGCGCTCGCCCTGGGCCTTCATGTCGGCAAGCCGCTGGTCGTCCGGCTTCTCGCTCTCCTTGCCGGTCGCGATGCGCTCGCCGGTCTTGATCCACTTGACCATCCAGTCGTCGATGAACTTCCCGCGGTCCTTCTCGGGGACGCGGAAGTACTCGTCCGCACCCTGCGCGAGGATGTCCTTTGCCAGAAGACGGGCGTTCTGCGTGGCCTGCTCGCGCGCGGGACCGGACAGGCCTGCAAGGAACGCCGCCATGGTCGCGCTCTCTGCCTGTCCCATCCCGCGGAAGCGGTCGGCGAGCTCGCGGAGGAATCGGATGCGCTCGTCCACGGGCAGTTGCGAGAAATCGTCGAGCGCGAAGTAGCCGAGGACGTCGTCCACCGGCGAGTCGAAGATCGAGGGTGGCGGACGGAAGCGGATCTCGATCCACCAGTACGCCCCGGCCGCGAGCGCCGCGGCGAGCGCGGCACCACCGAGCGCGAGCCCGATCTCGCGACGCTTGTTCTCCCAGGTGTCGGCGATGGCCTCGTCGAGGCGATCGCGAAGCTCGGTGATGGATTCGATGAGGCTCATGTTGGAATCATGCCTGTCCAGTACTGACGCCGGTGTCGAGGCGGGCGGACGCGGCGAGGCTCATGGCTCATCGCCCTCGTCGGCCTCCCTGAGGATGCCGACGCTTCCATCGATGTAGAGCGCGTTCCGTGGCACCCGCGAGCCGATCTTGTGACGGTCCTGGCTGTCGGTCAGCAGCGCAAACGCGCGCGAATCGCGCTCGTAGAGCTGCCCGACGAGCTTCGCCTCCGCGTCGCGCCGCCGCCGCTCCCGCTGCCGTTCGGTGAGGGACTCCCCCTGCGACGCGAACATCAGGCCGGCGACCTGAATCTGGACCTGAGGCGTGTACCGCAGCAGGCCCGGAAGGTAGATGTAGCTGGTGCCCGCGGCGATCGACCCATCGATGTCGTCGTCGGCCGCGCAGTACCAGCACTCGCAGTCGCGTCCGATGGTCTTCTCGAGCACCTCGACCAGCCCGCCCACCGGCCCGTCCGGCGTCGAGGCGGGGAGGAAGTCGCACATCGGCAGCAGACCCTTGAGCGACGACCGGTACGCCTCGATGCCTGCATGCAACTGGCGGAGATTCGCCTGGCACGACACCGAAAGCGCTTCGCGCCGCACGCCGGAGATCGCGGGAACGATGATCGAGGTCAGCACTCCGACCACGAACACCACCACCAGCATCTCGACGACCGTGAATCCCGTACGGCGACCGACGGGAAGCGACGCTGGGCTCAAGTCTTGGAGGGTGCGCGGTGCTGGCTTCATCGCTATCTCGGCTCGGCGCGTGTCGCTGCGGGACGACCGCGGGACTGGACAGGCATGCATCGTAGATCGAAGGCCCCGACATGCCGGAGTCACCGTCGGCGGAAGTTGGACGGATTCATGCCTGTCCCATCCCGCCGCCCATCCCGCCGTCCCGGGAGTCATGCGAGTCATGCCTGTCCCGTCACGCCTCACGCCCCCGACACCGGCGTGATCGCCGCCTCGAAGACCCGGCCGCGACGGACACGCTTGATCATGATCTCAACTCCCTGCCGGCGCAAGACTTGTCCGCCCTTCGGCATGTCGCCGAACTCCGCCTCGAGGAAGCTCGCGAGGGACCCCGAACCCGAGGGAAGCGCGCCTCCCAAGTGGACAGACACGTCCGACATCGGCACCCCGCCGCCCAGGAGCCACGTGCCGCCGCTCAACGCGTGCGCGTAGCGCGGCAGCCGGTCGAACTCGTCCTCGAGATCGCCGATGAGCTCCTCGACCAGGTCCTCCAGCGTCACGAGTCCGAGCGGCGCGCCGTCCGTCCCGCGCACGATCGCGATGTGCTCGTGCTGGTCGACGAAGACCCGCATCAGGTCCGCGGCCGACTGCGCGGGATCGACGAAGGTGATCGGCCGGATGATGCCCTTCAGGCTCGGATCGCGTGGATTCGTGCTCATGAAGTAGATCATCTCCTTGAAGTTGATGTAGCCGACGATCCGCTCGCGGTTGCCCGCCTCGCAGACGGGGAACCGCGTGTGCGCGTCGAGGTGCGCCGCGACGATCGCGCGCGGCAGAGAGAGGTCGTCGGACATCATCACGACCTGCTCGAGCGGGATCATCAGGTCCCGCACCGTCCGCTCCGAGAGCCGCGCGGCGCCGAGGATGACGCGCTCCTGGTGCGACCCGATGTCCTTGGACATGCGCGCGAGCGCCGCCAGGCTCGCGATGTCGTCGACGGTGGTCGGCGCCCCCTCGCCCGTGCGGCGCGGTCCCTCGAACGGCCGGTTCAGGACATGCAGGACCGCGACGACCGGCGTGAACACCCAGACCAGCGCCGCGAGCGGGCGCGCCATCCACGGAGCGAGCGACTCCGCGAGCCGGACCCCGAGCGTCTTCGGCAGGATCTCGGTGACCTGGAGCATGACGAGCGTGAACGCGATCGAGAACGCCCAGATCCAGCCGTCGCCCCAGAGCTCGGAGAACTGCGCGCCCGCGACCGAGGCGCCGATCGTGTGCGCCGTCGTGTTGAGCAGCAGGATCACCGCGATCGGACGGTCGATGCGCGCCTTGAACGCGCGCCAGACCGCGCCGGCGCCCGGATTCCGCTGCGCGACGCGCGCGAGCTGGCTCGGCGTCAGGCTCAGCAATGTCGCCTCGAGGAGCGAACAGAGGAACGACACCCCGAGCGCGATCGCGATGCTGGCGATGAAGAGCGTCATCGTCCGGGGGTCACTCCGCGAACATGGCCTCGACGAAGCGGTCGGGGTCGAACGGCTGGACGTCCTCGGGGCGCTCCCCCACGCCGATCAGCTTCACAGGCACCGAGAGTTCCTCGCGGATCGCGACCACGATGCCCCCGCGGGCGGTGCCGTCGAGCTTGGTGAGGAAGATGCCGGTCACGCCCGCGGCCGCGCCGAAGAGGCGCGCCTGCTGCACCGCGTTCTGGCCGCTCGTCGCGTCGAGCACGAGGAGCACCTCGTGCGGCGCACCCGGGATCTTCTTCGCGAGCACATTGCGGATCTTGGTGAGCTCGCGCATCAGGTTGTCCTGGGTGTGCAGGCGTCCCGCGGTGTCGACGAGCAGCACGTCGACGCCGCGCGCGATCGCCGCGTCGGCCGCGTCGAACGCGACCGCGGCGGGATCCGCGCCGGCCTTGCCCTTGACGATCTCGATCCCGAGCCGGTCGCTCCAGACGGTGAGCTGTGCCACCGCGCCCGCGCGGAAGGTGTCCGCGGCCGCGAGCAGGACGCTGCGCCCGCCGTCCTTGAGGTTCTTGGCGATCTTCGCGACGCTCGTGGTCTTGCCGACGCCGTTCACGCCGACGACGAGCACGACGGTCGGCTTCTGCGGAGCGACGGCGATCCCGCCGGATCCGCCGACGCCGGTGCCGGCGCCCGCGTCGCCGCCCTGCGGCCAGCGCGCCTTGAGGCTGCGCTTGAGATACTCGAGCGCGTCCTCGCCGCGCGCGACCTTTCCGGAGCGGAACTCCTGCCGGAGTCCATCGACGAGCTCGCGGGCGGCCTTCACGCCGACGTCCGCGGCGATCAGGCGCGACTCGATCTGGTCGATCAGCTCCTCGCTGAGCGACTTGCCGAGCAGGAGCGACCGCAGCTGGCCGCCGATCGCCTCGGCGGTCTTCTGGAGGCCCTTCTTGATCGCATCGAGCGCGGAGCGGAAGAGGCTCATCCGTTCGATCCCGCTCCGCCCGCCGCGGCGCCGCCCGCGCCGCCGCCGGACTTCGCGACGCGGTCGAGCACGGCGTTCACGAACGCGCCGGACTTCTCGGTGGAGAACGTCTTCGCCAGCTCGACCGTCTCGTCGATCGCGACCGCGACCGGGTCGCCCGCGTGGGTGAACGCGTACCAGCCGAGCCGGAGCGCATTCCGGTCGACGACGGGCTGCCGGTGGACGGGCCACTCGGCCGTGAACGGCCGCACCGCCGCGTCGGCGTCCTTGCGGTAC
>CAMBUI010000153.1 GCA_945870915.1 Candidatus Kuenenia stuttgartensis | reverse complement strand
CGAGGGCGCGAGCGACATCCACATCGAGCCGGGCGACCGGCGCCTGCGGGTGCGCTTCCGCATCGACGGCCGTCTGTTCGAGAAGGTCGATCCGCCGTGGCAGATGGGCGCGGCGATCTCGAGCCGCATCAAGATCATGGCCGGCCTCGACATCTCGGAGCGCCGCCTGCCGCAGGACGGCGACATCCACGTGATGCTCGAGGGACGCCCGATCGACCTCCGCGTGTCGACCATGCCCGGCCGGCACGGCGAGAAGGTCGTCATCCGCATCATCGACAGCCGCGCGTCGCTCGTCCCGCTCGAGCGGCTCGGCATGGGCGAGCAGATCCTCGCCCGCTGGCGCGAGGTGATCGCGCGGCCGAACGGCATCGCGCTCGTCACCGGACCGACCGGCAGCGGCAAGTCGACCACGCTCTACAGCGTGCTCTCGTCGCTCAACTCGGCCGACTGCAACATCTCGACCGTCGAGGATCCGGTGGAGGCGACCCTCGCGGGCGTCAACCAGTTCCAGGTCAACGAGAAGGCGGGATTCACCTTCGCCAGCGCGCTGCGCTCGATGCTGCGGCAGGATCCCGATGTGCTCATGGTGGGCGAGATCCGCGACGCCGAGACCGCGACCACCGCGGTGCAGGCCGCGCTCACCGGCCACCTCGTCTTCTCGACGCTGCACACCAACGACTCGGTCAGCGCGGCCACCCGCCTGGTGAACGTCGGCATCGAGCCCTACCTGGTGGCGGCGGTCGTGCGCGGCGTGCTCGCGCAGCGGCTCGTGCGCCGCATCTGCCCGCACTGCCGCGAGCACTTCGAGCCCGAGGCGCATGTGCGCGCCGAGGTCGAGGCGGCCGCAGGGCCGGTCGCGCAGTTCACCCGCGGCGCAGGCTGCGCGCGCTGCCGCGGCAGTGGATTCTCCGGCCGCATCGGCGTGTTCGAGCTGCTCGTTCCCGACGAGGCGTTCACCGCCGCGGTCGCGCGCAACGCGGCGCCGCAGGAGCTCGCCGAGATCGCCCGCGCGTCGGGCCACCGCACCATGCGCGTCGACGGACTCGAGAAGGTCCGCGGCGGCCAGACCACCTTCGAGGAGGTCGTGCTCGCGACCGCGTCGTGAGCCGCGCCACCGCGGACTCCCGTCCGCCCACCCGCACCGCCACCATGGCATCGTCCACCGCTCCATCCTCCCACCCGAACGCCCCGGTGCCCGCGGCGCAGCGCTCCGAGCCGCGCGCGACCTTCGTCTACCGCGCGCTCGATGTCGACGGGCTCGAGTCGAGCGGCTCGCTCGCCGCCGGCAGTGCCGAAGAGGTGGCCCGCAAGCTGCGCGCCGAGGGACGCACCGTGCTCTCGATCGGTCGCGACGAGGCGATCGCGACCACCGCGGCGCCCGCCCGCCGCGGCGCCCGCGCCCGTCGCAGCGACCTCGCGCTCCTCTGCCGGCACCTCGGCACGATGGCCGACGCCGGCGTCCCGCTCTCCGAGGCGCTCGAGGCCGCCGCCCGCGAGGGCGCCCGACCCGAGTTCCGCCCGTTCGTCACCCAGGTCGCCGTCGATGTCGAGACCGGCATGCCGCTGTCGCAGGCCTTCGCCCGCCGCGGCCGCGAGGTCCCGGCCATCGTGGTCGCGCTCACCCGCGCGGCCGAGTCGACCGGCCAGCTCGGCCCGATGCTGCTGCGCGCCTCCGACCACCTGCAGCGCAGCGAGCGGCTCTCGCGCCAGCTCCGCGCCGCGAGCGCGTACCCGCTGTTCATGCTCGGGGCCGGCTCGGCCGTGGTCCTCGGCCTTCTCCTGTTCGTCCTGCCACGCTTCGCGCGCATCTATGCAGAGCGCGGAGCGGAGCTCCCCGTGCCGACGAAGATCCTCCTGGGGATCGGCACTGGCGTCCGCGAGAACGCGCTGGTGCTGTCGATCAGCGCCGCCGTCCTCGCGGCCGCCATCTTCGCCTTCTCGCGCTCGGACGCCTGGCAGCGCACGATCGACCGGCTGCGCTTCAACGCGCCCGTGCTCGGCCGGATCTCGCGCCTCGCGTTCGTCGCCGTCGCCAGCCGCACGCTGGCGACCCTGCTGGCCAGCGGGATCCACCTGCTCGATGCGATCGCGATCTGCCGCGGCCTCTCGCGCAGCCCGCGGGCGGAGGCGTTCTGGAACACCGTCGACGCGCGGCTGCGCGACGGTGGATCGCTTGTGGACGCGCTGCGGGCCGAGACCCTGCTGCCCTCCACCATGGTCTCGATGGTCGCGGCGGGGGAGCGCACCGGTCGCCTGCCCGAGGTGCTCGCCCGCGGCGCCGACTTCGCCGAGGAGGACCTGGAGACCGCGCTCAAGCAGGCGACCTCGCTGCTCGAGCCGGTGATGATCCTGGTCTTCGGCTCGATCCTCGGCGCCGTCGCCATCGCGCTGCTGCTGCCGCTGTTCAGCGTGTCGAAGGTCGTCGCGGGCTGAACCGAATCCAAACCTCAGGTATCCGCCGCACCCGCGCCCGCCCGGTCCGCGGTATCTTCCCGCCTCGTCGCCATGGATGGCGGCAGAAGGAAGAGTCATGACTCGCAAGGACGAAGCGACGAAGTCTCCCGCGGTTGCCCCCGTCGGCGCCGCCACCACCCCCGCGCCATCGCGCGCGGCCCTCATCACCGACATCCTGAAGGAACTGACCCGCCGCGAACGCCTCGTGCTCGCGCTCCGCTACACCGAGGAGCTCACGATCACCGAGATCGCGGCCGTCACCGAGATCGCCACCACCGAGGTCGAGCGCATGCTCGACAGCATCGCCGAACGCGTGCGTCGCCGCCTGGCCCCGGTCTACGGTCGCCCGCTGCCGCGCATGGCGTGATGCGTCGAGGTTTGATGGGTGTCGCGCGCGGCGTAGCCTCGCGCGTGGCGTAGTCGCACAAGCGGCGTAGTCGCACAAGCGGCGTAGCCTCACGCGCGGCTCAGCCTCACGCGCGGCTCAGCCCCACGCGCCGAGCAGGATCGCGATGTCCTGCGCGCCGACGGTGCCGTCGCCGTTCAGATCCGCGCTGCCCGGCGAGCCCCACTGGCTGAGCAGGGTCGCGAGGTCCGGCGCGCTCACCGTGCCGTCGCAGTTGAGGTCGGCGGGGACGCAGGTCTGCGTCGACACCACCATGTGCAGCGTCGCGGCGCCGATGCCGGTCGCCGTGACCAGCGGATTCTCGCGGCAGTAGAAGACCGGGAAGCTGCCACCCTGCTGCACGACCTTGGTGAGCGAGCTCACCGTGAGGCGGAGCCTTCCGGCGTCGACCGCCGCGCGCAGGTACTCCTGCACGCCCGGCCGCGCCACATCGACGGTGAATCGAACGCGGCTGTTGATGGGGACCAGGCTGCCCGGCTTGAGCTTCGCGATCGTGCCGACGGCGAAGGGCTGCGGCGTCCAGCGCTCGCGCACGGAGTTGGAGACGTCGACCTGCTGGCCCGCCGCGTTGAGCCCGAGCGCGTACGCGCTGCGCACCGAGGGATTGAGCAGGTTTCCCGGCGTGAAGGGCGTGTACTCGGTCCAGCTCGCGAGCGTGAATCCGTTGCGGAAGCCGAGCCCGTAGAGCTCGAGCGGCTGTCCCGCATCGGCGTCGTCGGCGTACTCGGCGTCGGTGGTCGGGAGGAACGCGGTGAACGGGTCGACCGTCGGGTCGTACTCGACCACGAAGTCGTTCGCGTAGGTGATCTCGAGGACGCACGACTCGATGGTGTAGGTCGACGCGCCCAGCGCGGGCGGAACCTGCGGCGCGGTGTCGAAGCCGACCACGAACTGTCCGTCGCGGTTGTCGAACATCGTGCCGCCGGGCTCGTTGCCGAAGGTCGACGCGGTGATCCGGGTGCCCGGCGTCGGATTGAACGGGTAGTTCCAGCGGTCGAGCGAGGGCGAACCGAAGACGACGGTGAACTGGTCCGCGCCCGCGGCGCCCGCCGCCATCATGGCGAGCGCGGTCGCAGCAACGAGGTTCCGACGGCGGACGGTGGGGGCGTGGTTCGTCATGGTGTCCTCCGGGGCGGCGCGGTACCTAGAGTAGGCTTGGCCTTCCCCGGGGCGAGAAAACGGGCGAGGATCACCCCGTTTTTCCGAAGGAAGTGGCCCGCTGTCGCGGTTTTCGGTCGTCCTGCCCGACGGCACTGCGAAGGATCACGCCGCCAGTGCACGAATTGCCTCCGTACGCAACACCCATGCCGCCGATCCTTCCCGCAACACCGTCCGCATTCCCGATGGAGGGTGGTCACGCGCCGCGAGCAGGGGATCACGCGCCGCGAGCAGGGAGTCACGCGCCGCGAGCAGGAGATCACGCGCCGCGAGCAGGGGATCACGCGCCGCGCGCGAAAGCCCACGCCGCGCCGCGCTGTCCGCTCCGCGGCATCGCCGAATTCGCCGGGTTCACGCTCGTCGAGCTGCTGGTCGTGATCGCGATCCTCGCGGGCATTCTCGCCGCGCTGCTCCCCATCATCTCCCGCGCCCGCGTGGCGAGCGAGCGCGCGCGGGAGATCGCCGCCGCGCGCACGCTCACCGGCGCGTGGTCGCAGTACGCGATGGACTCCAACGGCACGCTGCTGCCCGGCTACAAGTCGGGGCTTCCCGCCTACGACGCGAACCGCAATCCGATCGCGCAGCAGACCATCGGCGTCGCGGCGAGCCGCTGGGTGTGGCGCCTCGCGCCCTACATCGGGCACGATGTGCGCGGGCTCTTCGTCGGCGACCACGAGCGCGTGCTGCGCGAGCTCGAGACCACCGACATCTCCAACTACCTCTACCAGACGAGCGTGTTCCCCAGCTTCGGACTCAACAGCGTCTGGCTCGGGGGCGACGAGAACTTCGGCGGCTACAACAGCGCGTTCCTCGCGACGTTCGGAAAGTTCTACGCCACGCGGCTCTCGGAGATCAACCAGCCCGCGACCATGGTCGTGTTCGGCAGTGCGCGCGGGCAGGAGAGCGCGCCGGGAAGCGGCAGCCCGATCGAGGGCGTCGCCGAGGGGTACTTCCGCATCCGCTCGCCGTGGTTCGATGTCCGCACCTGGGCGTCGGCCTACGACGCAGGCGATCCCGCGTCGTGGGGCAACCTGAGCGCGCGCAACGGCGGCGAGATCGTGACCGGCTTCGCCGACGGGCACGCCGAGTCGCGCGCGCCCGAGTCGCTCGACGACATGCGCCTGTGGGCGCCCGGCGCCGACGCGAAGGAATGGAAGCTCACGCCGGTCGGCGGCTGAGCAGCGCGCGCACCCCGAACGAGCACGGCACCGCCGCCGCGAGCAGCGTCGCGATCATGCCTGCGGCGTTGAGCGCGTGCGCGGTGCCGAACACCGAGGGGGCGTGCGCCGCCAGCAGGTAGCCGGCGGCCGCGAGCAGCGCGCCCGTCGCGAGTCCGATGCCGAGGCGCGCGCCGATCCCGCGTGCGTGCGGCGCCGCGATCAGCGACGGGCATGCGATGAGCGCGATCACGAGGATGCTGCCGACCGCCTCGAAGCTGGCGACGATCGCCATCGAGGTCACGCACAGCATCGCGCCCTCGAGCCAGCGCGGCGCTCCGCCGGTCGTGCGCGCGTGCTCGCGGTCGAAGGCGAGCAGCGCGAGTTCCTTGGCGAACGCCGCGTGGAACGCCACCGCGACGGCCGCCGCCGCGGCGAGGGTCCAGACCTCGCGCGGGAGCCCGCGCAGCCAGCCCTCGAGCCCGTGCGAGCCCTCGGGCGGCACCACGAACACCGTCTCCAGCGCGCCGAAGAGCACGCAGCCCGGGTCGAGGTCGACCTGCCGCGCACCTCCGGTCTCGAGCAGCGTCACGCCGATCGCGAAGAACGCGGTGAACACCGTTCCCAGCGCGGCGCCCGGCTCGAGCCGCGTGCGGCGACGCACCCAGCCCGCGAGCAGGATCGCGGCGACGCCCGCGGCCGCGGCGCCGGCGAACATCGCGGGCGCCGAGTGCGTGCCCGCGATGAGGTACCCGGCGACCAGACCGGGCAGCACCGCGTGCGCGATCGCGTCGCCGGTCATGGTCTCCTTGCGCAGGACGAGCCAGTTTCCGAGCGTTCCGCAGGCGACCAGCGCGAGCAGCGCCGCGAGCATCGCGGGGAGATCGATCGCGACGAACGCATTCATGCGGGCCTCCCGCGCGGCGCGGCGCCGCCCGGCATCGCCAGCGCCGCAAGCAGGAGCGTGGTCGCCGACAGCGTCATCGCGCTGCCGGTCGGCATGCTCTCGAAGGCGCGCGAGAGCAGCACGCCCGCCGCCGCGCTCGCCGCGCCGAATCCGGCGGCGATCGCCGTGATCCTGCCGATCGAGCCGCGGAACGCACGCGCGGCGACCGCCGGCGTGATCACCATCGCCACCACGAGCACGATGCCCGCGACCTGCATGCCCGCCACCACGGTCGCGACCAGCAGCGCGACCAGCAGGAGGTCGAGCGCGCGCACCGGCAGTCCGAGGGTGCGCGCATGGTCCTCGTCGAACGCGATGGCCGCGAGTTCCTTGAACGCGACGCCGAGCACCGCCGCCGCCGCCAACGCGAGGGCGGCGAGGGTGAGCACATCCGCGCGGGTGGTCGCCGCGGCGCTGCCGAAGAGGAGGCCGTCGAGCCCTCCCTGCGCGCCCGAGCCGTGCGACTGCACCGCCGACAGCAGCACCGTGCCGAGACCGAAGAAGAACGAGAGCGAGAGCGCGACCGCGGAGTCGCTTCCCACGCCGCGCAGCCGCGCGAGCGCGGGCACGCACCAGGCGGCCAGCAGCGCGGTGCTCGCCCCGCCGGCGAGAAGGAGCCACGGCGTCCGTCCGCCCACGCCGAGCGCCTCGCCCGCGAGGAACGCCAGGCACACGCCCGGCAGGCTCGCGTGGCCCGCGACATCGGTGAGCAGCGCGCGGCGCCGCGCGATCACGAAGGTTCCCACGGCGCCTGCGACCGCGCCGAAGATGGTGCAGCCCGCGAGCGCGAGCGCGGTGTTGTGACCGAGTCCGCCGCCGCTCAACGGGCGGCTCCCGCACGGGCGTCGGGGTTTCCCGCGGCGTAGGCGCGCGCGACAGGGGCGTCTGCAAGCGTCGGACCCGCGGGACCGTGCGCGAGCACGCGGGCGTTGAAGAGCACCGCGTCCTCGAACAGGGCGCGCACCGTGCCGAGGTCGTGGTGGACGGCGAGCACCGTCACGCCGTCGCGTCGCCGGAGGTCCTGCAGCACGCGCGCGATCGTGTGCTCGGTCACCTCGTCGACGTTGGCGAACGGCTCATCGAGGAGCAGCAGCTCGGCGCGCTGCACCAGCGCGCGCGCGACCAGCACGCGCTGCCGCTGGCCGCCGGAGAGCTCGT
>CAMBUI010000152.1 GCA_945870915.1 Candidatus Kuenenia stuttgartensis | reverse complement strand
AGATCTTCGGCCTCCTCGGGCCGAACGGCGCGGGCAAGTCGACGCTGGTCAAGATCATGACCACCATCGTGCGCGCGACGACCGCGCGGGGCACGATCCTCGGCGCGCCCGTCGGCCACCGCCCGACGCTGGCGCGGGTCGGCTACCTGCCCGAGCACCACCGGTTCCCGCAGTACCTCACGGGGCGGCAGTGCGTCGAGTTCTTCGGCGCGATGAGCCTGATGCGCCGACCCGAGCGCAAGGCGCGCGCGGCCGCGATGCTCGAGGTCGTCGGCATGGCGGCCTGGGCCGACCGCCGCGTGGGCACCTACTCGAAGGGCATGCAGCAGCGCACCGGCCTCGCGGCCGCGCTGGTGAACGACCCCGAACTCGTGATCCTCGACGAGCCGACCGACGGCGTCGACCCGGTGGGCCGCCGCGAGATCCGCGATGTGCTCGTGCGCATGCGCGACGAGGGCCGCACGGTCTTCCTCAACAGCCACCTGCTCGGCGAGGTCGAGATGGTCAGCGATCGCGTGGCGATCATGCTCAAGGGCCGCGTCGAGGCGAGCGGCTCGATGGCCGAGCTCACCAGCGACAGCCGCGCCTGGAGGGTCACCGTCGAGGGCGCCGCGCCCGCGTGGGCCGCGGAGTTCGGCGTCGCCAGCGCCGACGGCGCGCGCACGCACATCGACTTCAAGGCCGACGGCAGCGGCGCCGACGCCGTGGCCGAGCTCGCCCGCCTCCAGTCGCTCATCGACCGGCTGCGCGCCGAGGGGCGCGCCATCACCGGCGTCCGCGAGACGCGCGAGTCGCTCGAGGACCTCTTCATGCGCATGGTGCGCGACGTCGACGGCCGCGCGAGGGCGGTCGGCGCCGGCAGCATCGGAGGCGCCCCCCGCGCCTCCGCCCCCGCGAAGGAGTCCCGCTGATGGACCGCCACCCGCTCCACCGCGAGAAGCTCTCGGCCGGCGACCTGGCCGTGCAGACCTGGGCGCAGTTCGTGTCCGCCTACCGCGAGCTCAACGCGCGCAAGCTGTTCTGGGTCGCGCTCGCGCTCAACGCCGTCGTGATCGGCGCGGTCGCCGCGATCGGCATCGACGAGAAGGGGATCTCGGTCCTCGGCTACGAGCTCGGCATCCCCCGCGTGAACACGCGCCTGTTTCCCGACGGGCGGCTGTACAAGCTCATCATCACCACCGTCGGCGTGAGCTTCTGGCTCTCGTGGCTGTCGACGATCCTCGCGCTGCTGTCGACGGCGTCGATGTTCCCCGATCTCGCGACCGGTGGCGTCGACACGCTGCTCTCGAAGCCGGTCGGCCGCACGCGGCTGCTGCTCACGAAGTTCGCCACGGGACTGCTGTTCACCGCGCTGCAGGTGAGCGTGTTCGCGGTGCTCGCGTTCCTGGTGCTCGGCCTGCGCGGCGGGGTGTGGGAGCTCGGACTGTTCGTGGTGGTGCCGCTGATGGTCGTGTTCTTCAGCTACCTCTTCGCGGTGCAGGCGCTGGTCGGCCTCGTGACCCGCTCGCCGATCGCGGCGGTGATCGTGGCGTGCCTCTTCTGGATCCTGGTGTTCCTCGTCCACTCGGGCGAGCAGTTCACGCTGTTCGGGCGCACCTTCTCGCGGCTCGAGATCGCGGGCCTCGAGCGCAAGATCGAGTCGCTGCAGACCGAGGAGGCGAAGTCGGGGCTGGTCGCCAAGCTCGACGAGCAGCGCGCCGACGACGCCAACTGGCGCCTCGCGCACGGCATCTTCTTCGCGGTCAAGACGGTGCTGCCCAAGACGACCGAGACCGCCGACCTGGTGGCCCGCGAGCTCAACGTGCGCGTCAACGACGCCGGACCCGACGAGGAGCCGGCCGTCGACGAGAACGCGCGCAGGCAGCGCGGGTTCTTCCGGTCGCAGTTCGTGACCGAGCGCAAGCTCCAGGCCGCGATCGAGGAGGAGATGTCGCGGCGCCCCGTGTGGTGGGTCGTCGGCACCAGCTTCGGCTTCGAGCTGGCCGTGCTCGCGATCGGCGTGTGGTACTTCAGGCGGCGCGACTTCTAGGAACGCGCGCGGCCCGCCGCGCCTACCGCCCGAGCTCGGCGCCGCGGTCGCGCGCGGACCGGAGCACCTCGACCATCAGCGCATCGAGCCCGCCGGCGCGGGCGGCCGGGTCGTCGAGCCGCAGCATGCCCGCGGCGGTGGTGCCGCCCTTGCTGGTGACCTTGGCGCGCAGGACCTCGGGTTCCTCGCGGGTCTGGTCGAGCAGCGCGGCCGCGCCGACCAGGGTCTCGCGCGCGAGGGTGCGCGCGGTCTCGGGCGGGAGTCCGATCTCCTCGGCGGCGTAGGTCCACGCCTCGAGGAAGCGGAAGAGGAACGCGGGGCCGGATCCGCTCACCGCGGTCACCGCGTCGAAGTGCGCTTCGGGCACGCGCACCGTGCGGCCGACCGAGGCGAACAGCTGTTCGGCGCGCAGGATGTCGGGTTCGGCCACCGCCGCGTCGGAGGCGATGGCGGTGATGCCGCGGCCGACCGCGGCGGGGGTGTTCGGCATGGTGCGCACGATGCGCGCTCCGCCGCCGAGCGCGGCGCGGATCGAGCCGCTGCGCATGCCCGCCATGACCGAGATGACGAGCGGCCCGCCGGCCGCGATCGCCCCGATCGACTGCGCCACGGCCGCGAAGTTCTGCGGCTTGACCGCGAGGACGACCAGCTCCGCGTCGGCGATGGCGCGGGCGTCGACGATGCGCAGGCCCATCTCGCGCGCCTCCGCCAGCCGCTGGGCCTCGGAATCGATGGCGCCGATCTCGCTCGGCGCGGCGATGCCCGACGCGATGGCGCCGCGCACGAGTGCCTGACCGACGTTGCCGAATCCGACGATGACGAGGCGGGGCTGCATCGCCGCACGGTACCCAGTTTGCGCCATCCGGCGGGGGGGCCGGCGGCGGCTTCGCGGACCGCAAACGCCGCTGCCGCTGCGGCCTGCGGCCGTTTGCCGCGGATTCAGCGTCCTGCGATACACTGCCCGACTATGCCACGACCCGGCTTCAGCCCGCTCTACCAGCTCGACTTCGAGAACCCCGTTCTCGAGATCGAGCGTCAGATCGACGCCATCGAGGAGCGCCCGGACGCCGAGCGCTACGCCGACGAGCTGCGCCAGCTCAACGAGACCCGCGAGAGCCTGCTCCGCAAGATCTACTCTGATCTGAGCCCGTGGCAGACGGTCCGCATCGCGCGCCATCCGCTCCGGCCGCAGACGGCCGACTACATGCAGCTCATCTGCCGCGACTTCTGCGAACTGCACGGCGACCGGGCCTTCGGCGACGATCCCGCGATCGTGACCGGCTTCGCCCGCATCGGCTCGGTCAAGTGCATGTTCATCGGGCACCACAAGGGCAAGACCGTCGCCGAGAAGGTCGCCGCCCACTTCGGCTGCGCCCATCCCGAGGGCTACCGCAAGGCGATGCTCAAGATGAAGCTCGCCGAGAAGCTCGGTCTGCCGATCGTGACGCTTGTCGACACGCCGGGCGCCTACCCGGGCGTCGGAAGCGAGCAGCGTGGCCAGGCGCAGGCGATCGCCGTGAACCTCATGGAGATGAGCCGCCTGCGCACCCCGATCGTCTCGGTCGTGATCGGCGAGGGTGGCTCGGGCGGTGCGCTCGGCATCGCCGTGGCCGACCGCGTCGCCATGCTCGAGCACGCGTGGTACTCGGTGATCTCGCCGGAGGGCTGCGCCGCCATCCTCTGGAAGGAAGCCAACGAGCAGACCAACAACAAGGCCGCCGAGTGCCTCGCGCTGACCGCGCGGCGCAACCTCGAGAACGGGCTCGTCGACGAGGTCATCGCCGAGCCGCTGGGCGGGGCGCACCGCGACCCCCGCAAGGCCGCCGACAATCTCCAGACCTGGCTGGTCGACCGGCTGCGCGAGCTCTCGCGCGTGAATCCCGACACCCTGGTCCGGCAGCGCTTCGAGAAGTTCCGCAAGATGGGCGCGTTCCGCGACGAGCTCGCCGTCGCCGCCGGCTGAGCGCCGGTGCGGTCCGAAACCGCGATCCTGCCGCAGGAACACGGTTTTTGTGCGCGATCCGGTCGCTCTGCGAAGGGGGGATCCGGCCTTGGCCAGCCTCCACCCGAGGCACCGTGCGCCCGCATGATTGCTGCCGCGCGCGAAGCCTGACCCCGTGTTTCTGCGGGCTTTTTTGACCATCTGCCCCCGCGCTGCTACGCTCCCGCCCCCCGAAGGGCGTGCCAAGTCGGCCGCCCCGATGCGGGAGAGAGAGACAATTCGTGGCGACGAAGAAAGTCCCTGCCAAGAAGGATCCGGTCAAGAAGACCGCCGCGGCGCCCGCGCCGAAGGTGGCCGCGAAGCCTGCCGCCAAGCCGGCGGCCAAGGCCTCTGCCGTCAAGGCTGGGGCTGCGAAGCCCGCTGCATCCAAGACCGCTGGATCCAAGTCCGCCGCCTCCAAGCCAGCAGCATCGAAGCCTTCGCCGTCGAAGGTTGCGCCCACGACTCCCGCCGCGAAAGCAGTTGCCACGAAAAATCCCGCATCAAAGTCGAATGGAAAGGTGACCTCCGACGCGGCCAAGGCCGCGACGAACGGCGCAAAGCCCGCGACGAATGGCACCAAGCCTTCGGCGAACGGCACCAAGTCCGCGACGAACGGCACCAAGCCCGCAACGAATGGCGCGAAGCCCGCGGCAAACGGCACCAAGCCTGCGACGAACGGCGCGAAGCCCGCGGCGAACGGAACCAAGCCTGCGACGAACGGCGCGAAGTCCGCGGCGAACGGGACCAAGCCTGCGGCGAACGGCACCAAGCCCGCGGCGGCGCCTGCGGTGAAGGCTCCCGTGACCAAGGCTTCCGTAACCAAGGCTTCTGTGACCACGGCTCCCGAGCCGAAGTCCGCTGCAGCGAAGTCGAACGGCAAGGCTCCCGCGGCTGCGGCGCCGGCGAAGACCGCAGCGGGCGCGAAGCCCGACGCGGCCGCCACCGCGAAGGCGCCCGGTGCCAAGTCCGCTTCCGGCAAGGCGAAGCCCGAGCCGGGTGAGACCCCGATCGTGCCCAAGAAGGGCCCGATCGACCTCGCCCAGCACAAGTCGGTCGCCGAGGCGGCCGCGGCCGTCGCCATCGCGCGCGGCAGCACGGGCGAGTTCATCATCATCAACGGCCGTCGCGTGCGCGCCATCTCGACCAAGGGCATCACCCTGCCCAAGAAGTCGAAGGCCTCTGCGTCCGAGGCCGCCGTCGCGCCCAGCGAGCAGCAGATCCGCGAGATCAAGACCAAGCTCGGCAAGAAGGAGCTCGACGAGTACCGCGTGCTCCTGCACACCAAGCGGCGGCAGCTGATCGGCATGCTCAACGGGATGGAGGATGAGGCGCTCCGCTCGTCGGGCGGCAACCTCTCGAACATGCCCGTGCACATGGCCGACATGGGCTCGGATGTGTACGAGCAGGACTTCACCCTCGGCATGGCCGAGACCGAGCGCGCCATCGTCAACGAGATCGACGCCGCGCTGCAGCGCATCGAGGACAAGACCTTCGGCGTCTGCCAGATGACCGGCAAGCCGATCTCGAAGGCCCGTCTCGACGCGAAGCCGTGGGCCAAGTACACGATCGAGGCCGAGCGCATCGCCGAGTCGAGCGGTTCCCGCTGATGGACGAGGCAGGATCCGCCGCTGGTTCCACCCCTGATTCCGTCACGGGTTCCGTCACGGGTTCCGTCGCGGACGCGTCGCACCTACCCGCACCGGCCGCGTCCGACGCCTGCGGCGAGCAGGCCTCGTGGCGTTCGCCCGCCTCGTGGGCGCGCCTCGCGGGGGTGTTCGCCGGCGGAATCGCGGTCGACCTCTGGTCCAAGTACTGGGCGTTCGGGAACGTCGCCGGCTATCCGGTCGAGCTCACGCGCGAGAAGGTGCTCGAGGATCCGTCGTTCGCGCTGCCGCACCACCCGCGGGTCGAGGCGCTGCCGTGGGACCTGCTCGACTTCCGCCTGGTGCTCAACTACGGCGCCGTGTTCGGCATCGGCCAGCACCGGCGCGAGCTGTTCATCGTGTTCACCGCGCTGGCGACGACGGCCGCGGTGCTGCTCTTCGCGCGCGGCACCCGCGCCCGCATGCGGTCGGCGCATGTCGCCATCGGCCTCATCCTCGCGGGCGGGCTCGGCAACCTCTACGACCGCATGGTGTACGGCGCCGTCCGCGACTTCCTGCACATGCTGCCCGGCTGGGAGCTGCCGAACGGCTGGATGTGGCCGGGCAACAGCACCACCGATGTCTTCCCGTGGGTGTTCAACGTGGCCGACGTGCTGCTGCTCGCCGGCATGGCGCTGTTCGTGATCACGAGCTTCGCGGAGGACCGCCGGGCGCGGCTTCTGGCGACGGCGGCTGCGGGCCGTCCGACGGCGTGACTGCCGCGGGCGCCGCGCGGGCGCCCTCCTGCCCGACCATCGCGAGCGCCTGCTCGATCGGCATCACGCACGAGGCGTCGATCAGCTCGGGGAGGTCGTCGAGGCGACGCGCCATCGCGATGCGGAACGGCCCGACGGCGGTGCGGCGGAGCGACGCGAGATGTCCTCCCGTGCCGAGCGCCAGGCCCAGGTCGCGGGCGAGGCTGCGGACATAGAAGCCCTTGCCGCAGCGGAGCGCGACGCGCGCGATCGGCCACGCGTAGTCGAGGAGCGTCACCTCGTGCACCACGACCTTGCGGGTGGGGAGCTCGAAGGTGTCGTCCTTGCGCGCGATGCGGTAGGCGCGGCGACCGTCGACGACCATCGCGCTGAACGACGGCGGACGCTGGTCGATCACGCCCTCGAAGCGGCGCAGCGCGGCCTCGACCTCGCCGCGGGCCGGCGGCACGGCGACCTCCACCTCGCGGCGCTCGCCCTCGCGGTCGTCGCAGGCGGTGAACGCGGAGAGGTCGATCTCGGCGAGGTACTCCTTCTCGGTGGCCATGAGCCGCTCGACCGCCTTGGTGCCGCGTCCGAGCGCGATCACCAGCACGCCCGAGGCGAGGGGATCGAGCGTGCCCGCGTGTCCCGCCTTGGCGAACTGCGCGCGGCGGCGCACGATCTCGACGCCGCGCGCGCTGGAGATGCCGAGGTCCTTGTCGAGGACGAGGATGCCGTCGAGCGGCGGGAGTTCGGGGGATCGGCGGCGCATGCGGATGGGGGCCGCGGCGTCGTGGCGGCCGGCGGGAAAGGTGGACTGTAGCCTCTGGCGCGGTCGATCCGTCGCGCTAGACTCCGCGCATGGACGGAATCTCGTTGCTGGTGGGAATCGGATTCGGCTGTGTCCTCGGCGGTGCCGCGGGCTTCATCAT
>CAMBUI010000151.1 GCA_945870915.1 Candidatus Kuenenia stuttgartensis | reverse complement strand
CGGTGCGCATCGCCGCGCCCGCCGATGCCGGCGAGCTCGTGGTCACGGTCACCGATGGTGGGAACGGCATCGCCGGGGACGCGATCGTCCTCGAGCGCGCGTGCCTGGTCGCGCCGTCCGACCGACGCTGACGGCGCCACGCGGATCGTCCTCCATCCATCGGGTGCGCCGCGGTCCCACACCGCGAGGCGCCAGCATCCATCGTCGCGCAGCTCCGCCCGCGCGGTGCCGTCGCGGCAGGTGACCACACGCGTCGCGCCCGGCGGAATGTGCGGTCCGAACCGGTCGCTCTCGAACCGCCGCCGCGCGGTCGACTGCAGCACGACCGAGGGCGATGCACGCGCGATGTATCCGACGACCGCCTCGCGCCAGCTGCCGTGGTGCGGCAGCTCGAGGATGTCGGACGCGGGCACCCCGCCGTCGCGCGCCCCGAGCCTCGCCGCGGGTTCGGTCTCGATGTCGCCCGAGAGCAGCACGCTCGCGCCGGTCGCGTGCTCGAGGCGCACCACCAGCGAGCAGTCGTTGTCGCGCCGCGAGCGGAAGCCGCGCGCCGGCCAGAGCACCCGCCACGAAACCGACCCGGTGTGCAGTACATCACCCGCGGCGACCTCGACGATCTCGACGCCCGCGCCGCGCGCCGCCGCGAGCAGCTCCGCGACCGCAGGCATCGACTCCGCCGCGGACACGAAGCTCGGGTGCACCGCGATCCGCCGCACGCGCGCGTAGCGCACCACATCGAGCAGCGCGCTGTAGTGGTCGAGGTTCGGATGCGAGATCACCGCCGTGTCGACCACGCCGCCCCGCGTCGCGATCGCCGGCAGCAGCGCCCGCGCCGCGACGCTCCCCGAGGAGCTCGATCCGCCGTCGAAGAGCGCGACCACGCCGTCGCTCTCGACGAGATACGCCGAGCCGTCGCCCACCGCGAACATCGTGACCGCGAACCGCGGCGGCGGAGGTCCCTGCGTCGGCGCCATCGCGAGCATCGCCGCGATCGCGGACAGTCCCGTCCACGCGCCGATCCGCACGCTGCGTCCGCGCGCGCGCAGCGCGATGAACACCAGGACGAGGCCCACCGTCCCGACGGGTGCGGGAAGCCGTCCCACCTGCACCATGCCGCCGAGGTTGGCGAGCGACCAGTCGACGATGCACACCTGGAGCCACGCCGGGAACCAGAGCACCGGCCCCGCCCAGGCCGTCGCGTCGGGCCACGCGCATCCGAGGATCGCCTTCGGGTACGCGATCGCGAGCGTCGCCGTCGACAGAGGCGAGCAGACGAAGGTGAGGAGCGTCCCGTACGGCTGCAGCGACCCGAAGTGGACGAGGACCACCGGCACGCTCACCACGAACGCCGCCACTCCGGCCGCCAGCGCCGCCGACGCGAACGCGCCCACGAGGCCGAGCCACGCGGGGTGGCCGCGCTCCGGATCGTCGTCCGGCATCCATGGCAACCAGTGCTCGGTGATCGGTCGCGTCAGGTGCCGCAGCGCGATCACGCAGAGGAAGCTCAGCTGCAATCCCGGCGCGACCGCGTCCGACGGCGCGTGCACGAGCATCGCGACGACCGCCACCGCGAGCACCGCGTCGCCGTGCCAGTCGCGTCCGAGCGACGCACCGCACGCGCCGACGATCGCCATCAGCGCCGAACGGATCGCGCTCGCCGCAGGCGCCATCACCAGCAGCGCGACCGCCGCCGCCACCGCCACCGGCACCGCACGCAGCCGCTCGTCGCGCACGAACAGCGCCGCCACCGCCCCCACGACCCAGCCGAGCACCGCGAGGTTGAAGCCCGAGATCGCCAGGATGTGCGCGAGCCCCGCCGCGCGGAATCCGTTCTCGATCGGCCGGTACCCGTCCTCGACGTCGCCCAGCACGAGCGCCACCAGCATCGACCGGATCCCCGTCTGCCCCGACTCGTCGACCGGCACGCCGGCGAGAAGCGCCTCGCGCATGCGGCCACGCAGCGTCTCCCGTGCGCGGTCGACCGCGTCCATGAATGGGGAACGCGTTCGCCAGCCGGCGACCGGTGTCGCAAGCGCCGCCGAGTCGATCGACAGCGTGCCCACGATGCCGCGCGCGGCGGCGATGTCGGCGTAGTCGACCTCGCTCGGGAGCATCGACCGCCCGATCGGGGCGAGGCGTCCCGCCATCCGCAGCCGTTCCCCGATCGTCCATGGCGGTGGATGCTCAGGCACGCCCACCGCGAGCTTCGCCGATGGATGCAGGGCGACGCGCGCGCCGGCGTCGTCGAGCAGCACCACCTCGCGCACGAGGCACTGGAACTTCGCCGGCTTGCGGAAGTGCCGCGCGAGAATGTCGGAGCCGAACCCCGTGCGCGTGCTGCCCGAGGCGACCGTGACCTCCACGACGACGAGCTGTGGTTCGTCCGCGCCGGTGGCGAGCACTGGGAGCACCACCTGCCCCACCGCCTGTGCGTACCGCAGCCCCGCACCGAGCGCGCACGCGACCAGCGCGAGCGCCACCGTGCACAGCACCGGATCGGCGAACGGATGCGCCGACACTGCGTGGATGAACCGCGTGTCGGATCGCACGTCGAGATCCGGGGCGAAATTCGTGGCACACCCCGTCGTGGCTCCTGCATCCGTCCCCGCATCTGTCCCCGCGTTGGTCGCGGCGTTCTTCCCCGTGTTCAACTTCGTGTTCACCTCCGCGTCCCCCGCGGCACACGAACCAATGCGGCGCGCCCGCGACCACATCCGCCACACCAGCGCAGCGAGCGCGCACGACGCGATCAGCCCGCCACCAAGCGTCGACCATGCGAGCGCGCGTGCGCCTGCGGCGAGCTCCACCCGCGCGAAGCCCGACCAGTCGGCCAGCGCACATCCGGTCCACAACGCCACGGCGAAGACGCAGGTCGCCACCGGAAGCAGCGGCTTGGGGTTGTACGCCTGCGCCCGCTCGCGCAGCGATGGGCCATGCGGGATCATCTCTTCACCTGGTCCTTTCCCTGTGCTGATCCGAGGTCTCACTCGAGCTCTCACCCGAGGTTTCACCCGAGTTCCAAGCCAAGCTCAAACTCGAGTTCTCGCTCGTGGTCCGTTGCGAACGCGATGCCGACACGCGCCCCGCCCCGCAATACCACCCTGTCCGCGCGTCGAGACGCCGGACGACATCACCCCACGGTACATGCGAATCGCCCCCGTTCCGCCGATGCAACGCATTCCCTACGCCTCGCGACGCGCTGCGGCCACCCGACGGGTGGGCCGCCGACGGCACGGCTGACGCGGGTCGCCGACGCGCCGCGTCACTCCATGTGCGACATCGTCTTCAGCGCCTCGAGCGTCGCATGCGCGCGCCCGGCGTCGATGGTCTCGGCGGCACGCGCGACACCCGCCGCGAGCGACTCGACCGTCCCCGCCACGAGCATCGCCGCCGCAGCGTTGACGAGCACCATGTCGCGCCGCGCGCCGCGCTCCTCGCCCGACAGGATGCGCACGAAGAGCGCGCTCGCCTCGTCGAGCGATTCGGGGGCGAGCGTGGTCGGATCCGCCGCCGCCAGCCCGAGCGCGCGCGGATCGACCGTCCACTCGCGCACCTGCCCGTCGCGCACCTCGGCCACGCGCGTCGCCGCGCCGATCGAGATCTCGTCGAGCCCGTCGTCGGAGTGCAGCACCATCGCGTGCACCGACCCGAGCCGCACCAGCGCCTCGGCGATCGGCCGCACGAACTGCGGCGCGTACACGCCCATCACCTGCCGCCGCGCGCCCGCGGGGTTGGTGAGCGGACCAAGCAGGTTGAAGATCGTCGGGAACCCGAGCGCCTTGCGGACCGGCATCACGTGCTTCGCCGCGGGATGGTGGTGGATCGCGAAGCAGAAGCAGATGCCGAGTCGGTCGAGGCAGCGCGCCTGCACCGCCGGCGCGGCGTTGACATGCACGCCGAGACGCTCCATGACCTCCGCCGAACCGCGGCCGGTGCGCGAGCGGTTGCCGTGCTTGGCCACCCGCGCTCCCGCGGCCGCCGCGACGATCGCCGCGGCGGTTGACACGTTGAAGGTCTTCGGCGCGCCGCCCGTGCCCGCGGTGTCGACGATGCCATGCGGATCCGCCTCGCAGGGAACGCGCTCGACGCGCTGCCGCATGACCGTCGCCGCGCCCACGATCTCGTCGACCGTGGGCAGACGCGTCGCGAGGAGCGCGAGCAGCGCGCCCATCTCGGCGTGATGCGCCTCGCCCGACGCGATCTCCTCGAACGCCGCGCGCGCATCCGCCTCGGCGAGCGTCCCGCCCCGCAGCAGCATGCGGAGGAACGGCGTGAGGTCGCCCGGGCGCGCGGGTCGGGCGAATTCGGAGGGTCCGTGGGGGGGCATGCCGAAGTATCGGCCGAAACGGAAGTCCCGCCTGAGCCGCGCCAGTGGCTTTCGTCGCGTCATCTCGGTCCACTTTCGCACCCAACCACCGGAGATCACCGCGATGAGCCTGCTTTCACGACTGTTCGGAACCCGTACGCCCGCCGATGTGGAGGCTCGCGTCATCCCGGTCCTGCAGATGATGGCCCTGGACGGGAGGGTCGACGAGAAGGAGCAGCTCGCGCTTGAGGCCCACCTCGACCTGCTCGGGATCTCGCGTGATCGCGCGAAACAGCTCCTCGCCTCTGCTCGCACCGGCACCGACATCCCGTTGCCCACGCAGACCGAACACAAGATCGAGCTGCTCACTGTCGCCGCGCTCGTAATGGCGATCGACGGCGATGTGGACCCGAAGGAACTGGCGTATCTCTACTTCCTCGCCGGACGAATGGGCCTTCCCGCGGTCGTGGTGCAGGGCGCCATCGACGGGGCGCTGCAAATGGCGCAGGACGACAATCCCGGCAAGGACATGCGGTCCGACTTCGAAGCGGCGCGTGGGGCGCTCGCCATGTTGGCGATCGCGCACCTGCGTCGGAGCTGATTCCCGGCACCGCACCCGCGGTACGATCCCGCGCGGATGCTCCACACGCTGCTCGCCGAATCCATCCTCCACACGCTCGACCCCTTCGTGTTCGAGATCTCGCCGGGCGTGGGCCCGCGCTGGTACGGCGCCGCGTACCTCTCGGGCTTCATCGTCGGATGGCTCATCCTGCGCTGGCTGGCGAACTCCGGCCGCGTGCCCATGAACGCGCGCCAGGTCGGCGACCTGCTCACGAACTGCGTGATCGGCGTCATCGTCGGCGGCCGCCTCGGCCACTGCGTGTTCTACGAGCCGCACCTGCTCGTGCAGTTCGGCGACGCGTTCCCCTGGTGGGGCGCGCTCGAGATCCACAAGGGCGGCATGGCGAGCCACGGCGGCGTCATCGGCGTCGCGATCGCGATCGTCCTCTTCGCGCGCCGCGAGAAGCTGCCGATCCTCGCGGTCGGAGATGCCGTGGCCTTCGTCGTCCCCTGGGGACTCATGTTCGGCCGCCTCGCGAACTGGGTGAACGCGGAGCTCCCCGGCCGCCCGCTTCCCGCCGACATGCAGGCGGCCCCGCCGTGGTGGAGCGTCAAGTACCCGCACGAGATCGAGAACCTCGCGGTCGCCCCAGCGCAGCTCGAGCCGCTGCGCGCACTCGCCCCCGCGACGGCGCGCATGCCCGACGCGCGCTTCCTCGAATGGCTCGCCTCGACCGCCTACGACCCGGCGTCGCAGCTGCACGGTCAGGTCACCGACGCCATCGCCCCGCTGCTCACCGCGTACTACCCCAACAACTTCCTGCAGGCGATCGCCGAGGGTCCCGCGCTGCTCGTCTTCATGTCGCTCGCCTGGCTCGCACCGCGCCGCGCGGGCGTGATCGCGGGCGTGTTCCTCGCGGGATACGGCGTCCTCCGCTATTCCACCGAGCAGTTCCGCGAGGCCGACTCGCCGGTGATCGCGCTCGGGTTCCTCACGCTGCCCATGCTGCTCTCCGCCATCATGGTGGGCGCGGGCGTGCTGTTCGTGGTCCTCTCGCGCCGCTCGGCGCCCATCGGCGGACTGGTGTGGAAGGCCGCCAAGTGACGCAGGGCCGCGCCCCCAGGAGGCGAGAACTTGTGGTTCTACAATTCTCGGCTTTCCACGGACGGGCGACTCGTCAACTCGTTTTCCTGCCGGACCCGCCCCGCCCATGCCCACCGACCACACCCCGACCTGCCCCGCGTGCGGCTATCTGCGGCGAGGCATCGACGCCGCCGCGCGATGCCCCGAGTGCGGCGCCGACGGACTCGACGGCGCGGTCGTGCTCGTCGGTACGACGCGCAGCGCGCGGTCGTCGCTCATCGCGATCGGCTCGTTCGGCGCCATGTCGATCGTGATCCTCGTGTCGAGCTCCGCCGCCCTGCTCCTCATGCTGCTGGTCGCCTTCGGAACCGTCGTGACCATCGCGTTGGGCTTGGGAGGATTTCGCCGCTGGGACTGGGCCCCGCTCAGGCCAGCGACGGTGGTGTGGACGGTCCATCCCTCCGGGGTCGAGATTCGCTGCGGCAGGTCGCGGGTGTCGGTGCCGCGCGAGGAGCTGCGGCGCATCTCGTGCAGTGACTCCCTGATCGGCGAGATGTCGCAGCTGCAACTCGTCCGCCGGAAGTCGTCGCTGCGGTTGGCGGGCACACCACTTCTGTACCTGCACGGAACCAAGGACGACCGCCGCGCACGCTGGCGCGCGGCGTGCCAGACGCTTCAACTGCCGATTCCGAGCTGACCCCGCACTGCGCGTTCGCGCCATCGTCGGAGTCATGTCCATCGTGCGACCGAACCTCCGGTGAGTACCCGCAGACACAGTCTGCGGAACACTCGATGGGCGCCCTCACGACGTCGTACCCACGACACGAATATTCGCGTCACGGAAAACCCATCGGAAAAAGTGTCTTGAATCGGAGAAGCCCCTCCTCGCGGCATTACCTTCGCCGCGCACGATCCGCGTGGGGCGGATCGCCGGCAACATCGCCGCCCGTGCGCCGTCCAACGACGACGCCCACCGCAGGCAACGACCGATTTGGGGGTTCAGATGACCGTGTTCACCGACAGGGACAGGGAGATCAGCAGGTGCGCGTACCAGGAGATCGCCGACGCCGTCGCGGCGGCGGTCGCGCGTCGCGAGGCGACGGTGCCGGTGGTGTTCGTCGCCGCGTACCGCCACCGCTTCGGCATCGATGTCACCGCACACGCGACCCGTCCGCTCGCCCAGGCCGCGCTCCACCGGATCGCGACGCGCGAGTGTTCGCGCGATCCGGCGCTCCGCGACCGCGTGTTGTCGCGCTTCGGCGCCTGGCCCGCGCAGGGACTCGACGACGCCGCGCTCGAGGAGATCCTCGCCGACTGGTCGCAGGTCGCCGACGACGAGGCGCTCTGGATCGCCGAGTGCGATGTCGAGACCGACGCCACGCATCGTGCCCAGTCGATGTCCAGCGAGCGTCCGGTCGAACACTCCGCGTCGGATGCACGCGACGGTCGCACCACGCTCGCCTATCCCGTCAGGTCATCGGGTGCGCACGACGCCATGTCCCACGCCATGTCCCACGCC
>CAMBUI010000150.1 GCA_945870915.1 Candidatus Kuenenia stuttgartensis | reverse complement strand
CGCCTCGCTGCCAAAGCCGCGCGCGAGCAACACCACGGCCGCCCCGAGTCCCGCGACCACCGCGATGCCCGCGGCGATGCGCCAGACGCGCGCCATTCCGAGGCGGGACGGCCCGATGCGGGCGATCACCGCCGGGTGGCCCGTCCCCTGCTCCTGGCCGGTCAGCGGCAACTGCAGGTCGCTCATCGCGACGATCCGCTCGAGCGCGTCCGGCGGAAGACCGCCGCGCTGCGCCTCGCCGCGCGCGTCCAGCATGTCGCCGAGATCCATCAGATCCCGAGGCAGCCCGTGCGGGTCGCCGCCGCGCCGAGCACGATCAGAGGAAGAGGGGTTGTCGTGTGGACCGTTCATCCGTGACTCCCGCACAGCCGAACCCGGCCGTGCTTCAAACCAACCCGCCGACGGTTCCCCGCCGGCACCCGACCAACGCCCGTCGGCCGACGCGATTGCCTCCCGCGGCACGATTCGGGCACGGGACACGTTTCCGATCCGCGCCCCGTTCCGCCTGTGCGGCGCATGCCGCCTGCGCGGCGCGCGAGATCCGCGAGGGGACGCCCCCCGACACGACCGATCGGACTCCGGGCCGTCATGACCCCGCCTCCCCCGCGTCCTCGGCGGTCACACCCATGTCCTCCAGCATGCCACGAAGCTTTCGAAGTGCACGGTGATGGCGTGCCAACAGCGTGCCGACCGGCTCCCCATAGAAGTCTGATAACGCCTTGAAGCTCATCCCGCCGGTGTGCCGGAGGTCGATGATCTCGCGATCCGCCTCGGGCAGTCGCGCCATCGCGCGCGCCAAGCGCTCGCGCATCTCCTCCGCCGCCGACGACGACGCCCCGACCCCCGACCGACCGCGCGCCGCGTGCGCCTGCATCGGCTCGTCATCCATCGGACGCGCATGGCGCTTGCGCCGGCGCATCTCGTCCCGCAGCCGGTTCATCGCGATGCGGAAGACCCAGGACTCGAACCGACCGCTCTCGACGTACTCGCCGATCTTGGCCGCCAGCGTGCAGAAGGTCGACTGGGCGATCTCCTCCGAAAGCTCCGAATCGCCGCATTGCGCCCGCAAGAGGCCGAACACGCGTGGCGCGAACTCGCCCACGATCGCGCGCCACGCCGCCGAGTCACCGCCCGCGGCGCGCCGCAGCAGCGCCTGCAGTTCGGTTGGATCCCGCTCGGTCGACTCGTTCATGCCCGGTCCGAGGCAGGGTAACGCCGCCGTCCCGCCGCGATTGCCGCATCGACCAGGAAGCGCGCCACCGCGCGCGGGCGTCCCATCGCGCCACGCGCGAGAACGCCCCCCACGCCGCTCACACCGGCAGATCGTCCGAAGGCTCCTCGACCACCCGCATCCGGTTCGGGGCGGACGCGCGCCGCGGCCCATCACCTCCGCCGAAGTCGGCGGGCGCCGACGCGTACGAGCGGCTCTTGAAGCTCGTCGTCGCGCCGTCCCAGATGAGGTCGACGGTGCCGGTCGGGCCGTTGCGCTGCTTGGCCAGGATGACCTCGGCGGTGCCGACCTTGTCGGGGTTCTCGTCGGCCCAGTTCGGATCGCCGCGGTGGTAGTAGTCCTCGCGGTGCAGCATCATCACCACGTCGGCGTCCTGCTCGATCGAGCCCGACTCGCGGAGATCGCTCATGCGCGGCCGGTGCCCCTCGCGCTGCTCGGCGGCACGGTTCAGCTGCGACAGGCACAGCACCGGCACATCGAGCTCGCGCGCCATCGCCTTGATGCCGCGCGAGATCTCGCTGACCTCGAGCTGGCGGCTCTCGACCCGCGAACCCGAGCTCATCAGCTGCAGGTAGTCGATCGCGATGAACCCGATGCCGTAGCGCTCCTTGAGCCGGCGCGCCTTCGACCGCATCGCCAGCAGCGAGAGGCCGGGCGTGTCGTCGATGAAGATCGGCAGCTTCGAGATCTCGCCGCACGCCGCCATCAGCCGGCGGTAGTCGTCGCTGCCGAGCATCTGCTTGCGGAGCCGCTGCGCGTCGATCCCGCCGAGCGCGCACAGCATGCGCTGGATCAGCTGCTGCTTGCCCATCTCGAGGCTGAACATCACGCTCGCCGTGCCGTTCTGCGCGATCTGCTGCAGTAGGTTCAGCGAGAACGCGGTCTTGCCCATCGACGGACGCGCCGCCAGGATGAGCATCTCGCCCTTCTGGAGGCCGTTGGTCATCTCGTCGAGCTGCGCGTAGCCCGTGCGCACGCCGACGAAGCCGCTGCCCTCGCTCTCGTCGATCATGCGCATCGTCTCGTGGACGAGCTCGCTCGCGGTCGAGACCACGCCCGACTCGCGCTTCTGCGCGATGCGGAAGATCTTCTGCTCGGCGCTCTCCAGCAGGTTCTGCGCCGGCGTGCGCGAGGTGTGGACCTCCTCGAGGATCTCGCCCGCGGCCGAGATCAGCTCGCGCATGGTCGCCTTCTCGCGAACCACCCGCGCCCAGTGCACGGCATTCGCCGCGCTCGGCACGCCCTCGGCGAGCTGCACGATGTAGTCGAGGCCGCCCACCGCGTCGACCAGCCCGCGGTCGGACAGGAGCTGGTTCAGCAGCACCAGGTCGACCGTGGCGTGTCGTTCGTAGATCTCGACGATCGCGTCGTAGATGCGCCCGTGCCGCGGCGAGGAGAAGTCCTCGCCGTTGCGGACCACGGTGATCACGTCACCCACGACCTTCGGATCCCAGATGATCGCGCCCAGGAGGCCCATCTCGGCCTCCAGCGCCACCGGCGGCTCCGCGCCGAACAGCGCGGCGACATCGCGGCGCTGCGACTCGGACTGCCCGTCGGTGCGCGGTCGACGACCGCCGCGCCCTCCACGGAAGCCACCTTCACCGGACGAACTGGAGTTGGACTGGAACTGCTCGCTCACGCGGCGGAGCCTATCCGACCAATCGCCCCGCGGAAGATGCATGTCAGGATTCCCACAGCCATCTCAGCCGTGGGCTCGTCCCGCTGCTTCACTCTTCGTCGCGGGTGCGCGAGATGACGACGGTGCCGTCCTCGAGCGACTGCTGCATGAGGCGACCGACCTTGAAACGAACGCTCTTGCGCGGCGGCACGGCCACACGCTCGAGCGTCTTCGGGTTCTGCGCGACGCGTCCGGCGCGCTCGCGGATCTCGAACACGCCGAAGTCACGGAACTCCAGACGGTTGCCGCGTGCGAGCTCTCCGATCACATGGTCGAGGAAGCTCTGGACTGCCCGGCGGACGTCGGCTCGCGAAAGCTCGGTCTCCGTGGCAACGCGTTCGATCAGGTCTTTCTTCGTGGTGGTGGCCATCTCACACCTCGAGTTGTGCGCTACTCGTCGGCTGATACAAGTCGCCAGCGAGTGACATTGGGGGTTGCGCCGAGTATGCCCCAAGCACGCGACCGAAGTCAAGGATTTGAAAATCTTTGCAGAAGATCGAGTTTCTCGGACTCACTCCGTTCCAGTGAAACCGCTTCTGCGACTTACGACGCGGGGTACCCCTCGGAAATCATCACTTCCGAAAGGTCCGCGTTTGCGTCCGCCCCCCGCCGCGGCACGGTGCGGGGGAGGACATTCCGTGGACAACCTGAAGACTCGAATCCTGACCGCCGGTCTCACCGCGCTCTGCCTGCTCCCGATCGGGGGCTGCACGACCGAGGTTCCGGTGCGCATGCGCGACCTGCCGAGCCTCGTCCGCACGGGCGAACTCGACGGCAGCGGCAACGCCGGCCGCAACGACGCCCGCCTCGGCACCGACCGCGACCCCATCGTCCGCGCCACCGTCCAGTCGACCGAGTACACCTACGACCGGCAGCGCATCATCGACGGCCGCCCCTCGAACGAGTTCCGCGTCACGACCCGCACGCGCGGCCTGCTGCAGCGCTGATCGCAGCGCGCAGCGCCGACGCGCCGCCCCCGCCACCCGACTCCACGCCCAGGAACCGAAGGGCGAGCTCCGGCACCAACACCGGCGTCCGTGGCAGTTCGTGCAGCTTGACCAGGTCCTTCCGCGAGAGCACGACCGCCTCCGCCCCGGCGGCGGACGCCTCCGCGTCGAGCTCCATCGGCGTGAAGCGCACATGGTCGCCCCGCTCGAACCGCCGCACGATGCGCGCGCCCGACCGCTCCACCATGCCGTGGAAGTGCGAGGGATTGCCCAGCGCGCAGGCGCTCAGCACCTTGCGGCCCGCGAGCGTGTCCACGCCCATCGTCCGCGCCGCCCCGCCCTCGAACACCGAGACCGCGTGCCACGCGTGCTCGCACGCCGCGTCGTGCGCCCGCCCGCGCAGGCGCGCCACGAGCCCCGATGCATGCTCGCGCTGCGCCGCGTCGTGCGCCTTGGTCAGCAGCACGAGTCCGGCGCGCGCGATGCCACCGGCCGGTTCGCGCAGCCAGCCAGCCGGCAGCAGGTCTCCGTCCAGCCCGGGCCGCGTCGCATCGACGAGCACGATGTCGAGGTCGCGCGCGAGGCGGCGATGCTGGAACCCGTCGTCGAGCACCACCACGCAGCGCGCGAGATCCGCGGCGTCGAGCCGCGACAGCGCCGCGTGCAGCGCGACCACGCGATCCGGATGCACCACCAGCCACGCCCCGGGCGCCGTGGTCGCGTACTCCCGCGCCTCGTCGGAATTCGCCGGATCGGCCGCGCCGTAGCCGCGCATCGCGATCACCGGCTGCGCGCCGGCGCGCGCGAGTTCCGCGCACACCCATGCCACAAACGGGCTCTTGCCCGTGCCGCCGGCCGTCAGGTTGCCCACCGAGATCACCGGCACGCGCACACCCGAGACCTCGAGTCGGCGCACGCCCACGCCGCGGTCGAACCGCGCGTTCCGCAGCGACACACCCAGTCCGTACACCCGCGCCGCACACCAGGCGAACGGCGCAAGCATCCGCGGCAGCGGCCCGGCGCGCTCAGCCATCGCCGCGCTCCCCACGCCTGCCGCCAAGCGTCTCGCGCCGCAGCTCGCGATACTCGCGCACGCCGCCGCGCATCGTCACGATCACATCGACCAGCGCCAGGATGAGGCACACCACCAGCGTGAGCAGCACCATCGACCACGCGACGGCGAATCCCACCCGGTCCTCGTGCGGATGGACGAAGGTGAGTCCACGCACGAGCGGCACCAGCGCCGCCACCGCGAACACCACCGAGATCCGCCTGAGCCATCGCCGCCCGCGGGGCACGTCCGACGCTCCCAGCCGGATGAAGTACCACACGAGCGCCACGCCGACGGCGATCGCCACGGGCATGGTCACCCACCACGGCACCATGTGCCACACGCCGAGGTCGCGACCCACCAGCGCGGGATCGACTTCCAGGACGACCGCACTCACGATCCGCGCTCCCCGCCGGCATCGGCGCTGGCCATCGCCCCGAGGATGATCGGCGCGAGCTGCGCGATCGGAAGTCCGACGACCGTCTGCGGATCGCCCTCGCATCGCACCGGCCACCCGCGCGCGACGACCTCAGGCAGGTTGTAGCCCCCCGCCTTGCCACGCCACAGTCCTTCGTCGAGGAAGCGTTCGAAATCCGCCTCGGGCAATGCGCCGATCTCGATCCACGCCGCGTCGCGACCGAGCCGACGCGAACCGTCGGGCCCCAGAAGGCACCACCCGGTCACCACGCCGTGGCCTCGACCCGCAAGCGACGCGATCATCGTCCGCGCCTCCGCGCGGTCCGCCGGCTTCCCCAGCACGGCGCCATCGCGCTCGCACACGGTGTCGGCGGCGAGTATCCAGGCCGGCTCCGCCCCGCGCGCCGCGCGACGCTCCGCCACGCGCTGGGCCTTGAAGTGGGCGAGCGCCGTCGCCACGTCCCGCGCATCGACCTCTCCCAGCAGGATGTCGGCGTCGTCGATGTCCGCTGGTTCGACCTCGGCCGCGAATCCCGCTTCCGCAAGCAACGCGCGCCGCCGCGGCGAACCGCTGGCGAGCACGATCCGCTTCGTCTGCGTCGGCGTGGGAGGCGTCGGGGTCGTGGTCAAGGCAGGGCAAGATACGGGTTCGTGGCGAAGTTCCGCGGCCCAGGCACCCGTATCGACCCCAGCACCGTATGGCCATCGGCGCTCTTCCCGACGCTGCCGTCCGTCGCCACATGCGCTCCGGATACGCGCGGCGGGTTTGACAATCCCCCCTCGTTGCGTGAATCTCCTCCACTCGGCCCTACGCCGCTCCGATAGACAGGTCGACCTCCACCGTCGACTCACCCTCGCCCGACCTACTCGATCCGACCCCCTCGATCCGACCTACGGACCCCTCACCGGGACCCGCTGGGGCACCCCGCTTGGCAGCATCCCCCGATCAGCAGTCATCGCACGACCCCAACCCGCCCGCGCCCAGGGATTCCTCCGGCGCGCAGGCGGTTGGCGGAGGCGCCGTGCCTGAAGCGGGCGCACCCGTCTCGGGCGCGATTGGCTCGGGTGACTCGACCGCAGGCGGGACGAATGGTGGAACGGTCGGCGGCACCGTGCTCGGTTCCTCCGGCGACTCCTCCCGCAGCGGATCCGGATTCGACACGACCCTCGGCAAACTGCTCGTCGACCGCGGCGTCGTGCAGCAGTCGGACATCGAGGACTGCATGCGCGAACTCGCGCACCGCGCCCAGTTGAGCCGGCCCTCCACCCTGCAGGAGCTCCTGCTCGAGCGCAGCCTCGCCTCGCCCGAGCAGATCCACGCAGCACGCGCCGAGACCGAGATCCACCGCGCCAGCGAGAGGATCCCCGGCTACCAGATCCTGCGGAAGCTCGGCCAGGGCGCCATGGCGCAGGTCTACCTCGCCCGCCAGAAGTCGCTCGACCGACTCGTGGCCATCAAGGTGCTCCCGTCGGGATACACCGAGAATCCCAACTTCATCGCGCGCTTCCAGAAGGAGGGCCGCGCGGCGGCGAGCCTCAGCCACAACAACATCGTGGCCGCCTACGAGATCGGCGTCGCCCACGGCCGCCACTTCTTCGTGATGGAGTACGTCGACGGCGACACCGTCTACGACCGCATCGCCGCCCGCAAGCGGATCCCCGAGCGCGAGGCGCTCGAGATCATCCGCCAGGTCGCGTCGGCGCTCGAGCACGCGCACGACCGGGGGTTCGTCCACCGCGACGTGAAGCCCCGGAACATCATGATGACCCGGACCGGCGTGGCGAAACTCGCCGACCTCGGCCTGGCGCGCGCGATGGGCGACCGCGAGCTCGCCGAGAGCGAGGCGGGCCGCGCCTACGGCACCCCCTTCTACATCTCTCCCGAGCAGATCCAGGGGAAGGTCGACATCGGTCCGCCGGCCGACATCTACGGCCTGGGCGCGACCTTCTACCACATGGTCACGGGCAAGGTGCCCTACGAGGCGAAGAGCCAGAGCGAGGTGATGCAGAAGCACCTCCGCCAGCCGCTGGTGCCGCCCGACCATGTGAATCCGCAGATCTCGGCGGGCACCGCGCTCATCATCGAGACCATGCTCGCCAAGGATGTGCGCGACCGCTACCGCAACGCGCGCGACCTCATCAAGGACATCGACCTCGTCCTCGCGG
>CAMBUI010000149.1 GCA_945870915.1 Candidatus Kuenenia stuttgartensis | reverse complement strand
CCGTCGCGACCTTCGCGCTCGGCGCCGACCCGGGGCGCGAGCGGCTCGCGGAGCTCGACGCGTACCTCGACGGGCTCGGCGGCGGCGCGACCATCACCAACGAACGGCTGCAGGCGCTGCTCTGCCTGATCTCCGCGATGCCCGAGTACCAGCTCTGCTAGGACGAACGAAGGACGAACGATGCACGACTCCGCCTACACACGACGGCTCTTCCTCCAGCGCGGATGCGCGCTCGCCTCGATCGCGGCGACCGTTCCCTGCTTCATCGAGCGGAGCGCGCTCGGCATGCTCGGCGATCCGCTGCTGGCGTCGCAGCCGGGCGTGCCCGAGGAGCGGATCCTGGTGGTGATCCAGCTCGGCGGCGGCAACGACGGGCTCAACACCGTCGTCCCGTTCGGCGACGACGCGTACCACCGCGCGCGCCCGCAGATCGGCATCCGCGCGCCCGGCGCCGCGCCGAAGGACGCGCAGCCCGCGGCGCTCGCGCTCGACGGCGCGCGCGGCATCGGCCTGCACCCGAACCTGACGGGGCTCAAGGAGCTCTACGACGACGGACTCGTGCAGGTGATCCAGGGCGTCGGATACCCGAACCCGAACCGGTCGCACTTCACCTCGATGGACATCTGGCAGACCGGCCGCCTCGACGCGAAGGGCTCGGGCTGGATCGGCCGCTACTTCGACAACGCCTGCGGCGGCACGCCGATGCCCGAGGCCTCGGTCGCCATCGGCCGCAACGCGCCGCTCGCGCTCGAGGGCGACGTGCAGAAGCCGATCGCGTTCGAGGGCCCGTCGCTCTTCCGCTGGAACGGCCAGGATCTCCACGCCTCGCTGAAGGACCCGTACGACCGCATCAACCGCGCGGGCGCGGCGCCGGCCGAGGCGCCCGGCGGCGCGGGCGACACGCAGAAGTCGTTCCTCATGCGCACCGCGCTCGACGCGCAGGTGTCGAGCGACCGCATCCGCGCCGCGGTCGCGAAGCAGCCGCTGGTCCCCTACCCCGCGCACGCGCTCGCGAACCAGCTCAAGACCATCGGCGCGATGATCCGCGACGGCATGCCGACGCGCGTGTACTACGCCTCGATGGGCGGCTTCGACACCCACGGCGGGCAGCTCGGCACCCACGGCAACCTGATGCGGCAGTTCGGCGAGTCGATCGCGGCGTTCCAGCGCGACCTCAAGGCGCAGGGCAGCGACGGGCGGGTGACCACGATGGTGTTCAGCGAATTCGGACGACGGGTGAAGCAGAACGCCTCGGGCGGCACCGACCACGGAACCGCAGCGCCGATGTTCCTCGTCGGACCGAAGGTGAAGCCGGGCGTGTTCGGCGACCATCCGTCGCTCACCGACCTCGACCAGGGCGACCTCAAGTACGGGATCGACTTCCGCTCGGTGTACGCCTCGGTGCTCGAGGACTGGCTCAAGGCGCCGTCCGAGAAGGTGCTCCGCGCGCGCTTCGCGAATCCGCGGCTCTTCAACCTCGCGACCTGAACGGCTAGCATCCCGCCATGCGTCTCGCCGCGATCATCGCCACCGCACTCCTCGCCACCGGCGCCGCCGGACTCCTGCCCGCCTGCGACCGTGCGCCCACCGCGCCGAAGCTCACCGAGCCGGTGTCGTTCACGCTGGCCGTGAAGGGCATGCACTGCGAGGGCTGCGAGGGCGCGATCTGCGGCAAGGTCGGCCAGATCGCCGGCGTGACCGCGTGCAAGGCGAGCCATGTGTCCGAGCAGGTCGAGGTGATCGCTCCGGTCGAGCAGAAGGCCGCGATCGAGGCGGCGATCGTGAAGCTCGGCTACAAGGTCGAGTGACGCGGCAGGAAGATCGAGTGACGCGGCAGGAAGATCGAGTGACGCGGCGAGACGGTCGAGTCGCGCCGCTCAGCCGCCGTCGACCGCCGCGCGCACCCGCGCGATGACCTCGTCGAGCGTCCCCTGCTGCTTCGCGCCCGCGGCGTGGATGTGGCCGCCGCCGCCGAAGCGCGAGCCCAGTTCGTTCACATCGATGAAGGTTCCCGAGTCGTCGGCGGGCTTGGAGCGGAAGCTGAGCTTGATCACGCCGGCCTGCGTGTCCTCGACGGCGAGCACCGAGGCGCGCACCGCGGCGATCTCCATCGGGATGTTCACGATGCCCGCGGTCTCCTCGAGCATCGCGCCGGTCGCGGAGAAGTCGGCGGCGCGCAGGCGCATGAGCGCGATCCGGCCGCCCGCGACCATCTCGAGGCTCGAGAGCGCGCACGCCTGCAGCTCGACGCGCTCGGCGCGGCTCGACTGCTCGATCTGCTGGTACATCGCGTCCTTGTCGACGCCCGCCTCGAGCAGGCGCGCCGCGAGCGCGAACTCGGCCGCGCGGGCGTTGGGAAAGCGGAACCACCCGGTGTCGGTCGCGAGCCCCATGTACAGCGCCTCGGCGATCGAGCCGCGGCCGCGCTCGTCGGCGCCCGACGCGAGCGGGACGCCCATCGCCTCGACGAGCCGCGCGAGGAGCGCGGTGCACGAACCGCAGCCGACATCGACCACGCGCCGCGCCGCGACGGCGTCGCCGCGGGCATGGTGGTCGAGCCCGATCACGCGCGCATGGCGCTCGCGGAGCCAGGGGGCGAGGACCTCGAGCTGCGTCCAGGCGCCGGTGTCGACGACCACGACGAGGTCGAACTCGCCCTGCGGGAGCTCGGGCCGCCGCGGATGCACATGCACGACGCGGCTCGAGGCCTCGAACGAGCGGAGGTTGCCCTCGCAGGGATCGACGACCCAGCCCTCGGCCGCCACGCCCACCGCCTGGCAGGCGCGCACGACGGCGAGGACCGAGCCGAGCGCGTCGCCATCGGGCTTCTGGTGGGTGGTGACGAGCACACGCGTCGCCGCGCGGAGTTCGCGGGCGAGTGCCTCGACGGTCGTGTTGGTTTCGTAGCTCATGGGGCGCCGGACGGATGGCGCCAGGGACGGGCGCGGCGGTGTTATACCGCTTCCGTCGACACGACCTCGGTGCGGTCGAGTTCCATCCGCGCCAGCAGCGCCTCGAGCGATGCGAAGCGCTCCATGCCGCGGATCCAGCGGTGGAAGCGCAGCCGGAGCTCGAACCCGTACCAGTCGAGCGGCAGCGGCAGCGGCCGACCGTCGGGCGCGAGCAGCGTCGCCTCGCAGGTGCGCGGGCTCTCGCCGAAGGTGGGCTTGGTGCCGACCGAGATCGCGGCCAGCGCGACCGTGCCGTCGGGAAGCGTCGCGCTGCCGGCGTAGACGCCATCGGCGGGCAGGATGCGGCCGGTCGCGTCGAGGTTCGCGGTCGGCCAGCCGATGGTGCGCCCCCGCTGGTCGCCGCGCGCGGTGTGGCAGCGCAGTTCGTAGGCGCGGCCGAAGACGCGGGCGGCGTCGGCGACCCGTCCCTCGGCGAGCAGCGCGCGGGCGACCGAACTGCGCGCCTCGACGCGGCTGCCGTCGGCGAGGTCGACGGAGACCGGCGCGGCCTCCACCACGCGGAAGCCGTGCAGCGCCCCAAGCGCGCGCAGCGTGTCGAGGCCGCCGGCGCGGGCCTTCCCGAAGCGGAAGTCGGGTCCCTCGACGATCGTGTCGAAGGGCACCCGCCGCCGCAGATCCGCGATGAACTCCTCGGGCGAGCGTCCGAGAAGCTCGGGGGTCGGCTCCAGTTCGACCACCTCGTCGACCCGGCAGAGGTCACGGAGCAACGCGCGGCGTTCGGCCGCGGGGGTCAATCGGCCCATCGGCCGCTCGGGGCGAAGTACCGCCGCCGGAAGCGGTTCGAAGGTGACCGCCACCACCCGCCCGCCGTCCACCGACTGCGAGGCCAGGTGGAAGAGGTGCCGGTGTCCGACATGAACGCCGTCGAAGTTGCCGATGACCACTGCCTGCATTGGACTTCCGCCCTCCTGCGGCGGCATCGACGGGAAGGGTATCCTGCACCCCCTTCCGCACTTCGGAACATACACGAAATGACCAGCGCGCCCTCCTCGACCTCCGTCCAGCCCGACACCGCCAGCATCGTGGGCGAGCTCGCCAGTTCGTTCCGCGCGACCGCCGAGAGCGTCGTGCCGTGGTTCGTCTCGCAGATGCCGCCGATGTACTTCCAGGACACCGACCGCGCGAGCCAGCTCGCGCACCTGCGCGCGATCATCGCGGCCAAGGCGTCGGACCGCCCGATCGACCTGACGCTCAAGAGCGAGGACGGCCGCCAGCTCACCCTGATCCGCAGCGCCAACTACCCGGGCGTGCTCGCCGAGCTCGTCTCGCAGCTGCCGATGGACCGCTCGCTGCGCGCGGCCAAGATCCACTCGAGCTTCGACGGCAAGCTGGTGCTCGACACCTTCGTCTTCGGCGAGCCCGAGCCGTTCGACAGCCGCGACCCGCGCCAGTCGGCCAAGCTCACCGACACCATCCGCTACGCCAAGGAGCAGAGGCTCGACTGGACGCCCGACCAGATCTCGAGCTACTTCGCCGGCTGCAGCGCCGAGTACGTGCTCACCTGCACCCCGCTGCGCGTGGCCGCGCACTGGCGGCTCTTCAGCCGCGTGAGCGGCACCGACGGCACGATCGTCGAGCTCGAGCCCGAGTCGCACCAGACGATGAGCCGCATCGTGGTCGTGGTCGAGAACGCGCGCACGCGCACCATGCTCGAGCGCACCGCGAAGATCCTCGCGCGCCACGCGATCTCGATCCACCGCGCCTACCTCGACATCGTGAAGGACGGCAAGGGCGGATCGGTCACCTTCGTCGGCTACGTCGTGCAGGGCGCCGACGGCAAGGCGATCAACGCCGCGGGCGACGGCTGGAAGGCCGTGGTTCGCGACCTCCGCCGCATCAAGTGGGTCGACGACAAGTCGCTCGAGCTCTCCAGCCGCCATCCGTCGCTGTCGATCGACCAGGCCGAGGCGGTGGTCGCGCTGTGCAACATGGCGCACCAGGTGCTCTCGCCGCAGAACCGGTTCCTCTGGACGCGCGAGCGCATCCACGGCTTCGCCGAGGAGTCGATCGGCGTGGCCACGGGCATCGTCCAGCTGCTGACCGCGCGTTTCGACCCGGCGCATCCGATGTCGGACGCCGACTTCGCCGCCGCGCGCACGCGCCTCGAGGGCGAGATCGCGCGCCAGCCGAGCGAGATGAACCGCACGGTGCTGGCCAAGATGCTCGAGGGCGTGGTCGCGACGCTGCGCACCAACTACTTCCTGCCCGACCGCTTCGCGCTCTGCCTGCGGATCGACCCCGCGTACCTCGCGAACGCCGACCGCCCCGAGCGGCCGTACGGCACCTTCTTCGTGCACGGCCGCGGGTTCGACGGCTTCCACAACCGCTTCCAGGACATCGCGCGCGGCGGACTGCGCGTGATCCGCACGCAGAACCACGCGCAGCACACGCGCGAGAGCGAGCGCCTCTTCGACGAGGTCTACGGCCTCTCGTGGGCGCAGCAGCTGAAGAACAAGGACATTCCCGAGGGTGGCGCGAAGGCCGCGATCCTGCTCGAGCCGGGCGCGACCGTCGACCGGTGCGTCAAGGCGTTCGTGAACTCGATCCTCGACCTGATCGTGCAGGTGCCCGAGGTGCGGAAGCTCGTGGTCGACCGGCTCGGCAAGGACGAGCTCATCTACCTCGGGCCCGACGAGAACATCACCCCCGCCCACATCGTGTGGATCGTCGACCGCGCGCGCGTGCGCGGCTACTCGATGCCGACCGCGTTCATGAGCTCGAAGCCGGGCGCGGGCATCAACCACAAGGTCTACGGCGTCACCAGCGAGGGCGTGAACGTGTTCCTCGATGTCGCGCTCCGCTCGCGCGGGATCGATCCCCGCAGGCAGCGCTTCACCGTGAAGATCACCGGCGGTCCGGACGGCGACGTCGCGGGCAACATGATGCGCATCCTCGACCGCGACTACGGCGCGAACGCGGTCATCGTGGGCATCGGCGACGGTTCGGGCGTGGGCGAGGACCCGGAGGGACTCGATCACGCCGAGCTCCTGCGCCTCTTCAAGGAGGGGCTGCCGATCGCGAGCTTCGACCGGAAGAAGCTGTCGCCGAAGGGGCGCGTCGTCTCGGTCGACGAGCCCGAGGGCGCGCAGCTGCGCAACACCATGCACAACCGCCTGGTGACCGATGCGTTCGTGCCGGGCGGCGGCCGCCCCGCGACCATCCACGAGGGCAACTGGCAGGAGTTCCTGACCGCCGACGGCAAGCCGAGCTCGATGGTGATCTCGGAGGGCGCGAACCTGTTCCTCACCCCGGGCGCGCGCGAGGAGCTCTGCAAGCGCGGCGCGACCGTGATCAAGGACTCGTCGGCCAACAAGTGCGGCGTGATCTGCTCGAGCTACGAGATCAGCGCCTGCATGGTGCTGTCGGACGACGAGTTCCTCTCGATCAAGGACACCTACGTGTCGCAGGTGCTCGACCGGCTGCGCGAGCTCGCACGCGTCGAGGCCGAGTTCCTCATGCGCGCGGCGAAGACGCATCCGAGCATGTCGCTGCCGAAGATCTCGGTGGAGCTCTCGAAGGTCATCAACACGACGGCCGCGGCGATCGCGGCGGGCGTGCCCGGTTGGCCCGCGGAGGACCGCGAGCTCGCCAAGCAGATGATCCGCGACCACCTGCCGAAGGTCCTCTTCGAGTTCGCCGGCGACCGCGTGTGGTCGAGCCTGCCCGCGTCGTACCAGACCTGGATCATCGCGAACCGGCTCGCGAGCTCGATCGCGTACCGCGAGGGCATGGACTTCTTCGACGGCTGCACGCCGACGGAGATCGCCGACCTCGCGCGCCGCTACATGAAGAGCGACCTCGCCAACCGCGACATCGTGGCGAAGGTGCGCGCATCGGCGCTGGCCGACAAGGACCACATCGCGTCGCTGCTCGAGCGCGGCGGCGCGCGCGCGGGGATCTGAGTCGGGCGCGCGGGACGGGCTGGGATCGTGGGGTCATCCGCTCCGCAGATTGCATCTGCGGGCACTCACGTCCAGCGGGCACCCACGTCCAGCGGGCACCCACGTCCAGCGGGCACCCATGTCCAGCGGGCACCCATGTCCAGCGGGCACCCACGTCCAGCGGGCACCCACGTCCAGCGGGCACTCACGTCCCGCGGGCGCTCAGGGCTTCGCGGGTGCCGACGGCTCGGCGGGCGGCGCGAGTTCGGCGCGGAGCGCCTCGTAGTCCTTCGACAGCGGATGCTCGGGACCGAGGATGCGCACATCGTCGGCGAACTGACGCTGGTCGAGCGTGTCGTAGGCGGCCTTGCGCGAGCCGAGCGCATCCATCGCGCGCGCGAGGACGAGCGCGCAGTCGAGCCGCTCGCGGAAGCGCGACTGGTCGCGCTCGAGGTAGCGGAGCACCGCAGGCAGCGCCGACACCACCGCGGCGTGCCGCTTGGCCGCGAGCTGGGCGCGCCCGAGCGCGAGCTGCTCGAGCATCCAGCGCGGCTCGTCGGACTTCGGGAGTCCCATCGCCTCGAGCATGCGCATGCGCGTCTCGCGCAGCCGGACCACCGCGGCGGCGAGCGACGCCGGATCGCCGGCGCCGGCGGACGC
>CAMBUI010000148.1 GCA_945870915.1 Candidatus Kuenenia stuttgartensis | reverse complement strand
CCACGACCGTCGCGGTCGTGATCGCGCTGCCGCTGGCGATGCTGTCGGCGCGAACGACCTTCGCGGGCAAGCCGCTGCTCTCGACGCTGATCCTCGCGCCGCTGATCCTGCCGCCGTTCGTCGGGGCGATCGGCATGCGGCAGCTGCTCGGGCGCGAGGGCGCGGTGAACGCGCTCCTTCTCGACCTGCACGCGGTGTCGGAGCCGATCGACTTCCTGCACAAGGGCGGGTTCGCGCTGATCGTGCTGCTCGAGGCGATCGCGCTGTTCCCGATCCTCTACCTGAACCTGGTGGCGGCGATCGCGAACCTCGACCCGTCGATGGAGGAGGCCGCGACCAACCTCGGCGCAGGACGGTGGACGCGCTTCTTCCGGGTGACGCTGCCGCTGATCCGCCCGGGACTGTTCGCGGGCGGCACGATCGTATTCGTGTGGAGCTTCACCGAGCTGGGCACGCCGCTCATGCTCGAGTTCACCAAGACCACGCCGGTCCAGATCTTCAACGGCATCAAGGAGATGGAGGCGTCGCGCCAGCCGTACGCGCTGACCGCGGTCATGCTGGGCGCCACGATCCTGTCGTACACCGTGGGCCGGCTGGTGCTCGGCGGCAAGGGACACGCGATGCTCGCCAAGGCGAGCGCGGGCGCGGGGCTGGTGCGGCTGACGGGAACGCGCGCGCGGCTCGCGGCGGCGGCGTTCGCGCTGGTGGCGCTGGTCGCGATGCTGCCGCACATCGGCGTGGTCGGGACCGCGCTCGCGGCCAACGGGCGCTGGTACCAGTCGCTCCTGCCCGAGAGCCTCACCGGCGACCACTTCGTGCAGGCGCTCACCCATCCGCTGGCGGCGGGCAGCGTGCGGAACTCGATCAGCTTCGCGGGCATCGCCACGGTCATCGATGTCGTGGTCGGCCTGTTCGTGGCGCGCCTCCTCGTGCGCGGCACGGTGCGCGGGCGCGGGGTGCTCGACGCGCTCGTGATGCTGCCGCTCGCGGTGCCGGGGCTCGTCTTCGCGTTCGGGCTGGTCGCGGCGAGCCTGCGCTGGCCGTTCAACGCGGGTGGTCCGCTGCACTTCGTGGGCGACATCCTCGGACCGACGCCGAACCCGGTGCCGTTCCTCATCCTGGCCTACGCGGTGCGC
This sequence comes from Candidatus Kuenenia stuttgartensis, assembly GCA_945870915.1. GTDB lineage: Bacteria > Planctomycetota > Phycisphaerae > Phycisphaerales > SM1A02 > QWPT01. Next base: position 6,405 of record CAMBUI010000148.1, on the reverse strand, counting down.
CGACTGCCCTACGTGGTGCGCTCGGCGGCCGCGGGCCTCGAGCAGACCTCGGTCGCGCTCGAGGAGGCGGGCTACAACCTCGGTGCCTCGCGCTGGCGCGTGACCCGCCGGATCGTCCTGCCGCTGCTGGCGGCGAATCTCGCGGCGGGCGCGATCCTCGCGTTCTGCTTCGCGATGCTCGAGGTGTCGGACAGCCTGATCCTCGCGCAGCGCGAGGCCGACTACCCGATCACGAAGGCGATCTTCTCGCTCGCCGAGCGGCTCGGCGACGGGCCCGGCGTGGCGAGCGCGCTCGGCGTGTGGGCGATGGCGTTCCTCGGCATCGCGCTCGCGACCGCGGCGGCGCTGGTCGGCAAGAAGGCAGGCGCGATCTTCCGCGGGTGAGTGGGGCGCGGTCGCGCGCCGTTCCGGCGGGGCACGCACCGGCGCGTGCGCTCAGTCGTCGATGCCGTCGGGGATTTCGTCGGGGAATTCGCGTCGGAGTTCGTCGGGGAGTTCGTCGTCGCCCGACCGTTGCTCGCCCTCGCCGGGTGCCTCCGCGAGCGCGGCGGCGAACCGCTGGGCGAAGTCGTTGTACTTCTTCTCGCCGATGCCGGGCACGGCCATGAACTCGTCGCGCGTGCGCGGACGGAGCTGCGCCATCGCGCGCAGCGTGGCGTCGTTGAAGATGATGTAGGGCGGCACCCCACGCTCGTCGGCGATGCGCTTGCGCACCGACTTGAGGCGCGCCAGGAGCTCCTCGTCGCACTCGATGGCGCCGGCCTTCGCGGCGGGCCTGCCGGCGCGGCTTCGGCCCGCGGAGGCGGCGCCCGCTCGATCCACCACGGGGTCGACCACAGGCTTCACCAGCATGATCGGGGTGCGCTGGCGCAGCGCGTCGAGTCCCATCTCGGTGAGCTCGATGGTGGGGAACTGGCCCTCGCCCATCGCGAGGTGCCCCGACTGCACCAGCTGGCGGCCGAGCGAGACCCACGCGGCGCGCGGCTTGTCCTTGCCGATCCCGTAGGTGGTGAGCGTGTCGTGGTACCAGCGGCGGATCTTCTCGGTGTCGGCGCCCGCGAGCACATCGGCGATGTGCTGGAGGCCCACGCCGAAGCCGCTCTTCTGGGCGATGCGCAGGACGCAGCTCAGGAGCTTCTGCCCCTCGAGCGTGGCGTCGTAGCTCTGCCGCGGCGAGATGCAGTTGTCGCAGGCGTCGCAGCGGTCGGTCTCGCCGCGCTCCGAGCGCCAGGTCTCGCCGAAGTAGCCGAGGAGGTCGACGCGGCGGCAGCGCGCGCTGTCGGCGAAAGCGGCCATGCGGTCGAGCTGCGCGCGGGCGACGCGGCGGGCGTCCTCGTCCTCGATCTCGTTGATGAAGCCGATGTACTTGGCCACGTCGCCGCGCGAGTAGAGCAGCACGCACTCGCCGGGAAGGCCGTCGCGGCCGGCGCGGCCGGTCTCCTGGTAGTAGCCCTCGATGTTCTTGGGCATGTCGGCGTGGATCACGAAGCGCACGTTCGGCTTGTTGATCCCCATGCCGAAGGCGACGGTCGCGCAGACGACGCGGATCTCGTCGCGCAGGAACGCATCCTGGTTGGCCGCGCGCACCGAGGCGTCGAGACCCGCGTGGTAGGCGGCGCTCGGGATGCGCGCCTTCGACAGCGCGGCCGCCATCGCCTCGGTCGCGCGCCGCGACTGGCAGTAGACGATGCCGGCGTCGTCGCCGCGCGCCTTCACGAAGTCGACGACCTGGCCGGCGGCGCCGTCCTTGGCGACCACGCGGTAGGTCAGGTTCGGGCGGTTGAAGCTCGCCACGAAGACATCGGGCGCCGCGAGGCGGAGCTGCGACACGATGTCCTCGCGCACCCGCGGGGTCGCGGTCGCGGTCATCGCGAGCGTGGGGATGCCGGGCAGCGCCTCGCGCACGGTGACCAGCCGCCGGTACTCGGGCCGGAAGTCGTGGCCCCACTCGCTGATGCAGTGCGCCTCGTCGACCGCGAGCGCGCGGACGTTCCACCGCGACAGGCGCGCGAGGAAATCGGGCAGCACCAGCCGCTCGGGCGCGACGAAGAGCAGCCGGATGCGGCCGTTCTCGAGATCGGCGAGCCGGCGCCGCGCCTCGCCGTCGTCGAGCGCGGAGTTGAGCGCCGTCGCCGCCACGCCGGCGGCGTGGAGCTGGTCGACCTGGTCCTTCATCAGCGCGATGAGCGGCGACACGACCACGGTGAGCCCGTCGCGCACCAGCGCGGGCAGCTGGTAGCAGAGGCTCTTGCCCGCGCCGGTCGGGAGGATCGCCACCACATCGCGCCCCGCGAGCGAGGCGTCCATGATCTCGCGCTGCAGCGGGCGGAAGCGGTCGTAGCCCCAGACCTGCTTGAGGAGCCGGCCGAGACGGTCGTCTGGATGGCGCGGATGGTCGGACTCGGGCATCGTGTCGGTCGCGGCGGGGGGCATCCCCGCATTGTGACGGCGGAATCAGCGCTGCGCGGCGACCGCACGCATTTCCGCGTCGATCCACGCGGCGATGTTCTGCTCGAGGAGGTCGAGCGGCACCGGGCCGTCGAGCAGCACCGCGTCGTGGAAGCGCCGCAGGTCGAACCGCGCGCCGAGCGCCTTCTCGGCGCGCTCGCGCAGGCGGCGGATGGTGAGCTCGCCGATCTTGTAGCCGCACGCCTGCCCGGGCCAGCCGATGTAGCGGTCGACCTCGTTCACGATGTTGAGCTCGCTGAGCGCGGTGTTGCGCTTCATGAAGTCGATGGCGCGCTCGCGCGTCCAGCCGAAGGCGTGCATGCCGGGATCGACCACGAGCCGGCACGAGCGCCACATCTCGTAGAGCAGCCGTCCGAAGTCGTCGTAGGGATCGGCGAAGAGGCCCATCTCGATGCCGAGGCGCTCGGCGTAGAGCGCCCAGCCCTCGGTGAACGCGGTCGAGTCGAGGTCCCGGCGGAACTCGCGCGCACCCGCGAGCTCCTGGGCGAGCGCGATCTGGAAGTGGTGGCCCGGGACCGCCTCGTGCAGCGAGAGCGGGATGAACTCGTAGGTCGGCCGCTGGTCGAGCGCGTAGGTGTTGGCGTAGAAGTAGCCGGGCTCGCCGCGCTCGGGCGATCCGGGCTGGTAGTAGGCGGTCGTCTGCGCCGGCGCCATGAAGCGGGGGATCTCGCGCACCCCGTAGGTCAGGCGCGGGCAGGTCGCGAACAGCGCGGGCAGCTTCGGGTCGATGCGCTTGCAGACATCGCGGTAGCGGGCGAGGAGCTCCTCGGCGGTGCGGCAGTAGAAGCGCGGATCGGTGCGCAGGTACGTGATGAACGCGGCGAAGCGCTCGTCCTCGGGCATCGCGGCGCGCGCCGGGTCGGCGGCGTACCAGTCGGTGCGCGCGATCACCTGCATCATCTCGGCCCGGATCCGCGCGACCTCCGCGAGGCCGGTCTCGTGGATCTCGCGCGCATCCATCGCCGTCGTGGTGTGCACGCGCAGCTGGTGGGCGTACCAGGCGGCGCCGTCCTTCATCTCGCTGGCGCCGATCGACCCGCGGCACTTCGGCAGGTACTCGGTGATGAAGAACGCCTCGAACTCGGTGAGCGCGGTGTCGATCGGGTCGAGCGCGCGCTCGAAGCCCTGCACGAGCCGCGCGCGGTCGTCGGCGGAGACCGACTTCGGCAGCGTCGCGAACGGCTTGCGCAGCGCGTCGCGCATGCCCGCGCGCGCCGCGCGGATCTGGAGCGGCACCTGCTCGACCGTCACGCGGGGCGGCATCACGCCCGCCTCGATCCCCGCGCGCATGACCTCCATCGTCCCGAGCAGCGATCCCGGCACGCCGAGGAGCCGGTTGATGTAGGCCTCGTAGTCGTCGAGGTCGGCGAAGGTCGCGAGATCGCCCATCTGCGCGATCTCCTGGTGCGGGCCGAACCGGCCGCCGACCGGCATCATCCAGGCGCCGAAGCGGAAACCCTCGGCGCCGAGCTCGAAGTCGCGGCGGAGCAGGAAGTGGTCGCGCGCATCGGCGGGCGAGAGCCGCCGCGCGTCGACCGCGCGCAGTTCCTCGAGGAAGTTCGCGCTCCACGCGTGGCGCTTGTGCACGCCCGCGAGGCTGGTGTCGGTGAGCTCGCCCGCGCGCGTCTCGTCGCCGCGCCGCAGCGCGTACTCGGGATGCACGGTGCGCCGCCACTCGTCGTAGGCCGCGACCAGCTCGGCGAAGCGCGCGGTCACCGCGGGGTCGGCCTCGGGGGTCGACTGCGCGGCGCGGACGGGCTCCGCCACGGCGGTCGCGTGTGCGGGCGCGGGTGCGGCCAGGAGGGTGAGCGCGAGTGCGGCGACGGATGCGGCGGCGGGCATGCGCGGAGCGTACCGCAGAAATCACGATCCTCTCCGCGCAGGGGCATCGGCTACCATCCGCCTCCCATGAGCATGAGCCGCACGCCCCAGGACACGGAACTCGGATACGCGCCCCCGATGGTGCGCCACTTCAGCGTCTTCCTCGACAACCGGGTGGGCAAGCTGCGCGAGCTCCTCGGCAACATGAGCGACGAGGGCGGCATCTCGGTGCGCGCGATCTCGATCATGGACAGCTCCGACTACGCGGTGATCCGGCTGGTCGTCGACAAGCCCGCCACGGCGAGCGCGATCATGGAGCGCCAGGGCGTCGCCGTCTGCCAGACCGATGTGCTGGTCGCCGAGCTCAGCACCGACCACGAGCTGCACCACCTGTGCAAGTTCCTGCTCGCGGCCGAGCTCAACATCCGGTTCGCCTATCCCACCATGCCGCGGCCCGACGGCCACCCGACCGTGGTGCTGTCGACCGACGACAACACGCTGGCGGGACAGATCCTGCGCCGCAAGGGATTCCGCCTGTTCGGCGAGGCCGACCTCGAGTTCTGAGTTCCGCTCCCCGCGCGCCCGCCGTTCCAACCACGCCGTCCCGCGCGTTCCTGCGGGACACCGCCCCACGAGGATCCCCATGGCTCGCATCGTCAAGCTCGAAGCAACCGGCCCCGTCAAGATCGAACCGTCGGAGATCCCCGAGGGCAAGGCGCTCTTCATCTGCGCCTGCGGGCTCACCAAGAAGTTTCCCTTCTGCGACGGCAGCCACAAGCCGACCCGCGACGAGGAGCCCGGCTGCTGCTACCGCTACGACGCCGCGACGCTCGCGCGCGAGAAGGTCGACTGATCGTCCCACTTCGAACGGCGGGTCGCGTCAGAGCCCGGCTTCGCCCGTCTGCGCCGGCGAGAGCGGCGTGCCCGGTCGCGGCAACGCGTACTCGCCGGGCGCGCCCTGGCCGAGCCGCACGCCGCGGTACTCGTGGTTGCGCTTCGAGAGCACGCCCGCGCGGATGATCTGGTCGTCGGCGCGCAGCCGTCGCACCACATCCATGCCGTCGAGCACCCGTCCGAACACGGTGTAGAAGCCGTCGAGCGACTCGGCGGGGCCGGTGAGGATCGTGAACTGGCATCCCGCCGAGTTCTGCGCCGACTTGATCACGCTGTCGCCCGCGGGTTGCTTCGCCATCACCAGCCGGCCCGCGGCGGGGGGGCGGTGGTCCGCACGGTCGTGCTCGTCGGGAATGACCCATCCGCCGTTGGAGCGGCCGCCCGCACCGCCGGACGCGGTCGCGGGATCCCCGCCCTGGATGCCGAACCCGCGCATGAAGCGGTGGAACGAGGTGCCGTCGTAGGTCCCCGCCTCGACATGCTCGATGAAGTTGCCGACGGTGTTGGGCGCCTGGTCCTCGAAGAGCTCGACGATGACCGCGCCCTTCGAGGTGAGGAGCTCGACCGTCGGGAGGTCGCCCTTCTGCTGGTCCTTCACGATCGCCGAGAGCTCCTTGTTGAAGAGCGTGCGGCCGAACATCACGCGGCGCGAGCCCTCGGCGATGCGGGCGAGCTGGTCGGTGGTGCGGCCGAGCGCGGGCGCCGAGTTGTAGGCGGCCTGCGCGGGCTCGAAGCGGTTGGTGCCGAGGTAGGCGTCGCCGATCAGGATCTTGGCGTCGATCCGGCGCGCGTCGGTGGTGAACTCGCGCGCCTGCAGCACCTCGAGCGTCTTCTCGAAGCGTGCCTCGGCGTTGAGCTCGCGGCCCCACGCGAGCGCGACCGCCTCGGGCGCGTTGCTCATCGAGAGCAGCTTCGCGAACGCGGCGTCCATCGCATCCGAGTCGTCGAGCCAGATCGCGGTCTGCGCGCGGGCAGGCAGGAGCCGGAGCATCTGGTCGCGGTCGGTCGTGGGCGCCTTCAGGTCGGTGTCGATCTCGGCGGCGAGCGCGACGACATCGGCGCGTGTCTGCGCGTCGAGCACGCCCTTGCTCTTGATGTAGGCGTTGAGCTCGCGGAAGCGCTGCTCGGTGCGCGAGAGCGGCGGAGGCAGCGGCGCGGCGGGGGCTTTCTGGGCTCCGACGGGTGCCGCCGCAGGAATGCCGGACGGCGGCGCGACGGGCG
>CAMBUI010000147.1 GCA_945870915.1 Candidatus Kuenenia stuttgartensis | reverse complement strand
CCGGCGCGCGCGCCGCACTGCCGGTCGACCCCGCCGCCTTCCCGCGGCCGCTGCCCGAGAAGACCGCGCGGTTCGCCAACCACTGGGCGTACCTGCCGATCGGACATCCGAGGGCCCCCGCCGTCGCCGACACAGCGTGGCCGCGCAACGAGATCGATGCGTTCATCCTGGCGCGGCTCGAGCGCGAGGGCCTCGCGCCCGCGCCCGAGGCCGACCGCCGCACGCTGCTGCGCCGCGCGCACCTCGACCTGACCGGCGTTCCGCCGACCGCGGAGGAGGTCGAGTCGTTCGAGCGCGACCGCCGGCCCGACGCCTACGAGCGGCGGCTCGAGGCCCTGCTCGCGTCGCCGATGTACGGGGAGCGCTGGGGCCGCCACTGGCTCGATGTGGCCCGCTACGCCGACTCGAACGGCGTCGACGAGAACGTCGCCTACGCCAACGCCTTCCGCTACCGCGACTACGTGATCGACGCGTTCAACCGCGACATCCCGTTCGACGAGTTCCTGATCGACCAGATCGCGGGCGACCTGATCCCCGAGCCGGCGAACCCGACCGCGGAGGACGACCATCGCACCCGCAGCCGCATCGCGGCGCTCGGGTTCCTCGCGCTCGGCCCGAAGATGCTCGCCGAGCCCGACAAGGAGAAGGAGCGCGTCGACGTGGTCGACGAGCAGCTCGACGTCGTGGCCAAGGCGTTCCTCGGGCAGACGGTCGCGTGCGCGCGCTGCCACGACCACAAGTTCGACCCGGTGTCGCAGGCGGACTACTTCGCGTTGTCGGGCGTGTTCCGCAGCGTGTCGACCTTCGACAACATCGCCACCGTCGGGCGGGTGGCGCAGCGGCCGCTCGCGACCGCGGCCGAGGTGAAGCGGAGCGACGACTGGCGTGCCGAGGCGAAGCGGCTCGACGAGGCGCGCGATCGGGCGCGCGAGTCGCTGCGCGCGCTCGAGCGGCGGATGAATGTGGCGCGCTGGAGCGTGGCCCTGACGGGCGTGGCGCTGTCGGGCGCGGCGCTGTCTGGCGCGGCGCCGACGGCCGAGCTTCCGGCCGGCGGACCCGCACGCTCGTCGGCGAACCCGCTCGGCGAGGCGCTCGCCGCGGCGGCGCGCGACGCGTCGGCGGCGATGCCCGAGCGCGACGCGTTCCGTGGCGCGCGGGCCGCGCGCGAGACGCACGAGAAGTCGCGGCCCGCGGATCTCCCGCGGACGCTGGTCGTCAAGGAGTCGAAGGTCGACGAGACGCCGCTCCACGACCGAGGCGACCACACGCAGCCCAAGGGCGATCCGATCGCGCGCGCCGTGCCGTCGGTGCTGGAGCGCGCGCTGTCGGGTCCGCGGTTCCCCGCCGACCGCAGCGGACGGCTCGAGCTCGCGCGCTGGATGGCGGACCCCGAGAACCCGCTCACCGCGCGCGTCGCGGCCAACCGGCTCTGGACATGGCACTTCGGGATCGGGCTCGTCGACACGCCGAGCAACTTCGGCGTGCTCGGCAGCGCGCCGTCGCATCCCGAGCTCCTCGATCACCTCGCGCGCCGGTTCGCGCGCGAGAAGTGGAGCATGAAGGCGATGCACCGCCTGATCATGACGAGCGCGACCTACCGCCAGTCGAGCGCGACCCATGCGGCGCTTCCCGACTTCGATCCCGACAACCGGCTGCTGTCGCGCTTCCCGCGGCGGCGCGTCGAGGCCGAGATCATCCGCGACGCGGTGCTGGCGGCGTCGGGCGCGCTCGACACGACGATGGGCGGCACGCTGCTCGGGGCCGGCGACCACGACTACGTGACCAACGACCAGTCGGGCAACGCCGCGCGCTACGACTCGAACCGCCGCAGCATCTACCTGCCGGTGATCCGCAACGCGATGTTCGGGCTGTTCACCGCGTTCGACTATCCCGACGCGAGCGCGCCGATCGACTGCCGGCCCCGTACGGTGGTGGCCCCGCAGGCGCTCTTCTTCATGAACGCGCCGTTCGTCGACGCCGCGGCCAAGCGGATCGCCGAGACGCTCGCCGCCACGACCCGCGACAGCGACGAGCGCGTGCGCGAGGCGTTCCGCCGCACCCTGGCGCGCGACCCGGACGCGCGCGAGCACGAGGAGTCGCGCGACTTCCTCGCCGGGCTCGAGCGCTCCGGCCTCGCCGGCGCCGACGCGCTCACCCGCCTCTGCCACGCGCTGCTCTCGACCAACGAGTTCGTGACCATCGAGTAGCGGCGCCCGCGAAACCACGACCGCGCGGAACCACGACCGCCGACCAACGACCAGCGACCCCCCAGCACCGAAGGCCCCATGCTCTGCTCGCACCGACACGACCCGATCTCCCGCCGCGACGCGCTCGGCCAGCTCTGCGCGGGCTTCGGCTCGATCGCGCTCGCGGGCATGCTCGCGCAGGAGGCGGCCGCGGGCGGCGGCGTGCTCGCGGCGCCGCACTTCCGTCCGCGCGCGAAGCGGGTCATCTTCCTGTTCATGCACGGCGGTCCGTCGCAGGTCGACACCTTCGACTACAAGCCGCTGCTCGCGCGCGACAGCGGAAAGCCGCTGCCGTTCGCGAAGCCGCGGGTGCAGTTCGCCGAGACGGGGAACCTCCTCGCGAGTCCGTGGAAGTTCCGGCAGTACGGGCAGTCGGGCGCGTGGGTGAGCGACCTCTTCCCGCATGTCGCGAAGACGGTCGACGACCTGTGCTTCGTGAAGAGCCTGCACGGCTCGAACCCGGCGCACGGCGGCGCGCTGCTCAAGATCCACACCGGCACCGACACCTTCATCAGGCCGTCGATGGGCTCGTGGGTCTCGTACGGGCTCGGCACCGAGAACGACGACCTTCCGGCGTACATCACGATCTGCCCGACGCTCGGTCACGGCGGCGTGAACAACTTCTCGAGTTCGTTCCTGCCGGCGTGGACGCACGGCACGCCGATCGGGCACGCGGGCGTGCCGGCGAGCCAGGCGCAGATCGAGCACATGACCGCGGGCATGCCGCGCGAGCTGCAGCGGCGGCAGCTCGACTTCCTGAACACGCTCAACGAGCAGCACGCGCTGCGCAACGGCAGCGACGCGGCGCTCGAGGGACGCATCGAGAGCTTCGAGCTCGCGTACCGCATGCAGGCGACCGCGCCGGCGGTGATGGACCTGTCGGGCGAGAGCGCGGCCACGCAGCAGCTGTACGGCATCGACGAGGCCAAGACGGAGAACTTCGGCAGGCAGTGCCTGCTCGCGCGGCGCTTCGCGCAGGCGGGCGTGCGCTTCATCCAGTGCACCCACAGCTACAAGTGGGACCAGCACGGCGATCTCCGCAACGGACACACCTCGAACGCGGCCGAGGTCGACAAGCCGATCGCCGGCCTGATCCAGGACCTCAAGAGCCACGGCATGCTCGAGGACACGCTGGTCCTGTGGGGCGGCGAGTTCGGCCGCACGCCCACCGCGCAGGGCGGCGACGGACGCGACCACAACCCGCACGGGTTCACCATGTTCATGGCCGGCGGCGGCGTGAAGCCCGGCTTCAGCTACGGCGCGACCGACGACTACGGCTACTACGCCGCGGTCGACAAGGTCGATGTGCACGACCTCCACGCGACCATCCTCGCGCTCATGGGCATCGACCACGAGCGCCTGACCTTCCGCCACGGCGGCCGCGACCACCGGCTGACCGATGTGCACGGCAAGGTCGTGGCGCCGATCTTCGCGTAGGCGCGGGCGGCGCGGCGTGATCGACGGAGCCGACCTCGCCGAGGTCCTCAACAGCCGAGGTTTTCAACAGCCGAGGTTTTCAACAGCCGAGGTCCTCAACAGCCGGGGCCCCTGACGCTGAGGCCCCTGCCGCTGAGACGACCTATCGACGCGCGGTGCCGAAGCGCGCTCCGGACGCCCGCGATTCGGGCGATTGTCGACAATTGGTCCGCCATGTGCTTGTCGCCCGACGATCGTCCTGTAGTTTGAGGTGGCTGGGGACCAACTCTGGAGATCACGATGGCTCGTAGGACGATTCTGGCTGGCTTGGCGGCGGGCGCCGTTTGCATGACCGTGCACGCGCAGACCGGAGGCGCTTTCGTGCACTTCGAGAGCCCGCATGTCCATCCGCTCGAGCTCACGCCCGACGGCGCACGGCTGATCGCCGTGAACACCGTCGACGCGCGCCTCGAGGTCTTCGATGTCCTGCCCGGCGCGCCGTTCCTGCGGCACGCGGGCTCGGTGGTCGTGGGCCTCGAACCGGTGTCGGTGCGCGTGCGGAGCAATGGCGAGGCATGGGTGGTCAACCACGTCTCCGACTCGATCAGCGTCGTGGACCTCGCGACCCTCTCGGTGAAGGCGACGCTGCTCACCGGCGACGAGCCGTGCGACGTCGTGTTCGCCGGCGCGCGTGAACGCGCGTTCGTCACCGTCTCGCAGCTCAACCGCATCGAGGTCTACAACCCCGCGAACCTGGCGGGCGCGCCCACCGTGATCAACATCGCGGGCGAGGATCCCCGCGCGCTGGTGACCGACGGGACCTTCGTGTACGCCGCCATCTTCGAATGCGGCAACGACACGACGGTGATTCCCGAGACCCGCGTGTCGACGGCGTCGATGAATCCGTACCCCGGTGATCCGAACCCGCCGCCCAACGCGGGCAGCGCGTTCTCGCCGCCACTCACGCCGGGCCTGCCGCCGTCGCCGCGCGCGGGGCTCATCGTGCGCAAGGACGCCGCGGGCGTCTGGCGCGATGTGAACAACGCCAACTGGAACCCCGCCGTCACCTGGAACCTGCACGGCAACGACGTGGCCGTCATCAACGCCACCACGCTCGCCACGACCTACGCCAAGGGCTTCATGACCACGCCGATGGCGCTCGGCATGGCGCCCGATGGCCGCGTGGTCGCGGTGGGAACCGAGGCGCGCAACGAGATCCGCTTCGAGTCGAACCTGCGGAGCCGCTTCATCCGCTCGGAGGTGGCGGTGCTCCCTGCAGCGGGTGCGCTCGCCAGTGCGCGGGCCGATCTCAACCCGCACCTCACCTACGCGCAGAGCAGCATCCCCCCGCTCCAGCGCATGCTGTCGATCGGCGATCCGCGCGGCGTCGCGGTGAGCGCCGATGGAACGCGCGCCTACGCCACGGGCCTCGGCTCCTCCAACCTGGTGGCGTTCTCGATGACGGACCTCGCGCGGGTGGGCGTGTGCGGCGTGGGCGAGGGCCCGACGGGCATCGTGGTCGACGCGGCGCGGGGGCGGCTGCTCACGCTCAACCGCTTCGGCGGCTCGATCTCGGTGGTCGACGAGAGTTCGCTCACGCATCTCGGCGAGGTGCGCTTCTTCGATCCCACGCCCCAGTTCATCCGCAACGGCAGGCCGCTGCTCTTCGACACCCACGCGACCTCGGGGCTCGGCCAGGCGTCGTGCGCCAGCTGCCATGTCGACGCGCGCATGGACCAGCTCTCCTGGGATCTCGGCGAGCCGTCGGGCCAGGTGAAGCTCTTCAACGAACTGTGCAACCTCGGGCTGCCGGTGCAGCTCGGCAGCTGCGGCAACTGGCATCCCATGAAGGGACCGATGGCCACGCAGACGCTCGTCGGACTGCAGGGGCAGGAGCCGTTCCACTGGCGCGGCGACCGCAACGACTTCGCGCAGTTCGCGCACACCGCCACCGCGCTGCTCGGCGCGGACAGCGACTTCACCGCGACCGAGATGAACCGCATGGAGGCGTACCTCGCGAGCATCGCCTTCCCGCCCAACCCCAACCGCAACATCGACGGCTCGCTGCGGACGGCGCTCGCGGGCGGCAACCCCGCGACGGGCGAGCAGCTCTTCAACACCGGCAACCTCGACTTCGTGCAGTGCGTGACCTGCCACACCATGCCCACGGGCGGCACCTCGAGCATCATCAGCGGCAACCTGCTGGCCGAGCCGCAGGCGATGAAGGTGCCGCACCTGCGCAACATGCTCGAGAAGACGGGCTTCGACGCCCTCACCGCCTCCGCGAACAACCGCGGCTTCGGCTTCACCCACGACGGCGCGACGCCGACGCTGTTCGACTTCTTCAAGCTCACCGTGTTCAACTTCGCGGCGGGCGCGGCGGGCGACCAGCAGCGGCGGGATGTCGCGGCGTTCATGCTGTCCTTCGACACGGGCACCCATGCGTCGGTCGGCGCGCAGGCCACGATGGGCGGCGCGGCGCAGAACGGGTCGACCCGCCGCAACCAGCTGGTGTCGATCGCCAACGCGGGCAGCTCGACGCTGACCGCGCGCGCGGTGGTCGGGGGCGTGGAACGCGGCTACCTCTACCAGTCGGGTTCGTTCCAGACCGATGTGGCGGGCCAGACACGGACGCTCGCGGAACTCGATGCCCTCGCGGCATCGGGTGCGCAGGTGACCTACACGCTGGTGCCCAACGGCACGGGCGGGCGGGCGCTCGACCGCGACGGCGACGGATTCCGCGACGGCGACGAGCGCGCCGCGTGCAGCGATCCGGCCGATCCGGGCAGCACGCCCACGTCGACCTGCCGCTTCGACATCGCCGGCCGCGATGGGATGATCGACGGGCCGGACCTCGCCGTGCTGCTCGGCAACTGGGGCGGCTCGGGCGCGGGCGACTTCAACTGCGACGGGTCGATCGGTGGCGCGGATCTCGCGATCCTGCTCGGCGCGTGGGGTGCCTGCGGCGGTTGATGCGGGGATTTTCCGGTCCTCCACGGGAGCTCGGGCATCGGCGCGCGTACCTTGCGGACCTCCGCCGCGTCCGGTGGCGGACGCGAGCTCCGAGGAGTCCACATGTCCCGATTCGAGCGGTCCCAATCCGAGCGGTCCCGGTTCGAGCGTCCCTGCGCCTGGTCGCGCAGCCGCGTGGCGGCGACGGCGATCGCCTCCGTCGCCTCGACCCGCGGATGGGCTCCGGGCGTCGCATCCATCGCGCTGCTCGCGTGCCCTGTGGCGGAGGCGCAGCAGTTCCTTCACTTCGAGAGCCCGCATGTGCACCCGCTCGAGCTCGCGCCCGATGGCGCGCGGCTGCTCGCGGTGAACACCGTCGACGGCCGGCTGGAGGTGCTCGATGTGCTCGGTTCGTGGCCCTACCTCCAGCGGGCCGCGAGCATTCCCACCGGTCTCGAGCCGGTGAGCGTGCGTGCGCGCACCGCGACCGAGGCGTGGGTGGTGAATCACGTCTCCGACTCGATCACCGTGGTCGACATCGCATCGGGGCGCGTGGTGGCCACGGTTCCGTGCGGCGACGAGCCATGCGACGTGGTGTTCGCGGGCAGCCCGCAGCGCGCGTTCGTGACGCTGTCGCAGCGCAACATGATCGCGGTGTACGACCCTGCCGACCTCGCGGCGGCGCCGCTGTCGATCCAGCTCGAGGGCGAGGACCCGCGGGCGCTCGCGACCGACGGCGACTCGGTGTACGCAGCGATCTTCGAGTGCGGCAACGGGACGACCATCATCGACGCCGCGGTGGTCGGCACGAAGGTCAACCCGTATCCCGGCGCGCCGAATCCGCCGCCGAACGCGCCGGGCGTGCCGGGTGGCTTCTGGCCGCCGGTCGCGGCGGACCTCCCGACGGCTCCGCTGGTGAGCCAGATCGTGCGGAGGTCGCCCGAGGGGCGCTGGCTCGACGAGAACGGCGGCGACTGGAGTCCCGCGGTGACCTGGGACCTGCACGGGCACGACCTCGCGGT
>CAMBUI010000146.1 GCA_945870915.1 Candidatus Kuenenia stuttgartensis | reverse complement strand
CGTCGTCCTTCTGGCCTTCCTCGTCGCTGGTGGGGAGCCAGCCGAGCTTCATGTCCTTCTTGAGCGGCACCGCGATGAGCACCGTCGAGTTGTTGTAGATCCAGGTGGTGTCGTACTCGCTGTACGACGGCGAGAAGTTGCGCGCGCTCTTGTAGGCGAGCCATTCGCCCTTGCGGTCGAAGGTCGGCTCCGAGTCGCTGAAGAAGCCGCTGGTGAGCTGCGACTTGGCGGCCGCCGGATCGGTGGCCTTGGTGTCGTAGACGAACACGGCCTCGAGCTCGCTGCCGTCGCAGGAGCGTGACCACGCGATCCAGCGCGAGTCGTGGGACCACGAGACCGCGACCGCCTGCGGCGCCTCGGGGTTGCGGTCGATGGCGGTGACGCTGCCGTCCTCGAGCTTCACGAGCTCGATGTGGCCGGCCTTGTCCTGGATCACGACCGACTTCGAGTCGGGCGACCAGACGATGTCGGTGCGGAAGCCCTTCGCGTCGGTGGTGATGCGCGTGGGTTCGACAGCCTTCCCGTCGACAGCCTTCCCGTCGACAGCCTTCCCGTCGGCAGGCATGGTGTAGAGCTCGTACTCGCCGCTCGCGTCGCTGAAGAACGCGATCGTCTTGCCGTCGGGGCTCCAGGTGGCGCTGCGCTCGAACACGCCGTCGGTGCGGGTCATGTTGCGCGGCGTGCCGTTCTCGGCGGGCGCCGACCAGATGTCGCCGCGGGCGACGACCGCGACGCGCTTGCCGGTGGGCGAGATCGAGACGCCCTGGATGTTCTCCGCAGCGTCGACGGTCGCGACGCGCAGGGTGTCGCGGTCGCCGGGCACGGTGATGTCGACCGGCACCGCCACGCCCGAGTCGAGGTTGAGGCGCATGATGCGGTCGCCGTGCTGGAGGACCATCTCGCCCGCGCCGCCGTCATCGGGGCCGATCGCCGGCCACTTCACATCGTGGGTGGTGAACTTCGACACCTGCGCGGTCTTGCCCGAGTCGACGTCGTAGCTGAACACGTTGAGCACGTTGCCCTCGCCCGGGCAGTTGTCGGACAGGTAGTAGACCTTGCGGCCGTGCCACATCGGGAGGGTGTCGGTGCCCTCCCAGTCGGTGATGCGCCGCGCCTCGCCCGACTTCACGTTGAAGACCCACACGTCGGTGGCCATGCCGCCGCGGTAGCGCTTCCAGGTGCGGTTGTCGGTCGAGTGGGGGGTGTACGCGAGCCATTCGCCGCTCTGGTCGAGCGCGCCGTTCGCCCCGTAGGGCACCGGCAGCTTGGCGGGCAGGCCGCCCGCGACCGGCACGGTGTAGAGCTTCTGCGCGCGCGCGAGTCCCTCGAGGGCGGCGGTCATGAAGACGAGGCCCTTGCCGTCGGGGGTCCAGTCGCAGAGGACCTCGGGCGTGGGGTGGTGCGTCACGCGCTGCGGGATGCCGCCCGACACGGGAAGCGTGTAGAGGTCGAGCGACTGGTCGTAGTTGGCGCGGAACGCGATCGTCCGGCCATCGGGCGAGAAGCGGGGCGACCCCTCGAAGCCCGGCGGGCTCGCGAGCGGCGTCGCGACGCCACCCTGCTTGGGCACGAGCCAGAGGTCGTTGCCGTAGACGAAGACGATGTCCGTCTTCGAGATGTCGGGGTAGCGGCAGAGTCCGCCGGTCGCGTCCGCGGCGGGAGCGACTGAGAGAAGCGCGGCCGAGAGGGCGGGCGCGCACGCACATCCGAGGATCGCAATTGGCATAGGGCGTGATGGTAGGGAATGCCGCGCGGGAGGTTTCGCCACGCAGGCGCCGCTGTTGTTGTGATTTTGCCATTCGGCAACAGCGCTGGTCGCCGCACGCGGCGGGTGCCCGCGTGCGCCGCGCCGGTACCCGCCCGATGTGGGTGTCCGTGCGCAGCCGTCCGTCCGCGGCCGGTGCACGATCCATGTGGGTGCCCGCAGACGCAGTCTGCGGAACACCGGACGCCACGATCACGGTCGCCGCACGCGGCAGCACCTCCGCGATCACGGCTTCGCGAGCA
Organism: Candidatus Kuenenia stuttgartensis; assembly: GCA_945870915.1. Taxonomy (GTDB): domain Bacteria; phylum Planctomycetota; class Phycisphaerae; order Phycisphaerales; family SM1A02; genus QWPT01. Next base: position 5,679 of record CAMBUI010000146.1, on the reverse strand, counting down.
ACGCGATCCGCCGTTCGCTGACCACCGCGCCGCCGGGGCGCTCGACGGTCACCGCGAACTGGATCGGCGTCGACACATCGACGCGCGCCTTGACCGGGATCACCACGCGCCCACGGCTGCGGACGTCGAAGACGCCACCGTCGACCGGATAGCGCTCGTCGCGCGCGGCGTCGAAGATCCACAGCTGGTACTGCTCGACGGCCGGGTCGTTGGGTGCGAGGCCCTCGATCTCGAGGAGCCCGTCTTCCGAGTCGGGATCGAAGTACGCCTCGCCGCGGACGGCGCCGACCACATGCGGGTCGTCCGTACCCTGCCACGGCCAATGCACCGCGCGCGGGTGGGTGCGCACGAACGCGGCCGGATCGCGGGTGGAGCCGTCCCCCGCGGTGCCCGCGTTGAGCACGATCACCGTGGCAACCGCGCCGAGCGCGATGCTCGCGGCGGCGAGCATCCAGTCCCTGGCCCCGAAGGGGGCCATCGAGTCCCTGGCCCCGAAGGGGGCGCGGGATGCGGCGGTGGCTGCTGCGGTGGGAGCGGACGCCTCCGCGCGGCCGGGCGTCTCATGGATCCGGATCGGATCGGGCGCGATCACCGCGGCGGCGGTGGCGGCGATGCGCGCCTTGAGGTGGGCCGGCATCGCGTCGCCTGCGTCGGCCGCGGGCGCGACCGGCTCGGCGAGCGGCGCGAACCGTCCGAGCTGCGCGACCGCGAGCGCCGCGGCGGCAAGCTCGAGCTCCTCGGTCTCGCGCTCGAGGTCGATGCCGAGCTGGAGCGCGAGCTCGATCTCCTCGAGCGAGAAGGCGTCGCCGTGCAGCGCCACATCGGCGGCACGCTCGCGAAGGCGATCCTGCGGGCGGAGGTCGTCGCTCATGCGGCACCCCCGTCGGAACCCGGCGCACCGCGATCTCCCGCGGGCGCGCGGTCGTAGGTTGCGCGCTGGATCTCCTCCGGCGACATCACGCCCTGCTCGGCGAGGATCTGCCGGATCTTGATGAGTCCGCGCCGCGCGTGGGTCTTGACCGTGCCGAGCGGCATGCCGGTCGCGGTCGCGATCTGCTCGTGCGAGCAGCCGTGGTGGATCGCGAGCTGGAGCACCTGCTGCTGCTCGGGCCGGAGCTGCTCGAAGGCGCGCTGCGCGATGCGCTGCTGCTCGTTGCGCTCGGTTCCGTCGCGCTGCTCGCGGCGGTCGGCGACCGTCTCGGCGATCTGCGGGACCTCGGGCCGGCGCATCCTGCGCCGACCGCGGTCGATCAGGCGGCGACGCGCGATCATGGCGACGAAGGTCGTCTCGCTCGCGATCGACGCGTCGAAGCGCGCCGCGCTCTTCCAGAGGTCGATGAAGATCTCCTGGACCGCGTCCTCGGCGTCGGACGGGCTCGAGCAGAGACGCCGCGCGAGGCTCCACACGAGACCGCTGAAGCGCTCGATGCACTCGTTGGGAGCGGCGGGGTCGCCGGCTGCGACGCGCTCGAGGATGGACGGTTCGTTCTGCACGCGGGGGGATCGACCAAAGGTCGTCGGCGAGTGTAGCGGAATCACCGCTCGAATCGGAAGATCTCGCCGCGGGGCTGCATCTCGTCGCGGGCCCGCATCGCGCCGCGGGCCTGCGCTGCGGCGGCGCACGGCGCGTCGCCGACCCCGCGTGCCCGGGTCGGGCCGCCGCCGTCCGCCGCGGAGGCTTCACCGAAACTTCGCGTTCAGTCCTTCCGCTCGCTCGCCAGGCTCACCGAAAGGTCCTTGAGCTCGAGCGTGACGCGGTCGACCGACGCCTCGATGTTGGCGAGGCAGCCGCGGAGGGTGTCGCCGACGGCCGACGCCTGGCCGACCGCCTGCGCGTTGAGGTTCGCGCCGAAGAAGAGGCGCAGGTCCCTGAGCTCGCGCGCCATCGAGTCGGTCGCGGCGAGCAGGCCGCTGAGCTCGACCTTGGTGTCGGCGATCTGGCGCTCGATCGACTCCTTGCGCACGAACATCGCCGCGCGGAGGTCCTGGTTCTTGATCGACTCGCGGGTCGCGGCGTAGGTCTCGAGGTACACGGCGGTCGACTTCTCGACCGAGTCGATCGCGCGCTTGACGCCCTCGACCTTGCCGTCGAATCCGTCCGCCGACGCGGTGAAGGCCTTGTATCCCGCGCGCAGGTCCGCGTCGGGCGCAAGGAGCGCGTCGTACCCGGCGAGCACCTCGCGCGCCGACGCACGCAGCGCCTCGAGGCTCGCGGTGGCGCCGTTCATGTCGACCGCGGCGACATCGGCCTTGGTGTAGGGCGCGAGGTTGCAGGCGGGCAGGAACGCGAGCAGCGGAAGGGCGACGATGAGTGCGCGCATGGAGGTCTCCGGGTGGGCGAAGGGTACCGCGCGCGGGCGGTGATGCCGGAGGCGCGGGCGGTCGGAACGGTGGGGGAGGGATTCGAACCCTCGAGACCCTGACGGGTCTGCCGGTTTTCAAGACCGGTACCTTCAACCGCTCGGCCACCCCACCTGCGGGAGACGGAGTCTAGCCGATCGCGTCGCGCAGGCGGGTCGCGGCGCCGTGTCCGTCGCGGGGCGTGAGCATCTTCGCGATGCAGGCCGTCCATCCCGTCTGGTGCGAGGCGCCGCAGCCCCGTCCGGTGTCGCCGTCGAAGTACTCGTAGAAGTTGAGCAGCTCGCGGAAGGTCGGGTCCTGCGCGTACCGCGCGTGCATCGCCAGGCTCGGGCGCGCGCCGGTCTCGTCGGGCAGGAAGAGGCGCGCGTTCCGGCGCACGATCTCCTCCGACGCCTCGAGCAGCGTGCCCTTGCGCCCGCTGCCCACCGGGCACTCGACCTTGAAGTCGTCGCCGTAGTAGTGGTGGAACTTCTGCAGGCTCTCGACCAGCAGGAAGTTCATCGGCATCCAGATCGGGCCGCGCCAGTTGGAGTTGCCGCCGAACAGGCCGGTCTGGCTCTCCGCGGGCTCGTACCTGACCGTGTAGGGCCTGCCGTCGATCCAGATCGAGTAGGGCCGGTCGGCGAGCGTGCGCGAGAGGCTGCGCACGCCGTGCGGCGAGAGGAAGTGACGCTCGTCGAGCGCCTTCCGCAGGAGGCACTTCATCCGGTGGCCGCGCAGCAGCGACAGGAGGCGCCGTTCGCCGCGGCCGGGCTCGTCCCAGCGCGACACCAGCGCCGCCATCTCGGGTCGCTCGCGCAGGAACCACTCCATGCGCTCGCGGAACACGGGCAGGCGCTGCAGCACCTCGGGCTCGATGGTCTCGACCGCGAACAGCGGGATCAGCCCGACCACCGAGAGCACCTTGATCGGCTCGATGCGCCCGTCGGGGAGGTGCATCATGTCGTAGTAGAAGCCGTCCTCCTCGTTCCAGAGGCCGACGCCCTTGCCGCCCATCTTCGTCATCGCCTCGGCGATCTGGAGGAAGTGCTCGAAGAACTTCGCCGCCATGTCCTGGTAGAACGGGCGCTCGTGCGCGAGCTCGATCGCGATGCGCATCATGGTGAGCGCGAACATCGCCATCCAGCTGGTGCCGTCGGCCTGCTGCAGCCGCCCGCCGCCCGGCAGCGGCTGCGAGCGGTCGAACACGCCGACATTGTCGAGCCCGAGGAATCCGCCCTCGAAGATGTTGCGGCCGAAGGCGTCCTTGCGGTTCACCCACCAGGTGAAGTTGAGGAGCAGCCGGCTGAACGCCGCGGCGAGGAAGTCGTGGTCGGCGGCGCCGCCGCGCGCACGGTCCATCTGGAAGACGCGCCAGCACGCCCACGCGTGGATCGGCGGGTTCACGTCGCTGAAGTTCCACTCGTACGCGGGCAGCTCGCCCGACGGATGCATGTAGTGGTCGGTGAGCAGCTTCGAGAGCTGGCCCTTGGCGAACTCGGGGTCGATGTTCGCGACCGCGACGCAGTGGAACGCGTGGTCCCACGCCGCGAACCAGGGGTACTCCCAGGTGTCGGGCATCGAGAGCACGCTCGACGCCGCGAGGTGCCGCCACGAGGCGTTGCGGTGCGTCCTGCGCTCCTCGGGCGGCGGCGGCTGCGTCGGATCGCCGTCGTGCCAGCGGCGGACGTCGAACTCGTAGTACTGCTTCGAGAGCAGGAGCCCCGCGTACGCCTGGCGCTGCACGCGCCGCGACTCGCGCGACGGAAGCCCGCGGTGGACGACCTCGTAGAACGCGTCGGCCTCGCGCGCGCGGAGCTCGAGCAGCGCGGGCACGTCCGCGGGCGCGAAGTCGCTGTCCGCGGGGCAGAGCACGAGGTCGATCGTGGTCCGCGCGCCCGCCTCGAGCGCGACGCGGTGCCACGCGGCGGCCTTGGTGCCGCGCGGATGCGGGTTCACCGCATCGACGCGCCCGCCCACGATGCGCTCGTGGAACGCGTCCTTGGGCGCGCCGTCGGTCGCGGGCGCGTGGCGCGCGACGTGGTACAGCCTGTCGAAGTTGGTCTCGTTCTCGCAGAAGAGGAGTTCGGCGTCGCGCGCGAGCCGGAGCTCCATGGCGCCGAGCGCGGCCGTGGTCGCCACCAGCGCGCCGCGCGAGCGGACGCCCTCGATCACGGGCCGCTCCGCGTCCTCGCGCCACGACCAGGTGTTGCGGAAGAAGAGCTGCGGGACCACGTGGATCTCCGCCCGCTCGGGCCCGCGGTTCACGATCTCGATGCGCAGCGCGGTCTCGTCGTGCGAGCGCTTGGCGTAGGTGACCCAGACCTCGAAGAAGCGGTCCTCGTCGAGGATGCCCGTGTCGAGCAGCTCGTACTCGGGCTCGGTGCGCCCGCGCGCCGCGTTGCTCCGCACCAGGTCGGCGTAGGGGAACGCGCGCTGCGGGTACGCGTACAGCATGCGGTTCCAGGCGTGGCTCGGCAGCGCGTCGACATGCCACCAGAGTTCCTTCGCATCCTCGCCGTGGTTGCCCTCGGAGTTGGTCAGGCCGAACAGGCGCTCCTTGAGGATCGGGTCGCGTCCGTTCCACAGCGCGAGCGTGAGGCAGAGGTTCTGGTTCTTGTCGCACCAGCCGAAGAGGCCGTCCTCGCCCCAGCGGTAGGCGCGGCTGCGCGCGTGGTCGTGCGGGAACGAGTCCCACGCCGCGCCGTCGGGCGAGTAGTCCTCGCGCACGGTGCCCCACTGGCGGGCCGAGACGTACGGTCCCCAGCGGCGCCAGTGCGTCCGCCCGGCGCGTTCGTCGCGGAGTCGGTCGTGCTCGGCGGTCGCGTGCGGGTGCGGCGGCTGGTGCTGATGCGCGGTCACGCGTCGACGCTCCGCGCGCCGGGCGCGCGCAGCGCCTCGAGCAGGGTGCCCACGCTCCAGGCCTGCATCGGGCAGCCGCGCGGCTCGAAGGGCGCGTCGCCGTCGACGATCTCGCTCACCGAGCCGAGGCCGCCGTCGCGCAGGTGGTCGGCGAGCGCGGCGCGGATGTCGCGCACCAGCCGCGGCGAGGGACCGGTCGCGCGGCGCGCGTCGGCCTTGAGCAGGAGCCCCGCGAGGAACGGCCACGCCGTGCCGTTGTGGTACGCCATGTCGCGGGTGCGCTGGTCGCCCTCGTAGCGCCCGCGGTAGCGCCCGCCGCGCGGCGCGAGCGTGCGCACGGCGAGCGGCGCGGCGAGCTCGCGCATCACGGTCGCGAGCGCCTTCTCGCGCCACTCGGTGGGGACGGTCGCGCAATGGGCGAGCAGGAACAGCTGGTTCGGCCGGATGGCGTCGCCGTCGTCGGCGGGTTCGGATCCA